>JBARPX010000046.1:0-24092 GCA_049643405.1 Candidatus Zixiibacteriota bacterium
GCGGACGTGGCCTTGAGCATTCTCACCCACGATCCGGTGAAGGAGATCATGGAGGCCACCTCCGGTGAGGGGGTGGACGTGGTTTTAGAGATGACCGGAGTGCAGGGGGCGATTGATAATGGCTTCAAGATCTTAAAAAAGGGAGGAACTTTCACCGCCTTCGGCATCCCCTCGTCCAAGATAGAATTTGATCTGGCCAATGGCGTGATCTTTAAGGGTGCCAATATCATCGGCATAAACGGCAGATTGATGTTCGACACTTGGTTTCAGTTGAGCAACCTGTTGAAATACAAAAAGGTGGACGTCTCCCCGGTGATAACCCACAAGATGCCGTTGAAGGACTTTCACAAAGGCATGGAGGCGGTGATCTCCTCGAAAAGAGAAGTGGGGAAAGTGGTGTTCTTTCCCGAAACTCGCTGAGAACTCGCGATAAGCGGTTGTCTTGGCATGGGAACCAGAACCTGTAGTTACCCAATTCATTGGGCGGTTTTGGTGATAGTGTTTACAGGGAATTCCCAACGCTTGAATTGACTTAAGGTCCTGACAAAACGAAAGATTGTTTTTAGCGAAAACTGAGTTAAAGGTTACTCCTGGTGCTGAAATCGGCTGCTAAAACTTTGAGTCTGAATGGCGCACAGTTATGGACAAAACCATAGAAAAAATACAGATCAAAGATTTGCCGGATGAATTAATCGGTAGAATCCAAAAGGAAATAGAGCCTTATGAGGTTATCCTATTGGACTCTGACATAAAAGAAGAAGAGATTCCGCTTTTGGCTTCGGGGACACTAATCCAAATAGAAGACCAGTATTGTATTCTCACGGCTAAACACGTGAGTGATGAATTGAAGAAACTCAAAGAAATAGGACTGAACCTTGGAACCTTCGAGCACAGATTCACTATCAATACGTCTATCCTTCGCATAGTGGAACTAGAAGAACAAGCTCAAGCGGTCACAAATTCAGATTTAGCAGTAATAATTCTACCAGTTCCTCAAAGAGGAACAATCAGCGCAAAAAAAGTTTTCTGGAACCTCTCGAAACACAAACAATCTGTTTTGTCAGAGCCTATTGATTGGAATAATGACCTTTTTCTTCTTTGTGGAACTATAGGAGAATGGGCAGAAATTGAGAATTCAACAGGTCGGTTCAGCAAGATACTAGACTGTCGATGCGAGTTCATGTATACGGGAGTCACAAAATACTATCTTGAAGGACAATTCGACTATCTCAATTTGAGCGTTTCTTACCGAAACAGGACTGACTTACCAGATAGTTTCCTTGGCGCGAGTGGCGGAGGAATATGGGGAACGCAACTTCGGCGCACGGAGGATGGGGGAATCGCTTATTCAAGTCCGTTACTTGTGGGCATGGCCTTCAAACAGGTTGTGCAAATCAACGGTTCGAGAAGTGTCATTACAGGTATTACTGGTTATGGTCCGCGCACCATATACGAACAAGCCGCCAGTAAAATTCGGCTGGATTAATAGAGTGGGGAATTACCTCTCTAGTTGCCCAATTCATTGGGCGGTATTATTAAGCTCGATAAATCGAGCAACTACGCCGTATTTCTCGCGCTTGTCTCAGGATTTGAATGGTGGCTGGTTGGAATGATGAAATGATAAGGAGCAGTTGGTTATGAGCAACATCGGTTCTCACGAGGAAAGAGTCAAGGGTTTCGATTGGTCTATTGCTAAGAAGGAGCTTTCGTACAAGCAAGGTGATGCCGTTAACATTGGCTACTATTGCTCGGACAGAAACTGCGAGTTGGGCCTGGGCAGTAAGTTAGCCTTGATCTGGGAAGGCTTCACCGGTGAACAGAAGAGGTTTACCTTCGAGGACCTGAAGATCCATTCGAATTCATTTGCCCATCTGTTAAGCCAAAAGCTGGGGCTGAAGAACGGCGACCGCATCGTCATCTTCATGGACAAGATCCCCGAGCTCTACTTTGCCTTTCTGGGAATTCTGAAGATGGGAGGAATTGTGGTTCCCCTCTTTTCCGCTTTCGGAGAGGAGTCACTCCTTACCCGGCTACAGAACTGCAGCGCCTCGGCTGTTTTGACCACCAGAAAGCTTGTTCCCAGAATCAGAAAGATCAAAGACAGGCTTCCGGATCTAAGGCATGTCGTGATTATGTCAGACGATGAGGGCATTCCCCTAAAAGAGCGGGAGATGGCGTTTTCATATAGTAAAGCTCCCCGGATGGAGTCATTTGAACACTTTCCAGCCACCGCGGAGACACCTTCCGTGCTCCACTATACCTCAGGAACAACCGGCCAGCCCAAAGGAGCTTTGCACGTTCACTCCTCTATTTTCTCTCAGTACCTGACCACCAAATGGGTTTTAGATTTAAGAACGGAAGATATTTACTGGTGCACGGCTGACCCGGGATGGGTTACCGGCACGTCTTATGGAATCATCGGGCCCTGGAGTCTGGGCATAACCCAGGTGGTGCTGGATGCAGGCTTTGTTCCGGCAAAATGGTATGAATTCATCCAGAAACATAAGATAACAGTCTGGTATTCCGCCCCTACCGCCATTCGGATGCTTATGAAAGCGGGCAAGGAGATCGTTGAGAAGTTTGATCTTTCGTCCCTCCGACACCTGTGCTCTGTGGGTGAACCACTGAATCCGGAAGCTGTAATCTGGTCTGAGGAAGTTTACGGCTTACCCTTCCATGACACCTGGTGGCAGACAGAGACCGGGTGTATCCTGGTTTCGAATTATCCCGGGATGAAGATCAAACCGGGGTCCATGGGCAAAGCCTTTCCCGGCGTAACGGCCGCTGTTTTGAGCCACGAATTCGAACCCATTGCCGAAAAAGACAAACCCGGACTCCTGGCGCTCAAGCCACCCTGGCCCTCCATATTCCGAACCTACTGGAACAACGAGAGTGGCTATGAGAGCAAATTCAAGAACGGGTGGTATCTAACCGGCGACAGGTCGAGCATTGATGAGGAAGGTTATTTCTGGTTTATGGGACGGGATGATGACGTGATCAACGTTGCCGGACACCTGGTTGGCCCTTTTGAGATAGAGTCCGTACTCTTGGAACATGAGGCCGTGGCAGAATCTGCCGCCATAGGAAAGCCGGATGCGATGAATATGGAGGTGGTTAAAGCTTTTGTGGCATTGAAACCCGGATTTGAGCCAAGCGATGATCTGGAACTTGAGATCATGAACTTCATTCGTAAGAAGTTGTCATCCATCGCCATGCCCCAGGAGATCGAATTTGTGGACTCCTTGCCCAAGACGCGAAGCGGAAAGATCATGAGAAGAGTTCTGCGCGCCCAGGAGAGAGGAGAGCCGGTGGGTGATCTTTCGACACTCGAAAACGATTGATCCACCAGCCTTGTGGGATTTTGTTTTGATTTCGATAATTCTGTAAGTTCTTGAAAACCAGAACAGGAGGACTTAAGTGAAAGAGGAGTTGATTGAGTACATCAAGAAGGAATTCGTGGAAGACCCGGACGAGGAGATCGAGGAGAACACGCCTCTGATATCCTCGGGATTGATCGATTCGCTCTCCGTGGTATCTTTGGTGGCATTCATAGACAAGAAATTCGGGGTGAAGATACCGGATGAGAAGGGAACGGTTGATAATTTCGAGACGGTAAACAAGATCATTGAAGTAATCAACGAGTTTAAGACATAAGTTAACCGTCCCCTGTTCGTCACGGGCTTGTCCTGAAAGGTTTGTCCCGCCTTTGGCGGGAGAAGTGAAGGGCCTGACCTGAAGGACTTGTCCTGGTCCCGCCCAGACGGGTGTCCGATACCAACCAGAGCGGTGAGGTAAAGAATTAGTAGGAGGTAATCATGGCTTACGGAAAGGCAAAAGAATTCTATCAGAATGAGTTAAAAACCATCAAGGATGGCGGTCTCTACAAAGAAGAACGCTATATCCACACTCCTCAAGGGGCGGACGTGGAGGTGGAGTATCCTGAAGGGTCGGCCACCCAGGACGTCGTCAATTTCTGTGCCAACAACTATCTGGGATTGTCCAGTCATCCTGAGGTGATGGAAGCGGCCCGCAAGGGATTGGGTGATCGAGGCTACGGAATGTCCTCTGTGAGGTTCATCTGCGGCACTCAGGACATACACCGGGAACTGGAAGATAAACTCACCAAGTTCCTGGGCACCGAGGATACCATCCTTTTCGGGTCCTGCATGGACGCCAACGCTGCCATCTTCGAGGTGCTGCTGGGCAAGGAGGATGCCATCATCGCCGACAGGCTGGTTCACGCCTCCGTCGTGGATGGTATGAAGCTCTGCGACGCCCAGCAGTATAATTTCAAGCACTCGGATATGGCCCATCTGGAGGAGAAGCTGCAGGAGGCGAAAGATGCCAGGTTCCGCATGATCGTCACCGACGGTGTCTTCTCCATGGACGGGGACATCGCCAAGCTGGACCAGATCTGTGATCTGGCGGATAAGTACGAGGCCATGGTCTGCGTGGACGACTCGCACGCCACCGGTTTCGTGGGGAAAACCGGCAGGGGCACCCATGAGCATTGTGGGGTCATGGGAAGGATCGATGCCATCACCACCACCCTGGGCAAGGCCTTGGGAGGAGCTTCCGGCGGCTGCGTGAGCGGACGTAAGGAGATCGTGCAGATGCTCCGGCAGCGCGGCCGGCCGTACCTTTTCTCCAACACGGTGGCGCCGGTGATCGTCTCAGCCTCCATAAAGGTGCTCGATTTGATATCGGAAACCACCGAGAGGCGGGACAAGCTGGAGAAGAATACTCTGTACTTCAGAAAGAAGATGACCGAGGCGGGATTCGACATCAGGGAGGGCATTCATCCCATCGTCCCCATCATGCTGTATAACGCCAAATTAGCTCAAGATTTTGCCACGGACCTCTACTATGAGGGCATCTACGTCATCGGCTTTTTCTATCCGGTGGTTGCCCGCGGCCAGGCCCGCATACGGGTACAGATATCGGCGGATCACGAGATGGACCACCTGGATAAGGCCATCGAAGCCTTCACCAAGATCGGCAAGAAATACGATATCCTGGGGAAGAAGAAAAAAGAGATTGTGGCGATGTACGGGCTTTAGTCCAATCGAGCTTGTGGTTAAGCCCTGCTAAACGGTCGAATTACCTTTCCCATCAAAGACTCCACCTGGATGAGGCCATCGAGGCGTTCACCAAGATAGGCAAAAAGTACCAGGTCATCTGACAGCCCAATGAGCTGTTGCGCAAGTGGATACGGCCACAGATGAGGTCGAGTCCTCCCCCCGCCACAGATTAGGTCTACGCTATCCCCTTTTGGGTAAAGTTTGACCTTTACAAATCCGAATCTTGTGGTATATTACAACAAAGAAGGTTAGTCTGCCCGAGAGGAGACTTCGCCTCTTTCGAACCTCCACGGGCGATTCGGGTTGGTTTTGCTTGAAAAATAGTCTTGCTCTTAACTTAAAACTTTCTGAAGGAGCTTCTATGAGAGCCTACAGAATAATCCCCCTCCTCCTAGCACTCGCCACGGTAATGATCTGGGCATTCCCCTTGGCGCACGGGGCGCCGGTTCTGGTAAAGCTGAAACTAACAGACGAAGCCGATTTTCAAGCGGCAACTCGACTGAATGTCGTGGTTTATCATAAGATGGCCGGTGAATTGGCCGGAGAGGAGTTGGTAATAGCCGAGTATGAGAAATCCGATCTGAATGCTCTGGAAGATGCTGGCTTGGCCTGCGAGATAATTGATGAAGAGCCGTGGACTGAGGACTATTATCTCGTCTCCGAGAGCCCCGCGGCCAAGAAGGTCGATCTGGCCGAATATGGCCAGGTTCTGGTCAGCTCTGAGACGGGCCACTTCATGAAGATCTCGGAGGGAAATGCACGGTCGTTGGCTGCGGAAGGTTACTACATTGCCAAGGTCTTTCAGCGACCACTCCCGCTGAAATACGAGGCGACCGAGGAGACCTCGCCAAAAGGACGCTCCTACGATCCGGACATCGATTCTTACCTTTCACAGATCGACCAGGATTCACTTTATGAATGGACTTTGCGGCTGCAGAATTTCCAAACACGGTATACCTATTCCGATTCCGTGCTCAGAGCCAGGGACTGGCTATTTGACAAATTCGCCAGCTTCGGCATCGACAGCCTCTGGCTTCATCACTACATCGACGACGTGCACCAGTGGAACGTGGTGGCTACCGTGGTGGGGACGGCCCAACCGGACAAGGTGATCGTGGTCGGCGGCCACTACGATTCGGTGGTATACGGAGCAGGCACCAACCCGTACGTCTGGGCTCCGGGCGCAGACGATAATGGTACCGGGACGGTAGCCACTCTGGAGATGGCCAGGATCGTAGCTGCGAATCCATTACCTGTCACGGTGATCTTCGTACCCTTCGCTCAGGAGGAGCAGGGTCTCGTCGGCAGTTGGTATTTCGCTGAATGGCTCTACTATCATTACGTGGACCCACATTTCATGATGAACGCCGACATGATCGCTCACAGCGTCGACTCCTACCAGGACGTGGTAATCTACGCCCATTCAAGCGCCGTCTATTTTGTTACCCTGATGATGGACATGGCCAACACCTATACTTATCTGATTCCCTCTTACGGCGGTCAATCCTCAGGCAGCGATCATTACTCCTTTTACCAGTGGGGACACCACGCGGTTTTTGCTGCCGAAGGTGATTTCTTCTATGGCGGGTGGCATAAGAACACCGACGTGGTCGACAGCCTGGATTTCGGCTACATGAAAGAGGTGGTGAAGATGTGTCTGGCTACACTGGTCAGCGAGGCGTACACCATCGGCTACATTCCCGGCGATCCCACCCGGGACGGGATAATCAACATCGCAGACGTGCTGTTCTTGATAAATTATCTGTACAAAGGAGGAGAGGCTCCGGATCCTCCGGAGACGGGCGATGTGACCTGCGACGGGATAACCAACATCGACGACGTGATCTTTCTGATCAATTACCTGTACAAAGGCGGGCCTGCTCCACCCGATGAATGTTGATTAGGCGTTTTGCCATCCCCCCCGCCTTCTGGCGGGGGGGATTTTTTTAAATTCCTTTACAGAACACTACCCGCATTATATATTTGCGAAACATAAGAAAGGAGTCTCGTAATGGACAAAGTAATAGCGCTAAACAGCAATAAGATGGGTCAGGGGGACGAGAAGTTGGGCACGATGCTGATGAGGAATCTCCTGGCCAAGTTGATAACAGCAGAGCTTAAGCCCAGGATGATGGTGCTGTACAATTCCGGCGTAAAGTTGGCAGCTAAGGGATCACCTGTTCTGGAGAGCCTGCACTCACTGGAAAACCTGGGGGTGGAGATAATCTGCTGCGGCACCTGTATCAATTTCTACGGTCTGGCTGATCAGATGGACGCCGGCAGGGTGACCAACATGCAGGAGATCGTCAGGGTGCTGACCGAGGCGCAAACGACGGTAACCCTATGAACCACTTATCCAAAAGAGAGTTCTTCGACAAAGAAGCACGCGGCTGGGATGATCGGTGCCATCAGGACGACGAATCAGAGATTCGCAAACTGGTGGAGGGATTCGATCTGAAACCGACGGAATGGGTCCTGGATGTGGGGACCGGTGGCGGCGTTCTGCTTCCTCATCTTGTGCGGGAGGTGGGAGAAGAGGGAACGGTCGTAGGTCTAGATTTCTCCTGGAAGATGATCCGCGAGGCGAGTGAGGCTCGGGGGAAAGAGGTCTTCTGCCTGGTCAACGCGTGCGTACAGAAACTGCCCGTAAAGGGCCACACATTTGACTGTATCACCTGCATGGATGCGTTCGCCCACTTGAATGATAAGAGGGTGGCTTTGAATGAAATGGGCCGAGTTCTCAAAAAGGGCGGCAGGCTGTACGTTTTGCATACGTTGGGGAAAGAGAAGTTGGCGGAGTATCACAGAGAGGTGGGAGGGGTAGTTCGGGACGACGTCCTGCCCACCGACTCCGAGATGAGGGAGATGATGGAGAAGGCAGGCTTCAAAGATGTTAGAATCGTTGATCAACCCGGTCTCTACTTAGCCAGCGCAAGGAAGTGAATTGTGAAAGGTAGCAGGCCTCAGTTTCCAGTTGGCAGATTGCAGTACCCGCCACTGGGGACTGCCAACTGACAACTGAAATGATCAAGCTCACAAGCAAGGAGATCACCTTAACTGCGCTTTTTATCACCCTGGGGATAACTCTCCCCATCGTCTTCCATCAGGTGGCTCTGGCAGGGAGGATATTTTCGCCCATGCACATCCCGGTCTTTTTGGCGGGGATATTTGTAGGTCCGGTAAGTGGATTGATCGTGGGGCTGGTATGCCCGCTCCTGAGCTTTTTGCTGACCGGCATGCCCCCACCCTATGCCGTGCCGCTGATGAGTCTGGAGTTGCCGGTTTACGGAGTTTCCATAGGGATACTCATGAGAATTATAAAGCTTCCCGTTCTATCGCTCTTGCTGGCTATGATTTTAGGCCGACTGGCCTTTGCCTTAGGACTTCTTGTCTTTGGACTGTTTTTGGCGCTTCCCTACGGGCCGGAGGCATTCATCAAGGTCTCCGTGATCACCGGTCTTCCGGGTATCGCTCTGCAGCTCATTTTGATTCCGCTTCTGGTCGAAGCTGTTCAGCTGGCCAAGAAATAGCATTTCGGCCTCTCCTCCGGGTTCGATTCGGACTCGGTCGTGGTGTTTTCCCCGGTTTGATTCTTCAATCTCAGGCAGGGCCCTTTTGCGCTGGCCTCACCATCCCGTTTCGGTTAACTTGCGACGTTTTCTGCCGATTACTATTTATGAGTTCTTTCACCTTCTGGGCGTGAAAATGGATACCTTCGAAAAAGAGCTAAAAAGGATTCAGGGACGGGACTGGCAGATATGGATTCTGATGCTCACCGTCCTTCTAATCCTGACCGCCTTCATCGTGCTGGTGGTCTTCTATTCTGATCTCCAGCAGCTTTACGAAGAGCAGATCGACGCCCACATGTTCAATTTCCTACTTTTGGGATTTGTAGCCCTTTCTCTGCTCTTTATCGGTTATGTGGTTCTCAAGGAGATGGCACTCAAGAGGCTTCAGCGCCAGCTGATGGCGCAACAGGTGGCATCCCGCAGGTTGGAGCGGCACATAGCTGAGTTTCAGACGGTTCACGATCTAACCAGCCTGGTCAACTCGGACATGATCCTGTCGGATGTCTTCGACTCCATTACCAGCAAAGCGCTGTCGACATTAGGTGGAGAGCAATGCTCGCTTTTTCTCTTGGATCCGGAGATAGGTAAGCTGCGCTGTGTCTCGGTGTGGGGCCCCAAGAGCGACCAGGTAAGAGACGCCATAGTGGAGGTGGGGAAAAGCGTTGCCGGATGGGTGATAGAACACGGCGAACCCCTCTACCTGAACGGTGACTTAAAGAGGAGTCAGTTCCGCGAGCTGGTGAAAAAGGACAAGAGGATCACTTCCAGCTTATGTCTTCCCCTGAAAGTAAAGAACGAGACCAAGGGGGTCTTAAACGTCAGCGTATTCGGAGAGGAGAAGAGATTCACCGGGTCCGATCTGAAACTTGCCTCGAAGTTTGCCGAACATGCCGCCATCGCGGTCGACCGGGCCGGACTCTATGATAAGCTGAAAAAAGAGACCAAGACCCTAAGAGGCATAATCAGAGAGATGAAAACCAACCAGGCTCAGTCCATCGAGCCGGGGACCTTGAGAGCACTGAGCAACTTGGCCAGTGGAATGGCGCACGATTTCACTGATACGTTGACCACCATTCTGGACAAGATGGAGTTGATCTTAGAAGGCGTGGAGGGAATGTCGACTGCCGAGGATGCCAAGAAGCAGAAAGTCCTGGAATGGTTAAAGGCGACTGAAAAACTGGCCACCGACGGCGTGAAGACGGCTAAACACATTCAGGTGTTTGCCAGAACGTTTCAGACTGGGCCAGAAAAAGACAAGGACTTAGAAGGACTGGACATAAATGCCATCGTTCGGGAGACGATCGAGATTACCAAGACCAAATGGAAGGATGAGGCAGGCTTAAAGGGGATTGGGATCGAAATCCAGACCGACTTAGGAGAGCTTTCGGATCCGAAAGGTAATTATCCGGAGATAAAGGAAGTGATGACCAGCATGATCTTCAACTCCATCGATGCACTGCCTCACGGCGGCAAGATCAGCATCGCCACAAGAATGCGGGAAGACAAAGTCCAGATCAAGGTGGAGGATAACGGCCTGGGGATGAACCTGGACGTCACAAGAAGAATCTTTGAGCCCTTCTTCACCACCAAGGAAGAAAAAGGGCGTGGTATCGGTCTCAGCGTGGCTCACGGCATCGTCTCCCGCCACGGAGGCGGGATAACCGTCGAAAGCGAGGCCGGCCAGGGTACAACATTTACCATCACCCTTCCGTGTTCGCCACGGACCGAGGTGGCGGCGGAAGAAAGAGCTCAAATAGCCAGCCCGGCAAATCCATGAATTGGGCGCCACCCTCCCTGACAATAGTATCTGTTCGAGGTGATCTTGTTTCCTGTATCACGCCCGGCTTTGGGTTAAGTTGTCCGGTTTTGATGCCGATTTTGTTTATTGAACCGTCCCGTCCCAAAACCCGTCCCGCTTTAACATCTTCACCATGGATCAACTCGAAAACGACCTGAAAAAGATCCAGAGGCGAGACTGGCAGGTCTGGGTCCTCGTGCTTACCGTGCTCTTGATCTTCGCCACCTTCATCGTTTTGGTGGTCTTCTACTCCGACCTTCAGGGACTCTACGAGGAACACATGGACGCCCACATGTTCAATTTTCTGCTTCTGGGATTTGTGGCCCTCTCCCTGCTTTTCATTGGCTACGTGGTGTTGAAGGAGATATCGATAAAGAGGCTTCAGAGGGTTCTGGTGGCCCAACGGATCTCCTCCCAGGTGTTGGAGCAGCGGTTGGCTGAGCTTAAGGCGGTATTCGAGGTGACTACCCTGGTCAACTCGGAGATGGAGCTCTCCGGCGTGCTGGACACCATCTCCAGGGAGGCGCTCAGAACCCTGGGCGGGGACCAGTCTTCGCTTTTCCTTTACGATCCTCAGATAGGCAAATTACGCTGCGTTTCGGCATGGGGCCCACAAAGCGATGTGGTGAAAAACGAAGAGATGGAGGTTGGAAAAAGCGTTGCCGGGTGGGTTATGAATCACGGTAAGCCGCTACGTCTGGGTGAGGATCTAAAAGAAAGCCAGTTCTCCGGTTTCATCCCCAAGGACAAAAAGATCTCCTCCAGTCTGTGCGTGCCGTTGATGGTTAAGAAGAAAGCCAAGGGGGTTCTGAACATCAGCCTGTTCGATAACAAGAAGAAGTTCACCGAGGCAGATCTGAAGCTGGTCTCGATATTTGCCGAGAATGCCGCCATCTCTATAGAGAAAGCGGAACTTTACGAGAGGCTGAAAAAACAGACTCAAACTCTGACAAACACCATCGACGAACTGAAAGCAGCCCAGGATCGGCTCATTCAATCGGGGAAGCTGAGGGCGCTGGGGAATTTAGCCAGAGGCATGTCGCACGATTTCAACGACGTCCTGGTCGCCATCTCGGACAGGACGGAATTGCTAAGAAGAGACGTAAGCGCGGCAGCGATTCCTGAAAACGCCAGACAGAGCCTCTCGAAATCTCTGCAGGTGATAGAACAGTTGACGGACGATGGAACCGAAACGGTAGATCGGATCCAGAAATTTGCCCGGACGCTTAAGGCCAGCTCGGAAAGGGACTTTGAGGAGCTGGACATAAATGCCATCGTGCTGGAGGCGCTGGAAGCTACCAGACCCGGCTGGAAAGACCAGTCGGGGGCCAAGGGGATTCGCATAGAGATCCAGACCGAACTGGGAGAGCTATCCAGGCCGGTCGGAGACGCCGCGGAGATAAAGGAGGTTCTGACCAATCTGATATACAACTCCATCGATGCCCTGCCGGATGGAGGCAGCATCAAGATCACCACAGCCATGCGAGACAGAAAGGTGGAGATCAGGGTAATAGACAACGGCCCGGGGATGAGCGACGAGGTCAAAACCAGGGTGTTCGATCCGTTCTTCACCACCAAGAAGGAGAAGAACGACGGCCTGGGCCTAAGCGTTGCTTACGGGATCGTCTCCAGAAACAATGGAGAAATAACCGTAGAAAGCGAACCCGGGGAGGGCACCACCTTCACCATCACTCTTCCAGTGGTGGCGACAGAGCAAAAGCAGATCGAAAAGGAAGTTGGGCTCACCAGCCACTGATTCCTGCTATCGAGTGCAGGGCGACTCGCCTCCTCTGAACAGATAGTCAATCAAATACACCGCATCTGCCACGTCAACCAGGGCATCGCAATTGACGTCCCCCTGGTGCGACGGATCGGGAGCCGGACCTGATCTGAAGAGATAGCTGACAAAGAAGACCACGTCTCCAACATTCACCGATCCATCCTTGTTGAAGTCACCTGCAGAATGAGGTATCCCGGTGACCATGAAATAGCGGTAATGATCGCACCAAGTCTCCCCTCCACGGCCGTCCTTGGCCTTGACTTTCCAGAAATAAGTTCCGAAATCCACCACCTTGACGTGTTCGCTGCTAACCAGGTTGCTATCAATAATGGTGGCATCCGCCGGGAACTGGCTTGATGCACTCAGGTGAAGGTCATACCTGATCTGGTCGCACGTGTTGGAATCTGTCGCTTCCTCCCAATCAAAACGGACTCTTCGCGGAGTGGAAGCCTTGTTCGGAGGAAAGAGCAAAGAGAAGTTGTTCGGCGGAGCGTTCACTTCACAGTACTTTATGGTGGCATAGTCAAACGACGTTTCACTATTATTGCTGACTCCGGTTACGTAGACGTTGCAGTAGCCATCGACCGCTATGGCCCAAGCTTGATCCTTGCTGTACCCTGCTTGCCCGTAATATCTCGCCGTCCAGGCGGTGTCCCCGCCAGGGTGATACTTGACCGTGGCATAGTCCTTGCTGGTTCCAGCCCCTGTACTATGACCGGTCACGTAGACGTTCCCGACATGGTCCACTGCGATATCAGTGGCCGCGTCGTTCCGACTGAACCCACCATAGTATCTCACCCAGCGTCGATTCCCGTCCGGATCATACTTCATGGTGCAATAGCCACCAGCAGAACTGGCTCCGGTCACACAGACGTTCCCGGAGTCGTCAACTGCAATAGCGGCGCCAAACTCTATCTCGTCCCCCGGCTCGTTGTATCTTCTCACCCAAGCGGTATCCCCGTTGGAATAGTACTTTATTGTAGCATAGTCGCTGTCTGTCCCGATGCCCCCACTTGGTCCGGTCACGTAAACGTTACCAAAGTTGTCGACGGCCATGGCATAGACCCCATCATGAGAATTTCCCGGCCCATCATATCTTCGCACCCAGACAGTATCTCCATTTGAGTAGTACTTTATGGTGGCAAAATCCCAACTTGCGCCACCGCCGGAACTGTATCCCGCCACATACACGTTGCCCCGGCCGTCCACGCATACAGAGGTAGCCCCGTCATCGGCGTCGTGCGAAGGCCCGTTATACCTTCGCACCCAGACCGTATCTCCATCGGAATCGTACTTGATTGTCAGATAGTCATCCATGGTCGACGAATCGTAGCTTCCTCCGGTAACGTAGACATTTCCAGAATCATCCACGGCTATAGCCTGAGGCCAGTCTTCTCCACCTCCTGGTCCATTGTATCTGGAGGCCCAGAGCTGATTGCCATCCGTGTCGTATTTAAGGGTAGCATAGTCGAATCCCGTTCCCGCTCCTGAGCTTCTTCCAGTCACGTAGACGTTGCCCCAGTCATCCACGGCCATGGCCTCAGCTACATCGGATGCGTTCGCCGGCCCATTGTAGATTCTCACCCAGGCGGTGTCTCCGTTGGGAAGGTACTTTATGGTAGCGTAGTCGTAAGACGTTAGCGTGTTATAGGTTTCCCCGGTCACGTAAACATTACCCCAGCCATCCACGGCAATGTCCCACGCTCCATCAATGGAGTTTCCGGGTCCGTTGTATCTCCTGACCCAGGCGGTGTCGACAGATTGCGCAAGGGCTGGTGCGCATACCGAAAACACGGCTGCCAGGAGAAGTAACTTCCTCACCATTTCGGCCTCCTTTCGGCGAAGGGGAGCCGGTAGATCCCTATTCAGTCGTGGAACTGTTCCCGATGTCAGTATGAGGCCAACCAGCAAAAAGTCAAGGGAAATGTTTTATGGATGCGGGTCTAATGGGAAAAGCCGCGGCGAGCGGAACTGTGTGGCCCGACAGGACTGGCGCGGTGACATCCCCGCGACTCAGTAAATTCAGCTATGCTTTGAATAACTCTGGGTCCCTCTGATGAAATTTGTGTTCCCGTCTTCTGGTGTGACGCAGCACTTGCACAACTTGAAGAGGCTAATGCTAACGCAACAGGTTCAAGAATACTTGTACCGAAATTTGTGTTTAGCGAATGGATGGATGAGAACAAAGCCAATCGACCTTTGCGCAAGCTTGTTGTTATGCAACGGTTTCATTTTTTCTTAAATACTGTCTTCAAGTTTTTAGGTAACTTACTCTTCTTAATCTCACATTCCCAAATTCTAATCACATGCCATCCAGCCTGTTTTAAAGCCTTTGTTATAAATTTGTCTCTTGACTTATTTCGCCGTATTTTCTTCTCCCAATAATCAGCGTGATTCTCGGGTTTAGTGTTACGACAGTTATGACCGTGCCAAAAACAGCCATCAGCAAAAACTACAATGCGTTTTTTAGGAAACACAAAATCAGGACTACCCAATAATTTGTAGTTTCTACGCCAACCTTTGATGGAATTATTACGGAATACATAAATGAGGGAAAGTTCTGTTGACTTATTTCCTGTTGAGCGTACAGCCCTCATCACCTGCGAGCGCATCTGGGAAGAAAAACAGTCTGTCATCTTCTATTTTGAGCGTCTTGTCGTTGCTTGCGCAATGCATTTAAAACAGCTATTCTTCGTTTGTTCTTGGGCAAAGCTGGAAAAGTAACAACTCTGTTGCGGAATTCATTTTCTGGCACAAGCCCCTGATGCAAAAAATATTCCTTCAACCCAAGTGCAACATATTCAGCCAACTTTACCGGCACCGCATTACCAATAATTTGTTCAACATCAGTTTTGTTGCCGGCGAGGATAAAAGATTCTGGAAAAGTCTGGACCATGCTACGCTCTTTAGTAGTTAATGGTCGAGTTTTCTCTGTAATTGGCGAAGGGTCACCGGGGTGGCCGGGGTAGCCGTTAGGAATCGGACGATTCACCCCACGGACAGTAGGACTTGGTTCATCAATGCTAAAAATCCCGCGCCTCTTATAACTTCGGGGATGTCTGTAATAATGCTCTAGACCTAAACTGCTGCCAAAATAATCTCTTAAGGTCATCGGCTTAGATGATAATCTGCTATCAAGCAATGAATCTAAAAAGCCGTCGGAACCATTAAGTTGACCAATAACAAAAAGGCGTTTTCTTAGTTGAGGGACGCCGCAGAGACTCGCATCTAGAATTCTGATGCTCAAGCCATATCCAGCTTCTTTGAAGATGTGCTTGGTTTTTGCAAATGTTTTGCTTTTGATAGCTCTCTCGACATTTTCCATTACAAAGAACGAAGGAAGGATGCCCTTAATTATATTAGCAAAAACGATAGTAAGATCCGCCCTGCCCAAATTTTCATCCCTTTTTCCAGCAGAAGAGAAATCCTGACATGGGGGGCCACCAATAATAATGTTGGTGCCAAATTCACGAATACTTTCTGCTGCTTCTTTGCTTGATAGATCTATGTTGTAAATAGGATGCTTGAAATTGCTTTTATACAAGAATATCGCCGGAAGCCAATTGTCGTAAGCGGCCACAACGTCATATCCTGCGTTCATAAAACCTAAGGAAAGACCGCCTCCGCCCGAGAACAAATCCACTGTTTTTAAGCGCATAAAACCTTCCTAATCGTCAAACAAATCCGTAGAAAAATAAATGATAGCGTCAAATCGTCTCTCCGGACTTAAATACTTTTGTCCGCCACCAAGTATTATTTTCTTTATTTGATTTTTATGTATAATTGGTTTTGTTAATCTTTCGCATTTCATGTAGGAATGAGTTTTATTACCGGATATGGCAAACTCTTTGTCCGTTTGGCTGCCAAAACTCATGCCGTCGTAAATTGGTTCTTGATATACCTTCCCTGCCCTTGAAACTTCGAAAAGAAACCTTGCAAGACGAACTCCCGCTCTTTGTTGGCGGCTGATTCTTCGAGAAGCATTCTCTATTGCAGAATCCATGAACAACCGTGTTAATGCAAAGTCACTCCAGACAAATATATCCAAACAGTTGTCTGCTAAAATCGGGGACTTACCGATTGTTTTCCAAATGGGCTGCATCAAGAAGGGTTTTTCATATCTCCTGTATTTTGAAATAAACGATTCAAGTGCCTCTAAAATAGCGGGCATCTTGTTCCTGATTTCATCCGCATTATCCCATGCTCGAACTTTTAAACACGCTGGCTCAAAAATATCTCTAATTTCTATAAATTTCTTTTGAAGTGATTTGGCCATTGCAAGAGCCATATAGCGCATAGTTGCAGAGCGGATAACAATCTCACAGCCGTATTCATCTGCTGGAAGACCTGCTGTGGTATTATCTGGCAAAGTTGTAAGCTTAATTTCGAGAGGC
Source organism: Candidatus Zixiibacteriota bacterium (assembly GCA_049643405.1). Lineage (GTDB taxonomy): Bacteria > Zixibacteria > MSB-5A5 > MSB-5A5 > SM1-73 > SM23-73-3. The sequence continues at coordinate 16,623 of JBARPX010000046.1, forward strand.
TGCAAGAACTGATCCGTTTCGGATCCCATTACGACCAAATCAATTGTTACTAATTCGTCATGTACGAACCGCCTGAAAGGTTCAAAGCGGGTTTCAAAAGAGAAATAGAGCTTATCGTTTGATAATGTCGTATTAAAGAGTTCGCTGACTTCAATTTCCTCATGAAATATGTTACGGTGACTATTTAGCCTTAAATATACCGGATTAATGCCCAAATCTCTCATGAAACAAGTCAAGGCAACTGGAAAGGAAGAGTTAAACTGATTCTTGCCCCAATAATAAGGATCGGAAAAATCGCGATTTGAATGTGATATTCCGTATAACGCTGGCTTGGTCATGTCCGCAACCTAAACACATATTTACATAATTTCATTGATCTAATAGACACTTTTAAAGTGAGTTTGTTTACCAAAATGAAACTGTGGCATAACTCGTTTTTATCTGCATTGCAGATACACTCCGAATTTGGAGGTGCAGATGCAATGCGGATATACCAACTCTGACTGAAGACCAGAGACTCCTTTGTATTGACAAATCAGGTTTCATCGTCCCCATCATACTGCCTTTTCTATCCCAGTCAAGTTCCCCTGATTCGTCATTCCCAATTTACTGCTTTCCCTGTCTCTGTCAATACAAAATTTTGAAGATCCGTTCTGGTGCACTGGCCGGAACAATAAGACTGGCGACGTGGTGGTGCCTCACAACAACAGTCATTCGTAACGGATCGCATCCACCGGCGAAAGCTGGGCGGCTCTGCGGGCAGGATAGATGGTAGCCAAAAAGGTGAGGAGCATGGCGGCGGAAGCCACCAGTATGAAATCGAGCGGGCGCATCTCCACCGGCAGGGTGCTGATGAAGTATATCTCCGCTGGAAGAGAGATTATGTTGAAGCTTCTCTGCATCCAACACAGAGCGTAGCCAAAAACCGTTCCCAGGATTATTCCAATCGCCCCCACCACCAATCCCTCGAACATGAAGATCCTCATTATGCTTGAATTGGTGCTTCCCATCGATTTTAGAACCCCGATGTCCTTTCTTTTTTCTATCACCACCATGATCAGGGTGCTTATGATGTTGAAGGCGGCAACGGCTACGATGAGACTTAAAACGATGAACATGGCATATTTTTCCAGCTGCATCCAGGAGAAGAGGTTTTTGTGCATGTGCATCCAGTCGAGCGCATAGTAGTGATAGCCCAGCTTTTCCTCTAACTGCTTCGCCACCTTTCCAGCCAGATACAGATTGTCCAGCTTGACGTGAAGCCCGGTTATCCTGCTGCCCAAATTGAAGAGCTTTTGGGCGGTGGAGAGAGAGATGTAAGCCATGGAGGCGTCATACTCATACATTCCGGTCTCGAATATCCCTCTCAGTTTGAGCTTGGAAGCCTTGGGCTGACTCCATCCGGAGGTCAGAGAGCCCTCCTTCAGGCTGAACAGGACCAGGTTGTCGCCGAGTTCCACCCCCAGCCTATCCGCCAGCGTGGCGCCCAGGAGGATTCCGGGAAGCCCGTCTTCACCCTCATCCAACTCTAAGCTCCCTACTTTGAGATTTCTCTCCACGTCGGTGACCAGCTTCTCTTTCTCCGGGTCGATCCCTCTGACCACAATACCGTCGCTGCCGGTCTTGGAGGCGATGGCGGCCTTGTAATAGATATATGGGGCTACGTTTTCAACATGCTTTGCTTCTTTGATCTGGGGAATGAGTTCCTCGTAGTTATCGATTCCCTCCTCGTAGGTGGAAAACACGCTGACGTGTGCGGTGGTGCCGATGATGCGGGAGCGAACCTCCTTTTCGAACCCGTTCATCATGGAGAGAATGAAATCCAGGGCGGTTACCCCGATCAGAACGCCTCCTATGGAGATCAGGGTGATGACCGAGACGAACTTGGTTTTCCGCTTGGACCTTAAGTACCTTTTGGCTATGAAGAATTCGTACGACATGGGAGTAAAATTAAAAAGTAAAATTAAAAAATTAAAAATTGCAGTTGAAAATTCAAAATTACGTTCTTCGTTTGCCTTTCAGAGTTAGGATACTGGAGGCGAGGATGTTTGCCAACTCTTTAGTTTCTGTGAGCAAGGTATCAACTGGTTTCCTTTCTGCTTTGCCTGAATCTTTTAATAGTGCCAGCCAGAATTTGCTCTCGTTTGCAGATTTAAGTGCGTGATTAAGGAAGTTTGTGAACTCCCTCTTGGAACTCGACGCTTGAGCCTCCATTACATTCGCCCCGATGCTGGTTCCACTTCGCAGAAGCTGGCGGGCGATAACCTGGATCGATAGGTCTCTCTGATTCAGTTGATCCATAAGTTTGATCAACTCCAACGCGTATGAATACGCTCTCTTCTATATCAATTTTGACTTTTGAGTTTACCGACTCATCGTCAACTGCTGGCTATCCTTTCCCATAGTATCTTTTTGACCATCTCCGGCTTCGATCTTGCCACGCTTCCGCCAGTGAAGGGCCGATCGCAGTTCCTGCATATGTTGATCTTCTGTGGCCTTTTGTTCACCAGCGCCTTCCTCAGGGATTTCACATTTTGATTGTTCCAGATGTCAATGATGTCTTGTTCGCCATCGACTTTTCCCAGCACGTATTCCGATGCAAAATCCCTGCAGCAGGCTACCACCTCACCGTTCCAGGTGATAACGAAGATAGACCAGGGATGTGTGCAAAGCTTGTATTTTTTGTCCCTGGCTTGAGCCGGGGCTATCTTTGGCTCGATATTTCCGGTCCATCGGTGGACCCTGAGCTGCGAAAACCTGTCCACCGGCAGGTTCTTGAACAAGTTCCTCAGATCGGAGAGTGACTTTTCTCTCTCGTCGGGCAAGTTTAGGACGATGGTTGACATATCGCGAATCTCGATTCTGGGATATCTCTCTTTTGCCTGCTTCTTAGATGCGAGGAGGTTCTTCAGATTTGAGTAGACTGTCTCCCAGCAGCCTCCTGCCCTGTGCATTTCGTAGATCTCCTGGCTCGGAGAGAAGTCTACGGTGAGGGAAAATTTCCCTGAATTCAAGAGACTCTCAGTCCTCTCTTTGGAGAATAAGGAACCATTAGACGAGAAACTGGGGATGAAACCATATTCGTTTGAGAGTGAGATAAACCTCTCCAACTCAGGATGCATAAGAGGTTCGCCGGTACCGGTGAGATAGACCTGTGATACAGGTTTCAGCTTTGAGATCTTTCTTAGGATGTGCTCGAACAGATCGATGGTCATCCGGCCCTTCTTGAGATGTCCCTCGGTGGGGTTGCTCTGGGGGCAGTAATTGCACTGGTAGTTGCAGACATTGGTAGCTTCGATTGAATAAAAGAGCGGAGGGTATCTCAAGTGAGTTTTGCCAAGCCAATATGAAGCAAAGGCGCGGGCATATCTGGTGGATAAACGTAGGTTCATTTCTTTATGAGTTCTGGACTACGAGCATTAACGTCCCCGCTGGGTGTCAATTCTGCTATTTGCTTTTTGAATTCTACTACTCCCCGCCTCTGGGGAGGACCATACGGTTCACCCCTCGGCGGGATTTTCAAGCGGCCTCATCTGGGGGAAGAAAATCACCTCCCTGATGGAGTGCGTGTTGGTGAGCACCATCACCAGTCTATCTACGCCAAAACCGAGCCCTCCGGTGGGGGGCATACCGTATTCCAAGGCTCGGATGAAATCCTCGTCCAATAGCTGGGCCTCCTCATCGCCCATTCTGGCCAACTCCGCTTGCTGGAGGAACCTTTCCCTCTGATCCTGGGGATCGTTCAACTCAGAGAAGGCATTTCCCATCTCGCAGCCGCCCATGAAGAGCTCGAATCTTTCGGTCAAGCCCTCCTTTTTCCGATGATATTTGGCAAGCGGAGACATCTCCACGGGAAAATCGGTGATGAAGGTAGGCTGAATCAGATGTGGTTGAACACGTGTCTCAAATATGGCTTCAATCAACTTGCCCTTGGGCCGGTTAAGCTCTTCCTTTACGTTCAGTTCCTCGGCTGCCTTTCTTGTCTCCTCCTCGCCTTTACCCTCAAGGTCCACGCCTGTCTGTTCCTTGATTGATTCTAACAGGGGAATTCTTTTCCAGGGTGGGGTCAGGTCTATCTCGCTGTTTTCGAATTCAAACTTATTTGCGCCCAGAACCTGTATGGCTGCATGGTTCAGAAGCTTCTCGTAAAGCTCCATGATGTCATTGTAGTCTGCATAGGCTTGATAGAGCTCCAGCATGGTGAACTCGGGATTATGATTTCTGTCCATCCCTTCGTTGCGGAAGCTCTTGGAGATCTCGTAGACCTTGTCGAACCCTCCCACGATGAGCCTCTTCAAATACAGCTCGTCTGCGATTCGCAGGTAGAGATCGATATCCAGGGCGTTGTGATGGGTGGTAAACGGTCGGGCGAAGGCGCCCCCGTAAAGGGGTTGGAGGATGGGTGTTTCCACCTCTACGAAGCCCTGATCATCCAAGAATTTCCTCAAAGCTCTCACCAGTTCGGTGCGGAAGAGAAATATCTTTTTCACCTCGTCGTTGACGATCAGGTCGACGTATCTCTGCCTAAATCTCAACTCCTTGTCCTGAAGCCCGTGCCATTTTTCCGGGAGCGGCCGGAGCGACTTGCACAGGATGCAGAAGTCCGTCGCCCTCACGGTGATCTCTCCGGTCCTGGTCTTGAACACCTTTCCGGTCACGCCCAGGAAATCTCCTATATCGAAGAGATCAAAAAGCTCGAATCTCTCCTTTCCCACGTCATTTGACTTTACAAAAATCTGAATCTTCCCCGCTCCGTCCTGAAGATGGGCAAACAAGCTTTTGCCATGGAGGCGAAGGGAGATCATCCTTCCGGCGATTTTGACCTCGGTTTCTTCACCTTCGAGCTTCTCGGAATTCTGGATTATCTCCGAAGAGAGATGCGTTCTCTTGAAACTGTAGGGATACGGATTGACGTTTTTTTCTTTCAGTCTTTTCAACTTCTCTTTTCTATGCAGGATGAGATCGCTTTCCTGTTCCATTGGCTCTTCTCCCTTAAGGTTGCGCAGCCTAAAGGCTGCGGCTACCATTGGTGGATGGATAGACCGGCAGTCGCTCCGCCCTTGCAGGACGCAACAGGATGTTGAATGGCAATATAAGAGGGCCTTTCCGGAGTGTCAAGAAAAAGGTAGGATGGTGCCTTTGGCAGGGCCAAGAGGCATCCAGCCAGGCCAGGCCTTCGAGAGAATCAGTGCACTCGATCTGGCTGAGTTGGATGGAGTCGATTTCGCCTGCTACTCCAATATCATGACACCGGTTGCTTTGAATTGTCCCTCGTCCAGGAAAACTACAATCCGCAGTATATAGAGTCCGGGCTCTACGGTCTTTCCCTTCTTGCTTTTCATGTCCCAGCGGATGATGTTCAAGCCGGCTGTACCCATCTGATCATAGGTCCGCAGGTCGTAACCTGTGCCACTTTTAATTTCGAATCTGAATCGTGCTGCATAAGGCAGGTCGAGAGTTATTAGCACTCCTGGCGCCGATCCTGTGTCTTGGCATGCACAGGCATAGTATCCACCGCCTTTGTCAAGCGAAGAATCCCGGTTCTGGAAGAACTCATGCGCATCGTCGCAACTCACAATCTGGAACTTCAGTTCATCCTCTGCCGCCGGACCGGCTATTTTTTGAGAGCAACCCAGCAGCAATGATCCGACGGCGAGAGCCAAAAGTATCTTGCTGTTCATGTTATTCCCTCCTCAGTATTTGCCGAAAGCCATTCCCCATTTCAGCATCCCGCTCACTCCCCCCACGTTCCCGTGTTCTCCTTTGTCCGGGTCCCCGAGAAAGGTGTGGGAGTACCTAACCTGCAGTTCGAGGAACACTCTGCCGGAAAGGAAATGCCTGATGCCGGCGTAGCCTTCCAGCCCGAGGCCGTACTTGGAGTAAGTCTTGCCAGATACGTTGACGTCGCGGCCCGGGTTCGTCCCGGACGGTATGTAAGTGTGGTCTTCGAAGAAGAGATTTCCCCGATGAAATCCCAGGCCGGCGCCAAAATAGGCCGCCGGAGCTCTCGACAGGATCAGCCTAATGGAAGGCACGAAAGAGAGCGTGGTGAATCTCGGCCAGGATTTCTTCCACAGATAATTGTATGAGGCGTCGATTGCCAAGAACACTCGATGAGACACCCTGTAGGCACCACCAATTTCGACTTCCGGGCCACCCCGGTAGTATTCCCGGAAGCCCTCTCTGGCCGGCACGAAGTAGCCTCCTCCCAGGCTGATTTCCCAATCATAATCACTGTGCCGCTCCGTCGCTTGACTGTGAGCCCCATCCAGAGAGAGGCCGCAAAGCAGGATTCCGGCGAGGATGGTAAAACCCGTTCTTCTTCGGATCATAACAGCTTCACCTCCTCTAGCTTTGTTTTAAACTACGACTCAGTCTTAAAGGTAGGAATTGACTTGAGGAGTGCGGCGCAGGTTTTAGGCAACCTGCGCCACAATCTTCAAGCTGCTTGAGATCTAATATCCTTCTGCTATTTCAGCAGATGCTCCAGCATGAACACATAGGAGCGGGTGAAATCTTCGATCAACAGAGTCTTTTGGGCTCCTCCATGCCCGGACTTGGTTTGCTCAAAGTAGAGCACGTCCTTGCCCAGTTCCTTGAGCACGTAACCGAAGCGGCGGGGATCGCCCGGGAAGACACGCGGGTCGTGAAATCCGGCAGTCACCAGGATAGGCCGGGAAACGTTGTGTGCATTGAATATGGGCGAGAGCCTATGAGTCAGTTCGCTGCCCACCGGTCCCATCTCCTTTTCCCAACCCGCGCTGAAGGTGACGTCTCCATGGGTGGTTGAATAATCAACGTCGGCCACGCCCACCTCGGAAACGACACAGGCGAATTTGTTCGGATAATTGGCGGCCAGGTAGTTTACCGTGTACCCTCCGTAGGAAGCGCCCCAGATGGCGATCTTGTCGGGATTAGACCATTTCTCATTGATCAGATAGTCGATGGCGGCAATGTCGTCCTCCAATGCGGAGAAGCGTCCCTCCAGGTTGTCTGCCTGTTCCCAGGCGGGCCCGTATCCGGAGGAGCCCCGGACATTGGGGAAGAGCATAACCAGGCCCTGGCTTAAGGCAAAGGCGATGTTTCGCTGGAAATACGGGCGGCTCTGGGATGGCGGACCCCCGTGATAGCTGACCACCGCTGGATTAGTACCGTCCTTCTTGGCATCTTTGGGCGCGTAAAGCAGCGCCGGAATCATGGTGCCGTCCTTGGAAGGATAACGAATGACCTTCACTTCCATCTTGGAGAAATCGAACCCGAAGGTGGATACCGGAACCATCTGCTCTACGGTCTCCCAGCCCAAACGGAAATGGAAGAAGGTGGGAGGTATGCGGGGCGAACTGAAATCGAACACGACGTCCCCATAATCGGTGGCAGCGACGTTAGTGATCACGCCGATCTCGGGCTGGGGCACCTCCACCCGCTTACCTTTAAGGTCGAAGGCCATCAGCTCGGAGTATCCGTCTCTGT
>JBARPX010000047.1:0-17852 GCA_049643405.1 Candidatus Zixiibacteriota bacterium
AGAGAGAAATCGCCTTTGGATTAGAGAATTTAGCCTTACCCTATGAGGAGATGAAAAGAAGGGTCGAGTGGGCGCTGGAGCGTTTCCATCTAAGAGAATGCAGGAATCACTCTCCGCACAGATTGTCGGGTGGAGAGAAACAGAGGGTGGCCTTAGCCGCCGTCCTCTCTATGGAACCCAAGTATCTGATACTGGACGAGCCAACCTCTCTTCTCGATTCTCAAGGAAAAAGAGAAGTGCTCTCGTTGATCCAGGAACTGGCTGAACAGAAGAAGGTGACCGTGATCCACATCACCCAGTTCGCGGAAGAAGCTGTTCCCGCTGATAGAGTCCTGGTGATGCACCAAGGAAGGATTCTGCTCGACGGCCCGCCAAAAGAGGTGCTGAGACGGAAAGAGGAATTGGAGAACGTAGGACTTGAAGCGCCTTTTCCCTTAAGGATCGCATCCGATTTGAGGCAAAAAGGATGGAGCATATCGGAGGAGTGCCTTACGATAGACGATCTGGCGAATGAGATCAGCAAGAATCTGCAAGCTCACAAGATGAAGTTAAGGGGGGTAGCCGTGGACGGTCGACCTGTCCTGTCTTCGACCCTGCACTTCGTCCCGAGGCTCAGTGTCGAGGGAAGGCTCAAGGAGACGCTTGCCCGTCCGGGCAGACCCGAAGGGAGGGAAGTCGAAGGGCCGCGGACGGCCGACAGCCAACCATCCCAGATTTCAATGAAGGAAATGACTTACCTATACGATCAAGGTCTGCCTACCGAAAGAAAGGCGCTGGATCGAATAAACTTGGAGATAGAGAAGGGGGACTTCATCGGCCTGATTGGGCCAACCGGCTCCGGCAAAAGCACGCTGGTTCAGCACTTAAACGGGCTTCTTTTTCCCACGTCCGGAGAGGTGATGGTTGAGGATGTGAACCTAAGAGATAAGAACACGGATTTGAAGAAGATTAGGCAGAAAGTTGGCTTGGTGTTTCAATTCCCGGAGCGGCAGTTGTTTGAGGATACGGTGTGCGAAGATATCGCCTTCGGCCCGAAGAACCTGGGCCTCTCGAAGGAAGAGATAGATGGTCGGGTAAGAGAATCGATGCGAAGTGTGGGGCTGGATTACGAGCAATTCGCCCATCGGTCTCCTTTCTTCTTGAGCGGCGGTGAACAAAGAAAAGTCGCCATCGCAGGAATACTGGCTCTTAAGCCTGAGATCTTAGTTCTGGACGAACCCACGTGTGGTCTTGATGCCAAAAGCACCCGGGAGATTAAAAAGCTCCTGAAGGAGTTGAACTCCGGCGGGGTGACCATAATCTTGATCTCGCACAATATGGACTTGATAGCCGAGCTGGCCGAGAAGATCATCCTCTTGGATCAGGGCAAATTGCTCGCGTTTTGTGATAAGGAGAAGTTGTTTAAGGAGACCGATAGAATCAGAAGTCTGGGCCTTGACTTCCCCCAAGTGCTGGAGCTGACCTGGAGGCTTAGGGATAATGGGATTGAGGTCGAAGAAGAAATCCTCGCCGAAGGGCAAGTGTTGGCGTTTCTTAACAGGCTTCCCTCAAAGGATCAAGAGTGAGACTACGGGCTGAATATGAATATGGAATACAGCAAGCAAGATGAAATTGCCGACGTTTCAAAGAAGCGTCCACACGTTGTTCTGTTGGGAGCTGGTGCAAGTAAGGCGGCGCTTCCCAAAGGAGATAATAACGGAAGAAAACTTCCGGTGATGAAAGACCTCGTCGAGATAGTCGGTCTTGGGAAATTCATATCCGAATTCGTGCCAGATTATGAGGGCAGAGACTTTGAGGAGATATATAACCAACTCGTTGAAAAACAAGTACCCCCCAAAGTGCTAACAAATCTCGAAGATAAGATACGTGAGTATTGCCTTCTGTTGGAACTACCTCCCACCCCCACAATCTACGATCACTTGCTTCTGGGTCTGCGAAAAAAGGATCTGATAGCAACCTTTAATTGGGACCCACTTCTCGTGCAAGCCTACGTGAGGAACAGAGCGAAAATCGAATTACCAACAGCGATCTTCCTGCACGGGAACGTGAGAGTTGGCGTTTGTCTCAAAGATAAGGTGGTTGGGATGAACAGCTTTCGCTGCAGCAAATGCGGAAAAAGACTCACCCCCACGAAACTGCTATATCCGATAAAACAAAAGGATTATGATAAAGACCCATTTATCGCAAATGAATGGAGGGTTCTTGATGGTTATCTTGATCGTGCATTTATGCTCACCATTTTTGGCTACAGCGCGCCCAAGTCCGATATCAGTGCGATTGAGATGATGAAAAAGGCTTGGGGCACGCCCGAAAAAAGAGAATTAGAACAAATAGAGATTATTGACATAAAAGCTGAAGATGATTTGCATAGAACCTGGCAGGATTTCATTTGTACTCATCACTACGAGACAAAGGAGTCCTTTTACGAGTCCTGGATCGCCAAACATCCTCGAAGAACAGTGGAAGCCTGCTGGAATCAGTTCTTGGAGGCTAAATTCATAGAGGAGAATCCGATTCCCAGGAATTGCGGTTTCATCGACTTGTGGGACTGGCTGGCACCCTTGAGGGACGCTGAGAGGAATTGAGAGGTCAGTTTGGGACTATTGAATCTCGTGTAGGTTACCATCAAATGAGTGGCAGGCTGAAGCCTTCCGCTACATCTCGTTAGGCAGGATTAGCGAGAATCAATCCAGCGGCTTGCGGTAGGTTGTGTAGCGTTTCACCGTGCGGAATCCCATGTCTTCATACAGCTTCAGCGCCCCGCTGATGTTTTCCGCATCCACGGCCAGGGCGGCCTCGGTCATACCGTGGTCTTTGAGTACCTTGAAGCTTTTGGCGATGAGCGCGCGGGCCAAGCCCTTCTTCCGCCAGGGGCGACGCACGGAGATCTCTTCGGTATATCCCCGCTTGCGGCCGTATTCTGAGTTTTCCTCTTCGTGGATGTAGTTCAAGACCATCCCGGCGACCTCATCCCCGTCCCAGGCCACCTGAAATAGCTCAGGATTGAAGTAGGACTTCTCCTGCCACTGCTGGAACCATTCGTCACGCCATTCGCTGGCGCCCCAGTGATCCTGAAACGCTTCTCCCGCAGCATCCCATATCTTTCGATAATGTCCCGGCTTAGCGGGCCGCACTTCGACACCTTCGGGCAGAGGCAGGTCGGGGATGTTCTCCAGATTCGGGCGCACCATCTCGAACAAGTACCGCACCGGTTTGTAGCTTGCAGCAACCAGGAGAGAATCCCAGTCGGTCTCGGTATCGGCTGCCCAGGTTTCGAAGAAGCGCGGTTCATCCTTTGGATGCGCAGAGGCGATCTCCCGCACCCTGCGTTCGTTGTGGCTCAGCATGGCGCGGCGGATGTCCTTACCCCGCCATTCGGGCATAAGAAGGGCAAAATGCTGATAAGTTCGAGTGCCTTCTGATCTGAGAATCCACCAGGTTCGGCCGAAGCCGATCACATCGCCTTTCATCTCCGCGAAAATCATGTCTTTGTGCGGATCGCAATTGACCAGGTGCCTGTAGGTGGCCGCAATATCCTCAACCGATTCCGTATGATCGATCTGGTCGGCTTTGTTGCTCTCGTTAACGACCGTGGCCATCGCCGGATAGTCCTCCTCGCCGCGGAAACGGCGAAAGGTCAATCCGGAAATAGCTGGCGCGTCGGGTGGCACTATCATATCGTTTGAGTGTCTATTCGTTGACAACTTACTCTCCTCTCTAACACTGGTAGGTTGGATTTGTCCCTCCAGGGCGGGACTATCCGACACCTGTGCGAGGGTGGTTATAAGGAGCGCATCACCTTGTTGTAGCAGGGCGAAAACCCCGACCAGGCGGGGGTGATGCGGTTTCGACGACCGCAAAAGCCCCGCAAAGCGGAATTTCCACCTTGTTCCAACAAGCTTTTGCACTCCGATTCGCACGCCTCCTGCGCTGTCCTAGACCCCAACTGCGGCGAGAGATTTCGGACCTACTTTTGCGAGGTCCTCTTGAACTCCGTGATGGGGGCAATGGTCTTTCTCAGCAGTATCTCGGAGTGTCCCGGCACAATGTAATCCTTCAGCTCCCCAATTGTTTCATATCCAAGCCTCTTGTATAATTCCTGAGCCTTCTTGTTGAACGAAGAAACGCACATAAAAGCATTCGGAGCTTGGCTGAATATCATATCCTCGGCGAACTTCACCAGCTTACTGCCTATTCCCTTATTCCTCCACTCGGGCATGACGCCGACAGTCTGAATATAGCCCACAAGAGCGCCGGACATTATGAGCACGATGAAGCCCACGATTTCATCCCCCACACGTGCCACGTATACCTCTCGCGAGGGATGGCTCAGCATCTTCAGCGAATTATCGTAGGTTCGGCGCAATGTAATCCACGGCTCTGAATTGGCCATCAGCTTGGCACACCGGCTTGCTTCATCTTCGTGCTGAAGCCTTCTTATCTCGACATTGATGTTTTTGGAACTCTCTGTCGTCATTTACCTCTCGCCAATTTACGTCCCGCATTGTCCGAAATCTCCACCTCTGGCGGGGATTTTGCACCTAGGACTGATATTGTAATACGGATTAAAATAATTGTCAACCTGCAATTCGGATGACAACTGTCAGAACAACCAGGACAGACCCCACATGGGCAGCATGCCGCCGATATTGAAAAGAGCATGAATGATGATGGCCGGAATTAAACTCTCCGTCTTCTCACGATAATACCCTGCAATAATTCCCAGTACTGATGTGAATATTATTACCGGTGGTCCCATCTTGTCTATGGCAACGATGTGCATCATTCCAAAGAATAATCCGCTGAAAAGAACCGGCAAGCTTAAGCGCAATTTTTTGGACAAATTGATCCCGTATCGTGCTAAGGGAGAAAGATAACTTTGCAGTAGTCCTCGAGTGAAAACCTCTTCGGCAATGCTGGCATAAATCCAGACAAATATTATATCTTGAAGGTGAGAGAGTCCGAACCCTCCCTTAACGTCCTGGCCGGAACGGGAGGCGATAAAACCTATAACGGACAGGATGGCCATCGGAATAACCCATAAGAATATTCTCCCGGTCAATTGGAATTTCCCTCTGGTGAAACCATAATTCTTGAGTCTTCCCCTTGTTAAGATAAGGGCAATCAGAACGGACAATATCCACATAAACGTATGAGTGATAAATCCGCTCATCCAGGGAGGTCGAGATTCTGAGATCGGGATAATGACAGATGCCTTCAGTGTAATAACCGAAATAGCCAACCCCATAAACAAAGCGGCAAGTAATCTTACGCAGGCAGTCAGTTTTTGATTTTCCATTCCCCTCTCCTCTCCCTTTTACTTACCGGTAGGTAAGCAGTGAAGCTAAAAAAATTTCTACTTCTTCAGCATTTTCCAGATGTTATTAAACATGTTTTCACCGATGGTTTCCATATCTACCGATTTATCCAGGTAGCTAATCAGACCCGTTCCCTCTATCAGCGCGTGGATTTGAAATGCGAACGTTTCACAATCAATGTCTTTTCGGATCTCTCCTCTTCCTTGTGCCTTCAGTAGTTCATCCTTGAGAAAACTACGAGTAAGCAGGAAGCCGTCCTCTATCCTCTTTCGAATCCGGGGGTCCTTTTTGCTTGCGGCAAGGAATAGCTCCAAAAAGCTGTAGGGGGTTTTCTGCTTGCGCTCTCCTAAGAGAATGTCAGCCACTTCCCTGAATGATTTTAGGGATTGGAAGAAAGTTTTCAGTAAAGCCTTCAGAGTTCTACAGGACGAAAAACGGGATTTGCTCCATTTCCCCATTTCTGTGAAGAACAACGACAGAACTTCGTGAAACAGTTCGTCTTTGTTCTTGAAATGATGATAGATGGCTGGCTTGGTGATCCCCACCTCACGGGCGATGTCATTCAAAGAAGTCCTCTCGTATCCCTTTTGCAGGAATAACCCTAAAGCGGTCTTGACGATGTTTTCTTTTGTATCCAAGATAGGCCTGACCTCCCTACTTACCGTTCGGTAAGTCAAGATACGAGAGCTTCCCAGTTTTGTCAAGCGTTTTCTTCACGAAAAAAACAGGCATTTGCCCTGCGGGCAAGCTTAATTTCAGTGCCCAGACAAAATCTTTCAAAAAAGACTTGACAAGGAGGAATCGATGAATAGATTGGGGATGAATGGACGACCTTTTAAACTAGTTCGGCGAAACTAGAAAAGGTAAGATGAGAATAGCAAGATTCGAAATGTCTACCTTCCCTCTGGAAAGCTAAGGGAGGGTATTTTTTTGCCCGTTCGAAGAATGGTGAGCTTGTCGAACCACGTCTGAACCTAAGGAGGAGCTAATTGCCCAGAAAACCAAAAAGCGTGGTGGTACTCGATGCCAAGACCATCCAGAGAGCGTTGGTGCGCATCGCCCATGAGATAGTGGAGAAGAACAAAGGCGCGGAGAACATGGCGGTCATCGGAATTCAAAACAGGGGAGCACATCTGGCGGAGAGAGTGGCCAAGCTGATCGAACAGATCGAGGGGGTCGAGGTCCCGCTGGGGTTGATGGACATAACCTTGTACCGGGATGACGTGCAGACCAAATTAGATCAGCCTGTGGTCCAGAAGACCGACATTCTCTTCGACGTGGTGGATAAGACCATCATCTTGGTCGACGACGTGTTGTACACCGGCAGGACCGTTCGGGCGGCCTTGGACCAAATCATAGACTTCGGCCGACCCAGAAGCATTCAGTTTGCGGTCCTGGTAGACCGGGGACACCGGGAACTCCCCATCCGGGCCGATTATGTGGGCAAGAACATCCCCACGGCCAAGGACGATCGGGTGAAGCTCAAGATAAAAGAGGTGGACGGGGAAGACAGCGTGTCGGTGGTGAGGCAGTGATCGGTTAACAGTTGACGGTTTACGGCAAACCGTGAGCCATACCGGAGGCATAGATGAAGCTGAAAAGCAGGCATCTCCTCGGGCTGGAGGAGATGAGCAGAAAGGACATAACCTTAATCCTCGACACGGCGGAGAAGTTTAAAGAAATTCTGGCCCGTCCGATAAGAATCGTTCCCACTTTAAGAGGCGTTACCGTGGTGAATCTGTTTTACGAGCCTTCCACCCGTACCCGCATCTCCTTTGAGCTGGCGGAAAAGCGGCTTTCCGCGGAGGTGGTCAGCTTCTCGGCGTCCATCTCCAGTGCCCGGAAGGGGGAAACCCTGAAAGACACGGTGCGAAACATCGAGGCAATGAAGACCGACATGGTGGTGGTGCGGCATCAGGCCGCAGGGGTGCCATACTTCCTCACCCAATGCCTGAAATCCTCCATAATCAATGCCGGAGACGGCGCGCACGAACACCCCACCCAGGCGCTTTTGGATCTTTTGACCATTAGAGAGAAATACAAGAAAGTCAAAGGGCTGAAGGTGACCATAGTGGGGGACATAAAGTTCAGCCGGGTGGCCAGGTCGAACATCTGGGGATTTAAGACCATGGGGGCAGACGTATCCCTATGCGGTCCCTCAACCCTTATGCCGGTGGAAATCGAGAGGATGGGGGTGAAGGTGTACTCCGATCTGGATAAGGCCCTGGAGGGTGCGGATGTGGTCATGGTGTTGAGGATCCAGTTGGAAAGACAGAAAGGCGGGCTGGTGCCGTCTCTGCGGGAGTACACCAATAAGTTCGGAATCATCAGGGAGAGGCTCAAGAACTTGAATGAGAATTTCACCATCATGCACCCCGGGCCCATGAACCGGGGGGTGGAGATAACGCCGGAGGTGGCCGACGGACCGCATTCGGTGATCTTAGACCAGGTGACCAACGGCGTGGCCATCAGAATGGCGGTGCTTTACCTCTTAAGCGGAGGGGAGGGAAAAGTTGAATAAGTCTACGAGAGAGGCGAAAGGCTCAGGCTACGATCTTGTCATAACCGGCGGGAGGGTGATCGATCCGGAGACGAAGACCGACCGGATCGCCGACGTCTTCATCCAGGATGGAATTATCAAGAAAGTGGAGAAGGCCAGAGGCAAGGTCAAGGCAAAAGAGATAATCGACGCCAAAGGGAAGATGGTCGTGCCTGGATTGATCGATATGCATACCCACTTAAGAGAGCCGGGACGGGAGGATGAAGAGACCATATATACCGGCTCGTGTGCCGCGGTGGCCGGCGGTTTTACCTCCATCTGCTGCATGCCCAATACCCAGCCTCCCATCGACAATCAGGAGACGGTGAAATTCATCTACGAGAAGGCGAAAGAGGCGAAGTGTAGGATATTCTGCATAGGATGCATCACCAAGGGACGAAAAGGTGAGGAGCTAACCGAGATCAATGATCTGGTGCAGGCGGGGGTGGTGGCCATCTCCGATGACGGCAAACCCGTTTCTAATCCTCAGGTCTTAAGAAATGCTCTGGAATACAGCAGTATGTTCGATCTTCCGGTTATATCTCACTGCGAGGACCTGAATCTCTCGGCCAATGGGGTTATGCACGAGGGATTTGTGTCCACTAACCTGGGTATGTGCGGCATCCCTGCGGTGGCCGAGGAAACCATGGTTGCGCGCGACGTAGCGTTGGCCGAGTTCACAAAGGCAAGAATACACATCGCCCACGTTTCTACCAAAGGTTCGGTCGATCTGATCCGCCAAGGCAAAAAAAGAGGCGCAAAAGTCACCTGCGAAGCCACTCCTCACCACTTCACCCTAACCGACGAGATCATACGGACGTTCGACACCAACGCCAAGGTGAATCCGCCCTTGAGGACCAAGAGAGACGTGGAAGCCATAAGGGGAGGGCTGAAGGATGGCACCATCGACTGCATCGCCACCGATCATGCGCCCCATTCAATAGAGGAGAAAGAGGTGGAGTTCGATTTCGCTCCACCCGGTTTGGTAGGCCTGGAGACCGCTTTGGGCCTGGTGATTACCGAGCTGATCAATAAGAGAATCCTATCCTGGAGTCAAGCCATAGCAAAATTGACCATAAATCCTGCGAAGATATTGAATCTTCAAGCGGGTCGGGCGAAGAAGAATTCCCCTGCTGACATTACCATCATAGATCCGAAAGCCTCCTGGGTGGTCGACCCGTCGGAGTTTTACTCCAAATCTAAGAACTCTCCGTTTGGCGGAAGGAAACTCAAAGGGAGGGCTTGGATTACCATCGTAGAGGGACACATAGTTCACAAGCTTTAGAGAACGCTAACCTTACACACAGGGAGGTGGAAAAGTGGAGATAAAGTCAACTAAGTTGATCTCTCAAGTCAGGAAATCCTCCAGAAGCTACCTGGAGGAAAGGGGATACGTCGAAGTTGCGGTCCCAAGAATAGTGAGGGCCAGTGGGGCCTGCGAGAACATTAATACCCTCTTCGAGGTGAGCGTGGATGGCGATCTCGCCTGGTTCAGCCAGAGAAGGGGATATCTGGTTCAGACCGGACAACTCTATCTCGAAGCCATGGTTCCCGACCTGGGAAAAGTCTACTGCAGCGGCTCCTCCTTTCGGGCAGAGCCGAGGGCGGACAATCGTCACCTGATCGAATTCCAGCTCTTGGAGATTGAATTCTCCGGTGATTTCGATCAACTGCTGGAAGAGATTCAAGGGCTGGTACAACGGGTAGCCTCTGATCTGCTCAAACATGATGATCCAGAGAACGAATTCGATTTAAAGGAGACAGACCTGAAGCGCTTGGAGAACTCGCTGCAGGAATTTCCCCGGCTCAGTTACGATGGGGCGATCGAGCTTCTCAACGATTTGGGCCAAGAGATATCCTGGGGACAGGACATTCCTCCCCGCATGGAGCAGAGGATGACGGCGCACTTTGGGGAGCTGCCGGTGTTCATCACCCGGTTCCCCGACCCATGCTGGAGTTTTGAAAAGGAGATAGAGGTAGAGAAATTCTTCAATATGCTTCCCGACCCGGAGAATCCGGGAAGGGTGCTGAGTTGTGACCTGATTATGCCCTTTGGCGGTGAGGCGGTAGGGGCTGCAGCCCGGGTCCATCAGGCGGAAACCCTGACCCACAGGCTTGCCCATTCGAGGATGTTCAAAAGGCTGATGGAAAAAGGCGGGGGATGGGACGACTTCGAATGGTATCTGGATAGGGTTAAACAGAATGGCTGCGTTCCTCACGTGGGCGGCGGTTTCGGCTTGTCCCGAATCATCCAATTCATCAGGGGGAGCACGGATATCCGGGAATGCGTCTCATTCGTGTCTAACAAAGAGGTCTTGATTTAGGAGGATTCTGCCTGCCGGAGACATCCTCATCCCCAGGCTTTCTTCCCTCCGCGCCACGACAGTGACAGACGGATGTTTCTGCGCGGGAACCTCCGAATACGGGCATTTTGGACCTCTGATCACAGAATCTTGGCTTCTCTCATGGTAAAGGCAAGGGGCCGAGTGCCCTTTGTTTTCGTACCATCAGTTTCCAGTGAAAACCCTCAGGTTTCCACCCGCTTTGTTTTTCACTTGACAGAATTAGAACTAGTGCTATAATAGTATTGAGAATCCTACCATCTTGCGCTGGTCAGATGTCGGCGAAGGGACGTGTCTCTTTCGTCGTTCTCAGTCGGCATGAGTTAGTAGATAGCACTACGAATGGACTCTTCGGACAAACCACAAAATAGTAAATTAGATGGCAGGTCTTCGCTTTTAAGAAGGAACTTGTAACAGTTAACCGGGGCTGAAAGCAATTTCCGAGAAAGGAGGAGAGAAGATGAGAAAGCTCGCCGTATTTTTGGTCATTTGTGGCTTTTTGGCCGTCACTTGGGGCGGCTTTAGTGCCCCACCGGCTGTGGCTGATCCGGGGGACGTAAACGGGGATGGAATGGCCTGGACCCTTACTGATCTTAATTACCTCAGCGCCTACCTGGTTGCAGGTGGACCTCCACCCCCCAATCCCATCGATGCGGACGTGGATGGTTTCCCGGGAATCAATCTGGGCGATGTGTTCCATTTCGCCGCTTATTTCGTTGAAGGCAACTGCTGGCCGCTGCCCTATATCGGAGTTGGCACCAGGAAAAGTAGCCAGATAAGATTCTCTTCGGATTTGATTTTCTCCATGGAGACCGGGGTGCTTGATACCACCCGGATCAAAATTATTGAAAACGGGGGACCCGAAATATGGGGCATGGTGATCCCTTTGAGCTTTGACAATGAGCCCAATGAGGTAGAGGTAACGCTGGACAGCGTAAGTTTCGATGGGAGCATAGTAGGAGGCGCGGGATGGTCCGTGATCGATAATGTCAACAAGACATTCCTTCTATACTCCAATGAGATAGTACCATATGGGACCACAGGTCTGGTGGCCACCCTCTATTTCACCAAAACATCCGACGGTGATCCGCTCGCTATATCTGCTACAGAGATAGCACCGTCCCACTCGTTCACGCTTTTGGGCTGGTGGTGCGCTGGAGGACCTCCGTCCCCCGGCAGGATGTTGACCCCCAAGATTTCCTTGTCAGAGAATGGTGACGTGAACTGCGACGGGGTCATAGACATCGGCGATGCCGTCTACATCACGAACTATCTTTACAGGGGTGGTCCGCCCCCATGCGGACTGTAGGTCAATTGACTTTTTCGCAAACTGAGCTTCTGTAGTAGGCCAGGCGGGACGAGAAAGTCCCGCCTGGCCTGTTTTATCCGTCTGGTCTCCTCAAGATCTCATTTCATCGACAAGAACCAAAGGCTTTCAGGTGCCCCTTAGCTCCAGATGGCCTTCTGATACCGATTGACAGCGAGATTCTGCGTCGAGATATGCACTCCCGGCTTGACAAAAGACGAATTGTTGTTATATTAAAATGGAACCAGTTGCATCAACTCTTCACCCGTTTCGACGGCAATAGCGCTTTCCCTCTCGAGATGAGACTCGATGCGAGCTGTCCCTTGGGGCTGGAATTAGATCTCAGCAAGTAAATCGAGGATGACTCTCTGAATGGCCTGGCGACCGTCCAGGGAGGCTTGGATGATATTACACCAATAACACTGCCAGGGATGTTTCTGAACGGATACTCAAGCATCAAGAAAGGAGGTTGCATGACGAGCGGGTGATTCAAAGAGGGGGTACTCAAAGCCAGTTGAATTCATGAACCTCTTGAAAACGGAGATGAACGGATGAAAAAGCTTGCTACCTTTTCGGTCTTCTTTGGCCTGTTGGCCATATCTATGGGGAGCATTCTCTCCGCTCCGGCTGCTGCCATACCCGGGGACATCGACGGGAATGGAAGCCTCGAGATGACGTTTGACATGATGTACCTTATCCAGTATCTCTATGGAGGCGGGCCTGCACCCCCGAATCCCATCGATGCGGACATCGATGGCTCCCCGGGCATAAACATCGGGGATCTCCTCCAATTGATCGGCTATTACTTCTCCAGCTGCAATTTCATTCCCTACACGGGAGCTTCGGTGAGAGTGGGCAGCAAGATAAGGTTTTCCTCTGACCTGATCAATGTTGCGGGCGGCAGCACGCTGGATACCACCCGAATCAACATTATTGCCAATGGCGGACCCAGTTTAATGGGCATGGTCATTCCCTTGAGCTTTGCCAACCAGCCTAGCGAGGTGGAGGTGGATTTACTTGACGTGAGCTTTGACGGTACCATTATTCCACTCGATTGGGACATGTCATATGTGATTGACAATGCGAACAAGACGGTGCTCCTTCGCCCCTATGCGGACAATACATCGGACACCCCTCTGTCTGACGGAACTACCGGGCTGGTAGCTACTTTACGCTTCAGCGAAGTAACAGGCGGAGACCCCCTGGCCATGACCACCACCGAAGTGCCGCCGTCGCATTCATTTAGCCTTATCAGCGCATACTGCGCCAATGGCACCTCGCCCTCCGAGAGGATATTTAGCCCCATGCTCTCGTTAGCTTTAAATGGTGACGTTAACTGCGATGGGATCGTGAATGTCGGCGACGTTGTCTATACCGTGAATTATCTCTTCAAGGGTGGCCCTCCCCCGTGCGGCATGTGACGCAACCGTCGTCAGGCTGAGCAAGAGATATTTCCATTCTGCGCCAGGCGGGACTAAAAATCCCGCCTGGTTGCCTCGCTCATTCTGTTCCCCGAGCGAGCTTATTCTTTTCAGATTCGTTTTTGCGATGGGTGGCGCCTATGAGATAGGGCGACGCGTAAGCCGGGTTTCTGGCTCAGGAGAAACGGCCTAACCGGTCTTCAGTTTGCCCACCAGATCGGTTAATCTCTTTATCTTCTTTTCTCTTAAGTATCCGTTCAATCCGTTGACAATTTTGATCGACGTCTGCGGATCGACGAAATTCGCACACCCCACCTGGATCATGCAGGCACCGGCCAACAGGAATTCCAGGGCATCCTGTGTGTCGAATATGCCCCCGATGCCGATTACGGGAAGCCTTACCGCCTGTGCCACTTTCCAGACCATTGCCAGGGCCACCGGCTTTATGGCCGGGCCGGAAAGCCCGCCGGTTATATTTCTTAGAACAGGCTTCCTTTCCTCCAGATCAATAGCCATCCCGACTAAGGTGTTGATTAGAGAAACGGCGTCGGCGCCGGCTTCCTCCACAGCGCAGGCGACCTGGGCTATATCCGTAACGTTAGGGGAGAGTTTGGCCATGATGGGATATGAGGTGTGGTCTTTGATTTGCTTTATGCATTCGTGGGCCGATTCAGGTCTGGCGCCAAAAGCCAGCCCCCCTTCCTTCACGTTGGGGCAGGAGATGTTGATCTCCAGCATGTCGATCCCCTTGCAGCGGTTCAATCTCTTAACCACCTTGATATACTCATCAATCGTGCTGCCAGCCACGTTCACGATTATTCGGGTACTAAGTCTTCTCTGGAAGGGAAGCTTCTCCTTGATGAACCTGTTCACTCCCACGTTGGCCAGACCGATGGCATTAAGCATTCCCGCAGGGGTCTCGACCGTGCGCGGAGGAGGGTTTCCCTCCCGGGGGTTCACGGTTACGGACTTGGTGATGATACCGCCCAGTTTGGAGAGGTCGATCAGATCATTGTATTCCTCACCGTACCCGAAGGTTCCGGATGCTACCAGCACCGGGTTGGAGAATCTCACCCCGGCTATTTTGACTGAAAGATCAAGCTTGCCCTTCAAATTCACCTCCGGAGATTGTTCTAATATACCCATTCCCTCCGCATGCCAGGCGAAAGCTTATTCCAGTACGACCTCCCTGGCATCGAACACCGGCCCATCCACGCAGACTCTCTTGTAAGTTTGGTCTCTCTGTTTGACCACGCAGCCCCAACATGCTCCCACGCCGCAGGCCATGTGAGTCTCCAGGGAGACCTGGCACGAGAGGTCCAGACTCTTTGCGATCTGAGACATCCTCTTCAGCATCTGGTGAGGTCCGCAGGAGTAAACAGCAAGCTTATCGGGATCACGACCTCGCCTCTTTATCTCCTTGAGAAAGACCTCGGTAATCAGACCCCTTTTCCCGGCGCTGCCGTCGTCGGTGGCAGTTATCAACTTAGCCCGGGAACGATTCAACCGGTCGGCGTATAAAAGCTCGCTCTTGCTCTTTGCGCCAAGGAAGACCGTCAGATCTTCCCGGGAAACTCTTCCGGCCAGGCGGGCAAAGAGAAACCATAAGGGGGCTATCCCCATTCCACCTGCCACCAACATGACCTCTCGTCCTTTTGGAGGGAGGGAAAAGCTGTTGCCGATCGGTCCCAGAAGATCGAGTACGTCGCCGGGCGATTTCTGAGATAGAATGGCCGTTCCCTCTCCCACCACCTTCACCAGTATCTCGAATCTGTTTTTGCCCCGGTCCACGTGGTGAATGCTGAAGGGTCTCCGCAGAAGGGGTGAGCCACCCGAGTCGACCCTCAGGTGAACGAAGTTTCCGGGCTTAGCCTTCTCGCAGATGTGTGAGGAGAAGAGGGTCAGTTTGAAGATGTTATCCAAAAGCTTTTCGTTTGAAAGTACGGAGCAGGAAAGCTGAGAAAACATGATATCTCTCTTTGTTAGGGCGGTACCTCCGGTCCCTGAATTACTGGTCGAGTAGATGATCCTCATCCAGCGGCGGGTTAACCTCCACGGTATAGAGGAACCAGCCGCCGAGGTCTTTCATGTCGATCTCTTCCACGTCGAAGAGCGTGTTCAAAGCCGCTTCTCTGGCCGCCTCGTCTATCCAGGGATTGTCCAGCGAGTTCACCACCTCGGCTTCACTTACCGTTCCGTCGAACTCGATTCGGATCTTGAGCACCACTGCCCCCTTTATCTCCGACATGATTTCCGTCTCCGGATACACAAACTGCCCTCGCTGAAGCGGGAGCGGCGCCTTGGGTATCTGGGGACCGGAGGTATCGGGTTGGGCAAGCAGAGTGCTGTCCTCATCCTGAGTGGGAGTGGTCTCCCTTGCTACAGGCAGGGTGGACTGAGCCCTTCGGGAAAGCCCCAGTTTTATTTTGGCCTCCTCCGCATATTCCGACTGCGGATACTCATCTATCACGGTCTGATAGGCAAAAATCGCCGTGCTGTCGCCTGGGTTGGCGTAATGCTCTATGGTCCAGGCTTTGGCATAGGCAGATTTGCCGGCATACAGGCTTTGAGGAAATTCGTCGATTATCAGTTCATACAGAGCCAGAGCGGAGTCGATCTCCTGCTCAACCAAAAGAAGTCTTTCCGCTTCCTGATAAATCCTCTCCGCATTATCCGCTTCAAAGCCAAAGGACTCCGGCGACTCCCCCAAAGACTCCAGAGCCGGTTTCAGGTAGTCGGATTCCGGATATTCGGAGATGATTCTCCAATGGATCTCCTCAGCCCCGGTTGGATCTTGCATAAGGTTTTCCTTAATCCAGGCGGCAGCATAGAGCGATTTGGCGGCGTACTCCGATTCGGGGAACCTATCCGCTAAAGCCAGGTACTGCACCAGAGCCGAGTCGGGTTGATCCATCTGGGTAAGATACAGTTCGCCCAAGAGGAATAACGATTTGCCGGATTGCTCGCTCTCCTCGTCGGAAAACGCCTCCTGATACTCGGCGATTCTGGAGATGCTGGCGCTTTTGGCCAACGCCTCTTTGGCTATCTCTGATCGGGAAGCTTCGTTACTGCATTTCTCAAACATCTCCTTGGCTCGTTGTAGATTGACGAAAACCTCCTGATAGATCTCCCCCAGACGGAAAAAGGCCTTGGCTGACTCTTCTGTCCTGGCGTAGCCTTCCGTTACCTGAAGATTTTCCTCCATGGCCAGAGACAGCTCGTCTGAGAAGTAGTATCCCTGTGCTATCTGCAGCTTAACCGAAGCCAACTTAAGAGAAAACCTCTCCTCGTTTGACAGCTCGAGATAAGTTTCCATCCCCTTCTGATGCTCCCCCAGTATGTAGAGACACTCCCCCTCCCTAAATTTTGATTCGAACAGAAGGTCTAAGGGAGGATTTAGTTTCTCCACCTGGGCGAACGCCTCCCTGGCCTTTTCATAGTTCTCTTTCTGCCACAAGCATTCCCCAATGCGGAATCGGGTGATGGGAGAGAGAGTGTCCGGCTCGAATTCGCTAAAGATCTTCTCATAATAGGTCATGGCATCGGCGAACTCTTTCCTCTCAAAGTAGATTTCGCCTATGGTAAAAGAGGCCTCCGCCTTTCTCTTCTTTTCAACCTTGTCCGACTCCAGCATGTTCTTTAGCGCATTTATGGCCCCTATCTCCTCGCCGGCGAAGTAATGGCACATGCTTATGTAGTAGTGCGAATCATCCACCAGCTTGCTCTTGGGAAAACTGGTCTGAAGCTCTTCGAATTTTCTTCTGGCCTTTACATATTCTCCCATATTGAAGTAGGCTCTTCCGATCAAGAACAATGCATCGTCCGCCCACTTGCTCTTGGGATGAAAGGTCAAGACCTTGGAGGCTTTCTTTATGGCATTTTCGTAGTGGTTTTTTCCCACCTGGTGTCGTGTTTGAGCAGTAGCTCTTTTCTGTGCCTTCTCCCCGTCCTTGAAGCTCTTCCTGGCATTGAAGAAGGTGTTGTAGTAGGTGCAGCCGCTCAAAAGGAGAGCCAGGATGAAGATAATGACAAATCTATTCTTCAGCGCGTTCGGCTTCATGCTCAAATCCTTTTTGTGTCCATCCCCGGCTCAAGCCCGAGTCTAAAAAACTCTCCAAGACCAATTCATACTCCTCCGGGGTGATTTTCCTGTCTATTGATACGCACTCGCCTGCCCTGAAGCTGGGGAAATATTGCCCCATCAGGCTTACCCGCATCTTATCGGAGATCTCATCTCTTATGAATCGGAAAGTCGCGTCGCTTCCGGCCAGGTTATCCGGCAGAATCAGATGGCGTATGATCAGCCCTTTTTTGGCTATACCCTCCTGGTCGGTCTGAAGATTTCCCACCTGCCGATACATCTCTTTTATTGCTTTTCGGTTCACCTCCAGGTAGTCTTCAACCGAGGAGAGTTTCTTTGCTATCCGGTTGTCGGAATAGCGCATGTCGGGAAGATACACGTCGATTATGCCCCCCAGTAGCTGCAGGGATCCTATCGCATCATATCCGGAGGTGTTATATACTAAGGGAAGGTCTAACCCCTTCTCCCAGGCGAAGGAGAGGGCCTCAAGTATCTGCGGAACAACATGGGATGGCGTCACAAAGTTTATGTTGTGAGACCCTTTCGACTGGAGATGTAGCATCATGCCTGCCAGCTTCTGGGTGGTTATCTCTTCCCCGTTTCGCAACTGACTGATGGGGAAATTCTGACAGTACTTACATCTTAAGTTACAGCCGGAAAAGAATATGGTTCCTGATCCTTTGGAACCTGAGATGGGCGGCTCTTCTCCACAATGCAGATTGAAGCTGGCCACCTTTGGGTCTTTACCGATCCCGCAAAAGCCGATCTCCCCCTTCAATCGGTTCACCCTGCATTCCCGAGGACACACCGCGCACTCTTCCAGTAAGGCATGTGCTTTTTCGATC
>JBARPX010000048.1:0-14520 GCA_049643405.1 Candidatus Zixiibacteriota bacterium
CATCCTGATGCCGGAAGCGTAATGCCGGATATGGAGGAGGACGTCATCGTCAGGGTAGATGGGACCGATATGATTGCCGGTCACTACTACACCGAGATCACCATCACCACCAACGACTTCGACAACCTGGAGGTCATCGTTCCGGTTCACGTTAACGTCGGTCCCGATCCGGACATCGACGTTGATCCTGCCTATGCAGCGGGAGTCGTTCCCGGATGCCAGTACTCCGTGCCCATGATGATCGGAAACGAGGGTGGAGGAACTCTGGCATTTAACGTCTCGATCGCGCAGACTCCTCCCATGTTCACCACGGGTGAGACCGGTGTTCACGACGCGCTGGAGACCCTCAGACAGGCGGGAAGCGCCGATCCGGATATGACTCCGGAAGGCGCCTACAGAACCGTCGGCGCTGAGAAGTCGACCATCCAGCGTTCAAGCGGCGTCTCGGACGGATTGCTCCTGCTTGCCAATGCTGGCCAGACGGCAGACATCCTGCTGGTGGACGACGACGGAGGACTTCCCGGCGGCAGCTACTATGACGTCGAAGCCATCTACATGGCGGCTCTGGATGCAGGCGGCTACGTCTACGACTACTACGTGGTCGACTGGACCGATCCGCTGTCAGACGGACCGGATCTGACCACCATGCAGGCGTATGGTGCGGTGATCTGGTTCTGCGGAGAGAGCTGGGGTTATTACGGTCTGGACGTGCTGACGCCCAATGACGAGGCCAACCTGGGAGCTTACTTAAGCGGCGGAGGAAATTTCTTCCTGTCCGCACAGGATTGGCTCTGGGCCAGCTATCCCAGTGCCGGAAGCTTCTCACCGGGTACTTTCCCTTACGACTACCTGCACCTGGCATCGGCCAATCAGGACGTGATCAACGATCCGTACACCTGCACGGGTCTTCCGGGATCGGTTGCCGAGGGTATGAGTTTCGAAACCCTGAGGTTCACCGATAACCCGGACGTGCCTCTGTGGACCGACTACCTGACTACCCAGTCCTCCGCGGCGGTGGACGTGTTTGACGCCGCCGGCGGCGTGTCGGCCATTCAGTACGACTCCGGCACCTGGCGGGCGGTCTTTACCACCACTGCCTTCCCGGGTCTGGTCGACGGCGCCTCGCGCAGCACCAAGGCCGAGTTGATGGCCAGCATCGTGGATTGGCTCATGGGTGCCGGCTGTCCGTTCACCGTGACTCCCGAGTCCGGTCTAATCGATCCCGAGAGCTACGGGTATCTGACCCTGACCTTCGACGGAGACGCGTTCGAGGAGTGCGTGGACGAGACGTTGTCCTGCTACTTAGTGATTACGTCCAACGATCCGGACGAGCCTCAGGTGACGGTCGAGGTGAGCATGTGGCCCGGCAGGGGGGACGTGTTCGATCCCTTCTGTCTGATCGAGTTGGGAGACGTGGTCTTCCTGATCAACTACGTGTTGAAGGGCGGACCTGCTCCTGATCCTCTTTGCATGGGTGACTGCGATCCGACTCACGACGGAGTGGTGGACTTAGCAGACGTGGTGTATCTGGTACAGTTCCTGTATCAGGGAGGCATGCCGCCTTTGGCAATACCAGAGGCTCGTCAGCCTAGCACCATAAAGCAGTTGAGTCCGCAGACTCCCGCACCGACACCAAGGAAACTGAAATAACTTTCTGACCTCAAAGTTAGAGGGTTAGAAAAGTTCAAGAGCCCCCCGTACGGGGGGCTCTTGTTTTATTAGGGAAATTCGGGTTGGTGAGCGGAGAATCGTTGCCGCAGAAGAACTGTCCCTGATCTGTTGACTATGGACAGCATGCCTGTGGCATTCAATCACTGACAACTGATAGGGTGTCCCTAAGTGGTTGCTACTTCATCTGCAGCGTCATCGGATCACGAAGAGGTAGGATGGTGATCTCACCGAAATCGGAAAAGCGTTCGTCGTGTTTATCCGACCCTTTCTGCACGGCCTCCGGGTCACCCACGACCAAAAACACCAGCTTGTCCGGATGCAGGTATTTCTGTGCGGCGGCGAGAATGTCATCCGGGGTTACGGCTTCCATGTTCTTGGCATAGTTCTGCCAGTAATCATCCGGCCGACCGGTGTAATCGTCACCCGCGAAAGTGTTGACGATGTTCTTTTTGCTGCTGAAGGGATTGACCAGGTTGCTGATGAAACTGGCCTTGGAATTCTCCACGATCTCCGCTTCGCATTTCTCCGTGCGGATGCGCTCGATCTCATCCACAATGAGCCTGGTGCCGAACGCCCCGGTGGCGTGCTTGGTCTGAAAGTACGCCCGGAAGGTGCCGGAGTAAAGAACCGGGCGCTCGAAGGCGCTGCCGGTGTTGTACGCCAAGCCCTCGTCCGAACGCACCCGACGAGTGATCCGGGAGGTGAACCCGCCGCCGCCAAGAATGTCGTTCATCACCGTCAGTGCACATTCATCCGGTATGTCCCGCTTGACGCCGATGTGTCCCACCCGGATGCGCGACTGGTTGACGTCTTCCTTCTTGATCATATAAATCCCGGGCTTCGGATCAGGAATCTGATCGGAAATCGTTGGGAGACTCAGCTGCTCACTTGGCCATCCGCTGAGCATGTTATCCAGCTTGGTCAGGATATCGTCGCTCTTGAAATCCCCGGAAACGGCAAGAATGAAGTTTTGCGGGAAGAAATATCTCTTATGGAAAGCGATCATATCTTCTCGGGTAATCGAGTTGACCGATTGCTCGGTGCGGCGGTAGGGAATGGTGCAGGGGTGGTCGCCGTACATCAAAAACTGCCACTCGCGAGATTCGATGTCGGAGGTAGAGGCGTTGCGTTGTTCCATCTCCGAGAGGACGTCCGCGCGGTAGCGATCGATGGATTCCTGGTTAAAAACCGGAGAGCGCAGGACCTTCCTTAGCAACTCCAAACCCTCGTCTATGTCTTTCGACAGGCAGAAGAGGCTGGCCGTGCCCCTGGACCCACCGATATCGACCGAGATTTCTCCGGCCAGGGAGGCCAGCCGCTCGTCGAGCTCTCCTGCGGTCATCCCCTCGACGCCGCCGTTGCGCATCAGGTAGCCGGTCAGGTCCGCCAGTCCGGCTTTTTCCACCGGTTCATACATCGAACCTGTGCGAACCAGGATTGTCAGTTCAAATGTGGGAACTTCCGGATTCTCCGCCAGATAGGCGGCAGCGCCGCACTTCAAGGTATGCCGGTAATCATCCGGCTTGGGCGGCTGGTATTTCAACTCCTTGAATTTTAGTTTCTCGGGATGATCCACGATTTTACCCGCCAGTGCCAAAGAGGCGGAAACCAGCAGGACAGCCAGCACCAGGATGGTCACCAGCGCCAGCGACCTGCCGAACGGCAAAAGTGATAGCCTTCTCATCTTCTTTTCTCCTTTGGGTTTACGCCTTCTACTTCTCGGCTTCTTTGAGTTCCTTGAGACGTTCGCTTGCGACTTTTAGCAATTCTTCCATCTGCGCCTTCTCCTTGGGATCTTCAACTTTATCCATCCCCATGGAAAACATGCCGATCATCTGCTCCAGCCGGGCGGGGTCTTTTGCCGACTTGATCATCTGCATGGCCTGGACGAACTGTGGATCCTCGCCCTCTCCGACTTCACCCTCCGGGCCGGCTTTGGTGTTGATGATCATCACGTTCCGCTGAGCGTTGGCGAAATACTCATTCGCCACACGCTGAACGTCCTGGGCAGTCACCAGATCGCACATCTTGGGGTTGTTGTTGGCCTCGGTCCAGTCTCCCATTGCGGCATTCTGGCCCAAATAGAAGAGGATGCCGATTCCGGACATGATGTCCATGAAGCGGATTTTCTGCACGCGCAACTGGTTTTTTACCTTCTGCAATTCCTCTTCGGGCACCGGGTTATTCTTCAGATCTTCCATAACCTCGTACATCGCCTGTTCCAACTGTTCGGCCCGCACACCGGAGACTGCCTCGGCCTTTATCTGGAAAGCTCCGGCGTACTTCTTGGAGTCCTGGGTGGCGCCGACCGCCAGGCCGTCGCCGCCAAACATGCGCCTGCGGCCTCCTGCAGTGCTCTTGGCGATGCCTTTTTCCTCCACCAGCTTCTTGTATAACCGCCCGGTCTTGCCGCTCATGATCCCGGCCAAGATCTCCAACGGATAACTGTCCTTATGCTTCCAGGCCACGGTGTGGTAACAGACCTCGGCTTTCGCGTTGCTCTCCGCTTCGGCGATCAGGCGTTTTTCTCCATATTGCTTTTCCTCAAGGGTTATCACGTCGGGTGGTTCGGTCTGGCCGCGTGGAATGCGTTCGAAGTACTTCCTAACTGATTTAATCATCTTATCGGGTTCAAGATCACCGACTAAAATCATGGTTAGGTTGTTTGGCGCGTAATAGGTGTCGTAATACTGATTGGCCTGCTCCCGGGTGATATTCTCCACGTCCGAGGGCCAGCCGAGGACGTGCCATTGGTAAGACGATGATTTCCAGAACATGGCCTGGAAATCCTCCTCGATCATGCCGGTCGGTGTCGACTCGACGCCCAGGCGGCGTTCCTCGCGCACGACGTTCCGCTCGGAGTAAAACTCCCGGAATACCGGATTGTTGAAGCGGTCGGATTCCAGCCACATGTACAACTCGATTTTGTTTTTGGGCAGGCGGACGAAATATCCGGTCATATCATCCGAGGTGAAGGCATTCAGGAAGAATCCCCCGTTCTTGGTGTACAGCTCGTCCAGCTGGTCTTTGATGGTCAACTGGCGTTGTTCGAGTATCAGGCTGTCAAAGACGGCTTCGATTTCCCGGTAGCGCGCGGCCTTGGCTTCTGGATCGTGCATGTCTTCGATCTCCCCGCGACGAAGCTTTTCGCGCATGATCCGCTCCTCAGCCCGCATCAACTCCTTGAGCGAGTCGAGCTGCGCCATAATCTGGCGATCCCGCTCGATGTCCTTGGTCCCGATGGTTTCCGTCCCCTTGAACATCATGTGTTCGAAGAGATGGGAGATACCGGTGATACCGGTGGTTTCGTTGGACGAGCCGACCCGGGCGAAAATCGAGGCCATGATTGTCGGGCTCTCATGCCGCTCAACCATCAAAACCTGCATGCCGTTGTCGAGCCGGTACTCCTTGGCATCAATGTTCTGGCCGGTCGCCGGAATCGCGCCCGCGAGCATCATCAGCGCACAGACGAAGGTCGCATACGTTATGCATCTGTTCATGAAAGGCTCCTTCTATGATTTTGGATTTAACAGACTGATCATTCTAACCGACATCTCCTTCCAGCTTTCATTAGATACGGAGATAATCTATTGAAGCGTGAAAGTCAAGACGATTCTCTGTTTTTGAACCCGGGGTCTTGTCTGCGGCGGCCATAGGGGATCGATATGAGGATTACTGAAATACGGATAAGCGTTTGCAGCCAGAGAATTCGTTCCAGGGCGTTGGGGTGGGACGCCGACGATTGGAACCATCAGGAAGGCTGAGGAAGCAGGAATTCGAGTCTGAATCCCCCGTCGAGTTTCCTGATCTTCTGCAGGTTCTCTCTTTTTCCCTTTATGCGCAGGCTGATCCCCCCGTTCTCGAATCTGCTGTCCATAACCACGCCCATTTTGTAGACTAAAGGTAGCAAATCCGAGTTGCCCTTCTCCAGGAACAGCCGGGCCTCGACCCAGTCCCCCCTGGTGAATTCGGCGATTCTTTCGGCCAGGCCTGAGATTCCGATACCCTGCTGGGCGGAGACGAACACTCCGTCGTCCTTTCCATCGGGATCGGGGGAGAGACTAAAGGGGTACCTTCCGCCGAGCTTGTCGATCTTGTTGTAGACCACCAGGGTGGGCTTTTCCAGCGAGCCGAGCTCGGAAAGAACTTCATTCACCTTGGCTATGTGCTGGTGAAACTCGGGATGGCTGACGTCTGCCACGTGCAGCAGAAGATCGGCCAACCTTACCTCGTCTAAGGTGGACTTGAAGGAGGCTACCAGATGATGGGGGAGCTTCCGTATGAAACCGATCGTATCGGTGACAACGATCTTAACACCCTCCAGGGGTTTTCCGTTCTCGGTAATCCTCAGAAGCCGGGTGGTGGAATCGAGAGTGGCAAAGAGTTTCTCCTCCACGAATACCGAGGAGGAGGTGAGCTGGTTGAAAAGAGTGGATTTCCCCACGTTGGTGTAACCGACCAGCGTGACCTTGAAGATACCCTCTCTTTTCTTTCGCTGTACTCTTCTTTCCCTGTCGATCCTCAGAAGACCCTTTTCCAGCTCCTGGATCTTTCTATTTACCCTTCTTCGATCCACCTCTAACTGGGTCTCACCCGGACCCTTAGTACCTATTCCTCCCTCCTGACGGGAGAGGTGGGTCCAGCCTCTGGTCAGCCTGGGGAGCAGGTATTTCAATTGGGCCAGTTCCACCTGGACCTTGGCTTCCTTGGATTTGGCCCTTTTGGCGAAGATGTCTAAGATCAGCCAGCTCCGGTCAATGACCTTGACGTCCAGGGCTTTTTCGAGATTGTACACCTGAGCCGGGGTGAGATCATCGTCGAAGATGATGATATTCTCCCCCAGTCTTGAAGAGAGGTTCTTAATCTCTTCGGTCTTCCCTTTTCCGATGAAGAAGGTGGGATTGATCTTCTGACGCTCCTGGATTACGGTCTCCAAGACCTCTCCCCCCGCCGTCTCGGTCAGAAGCGCCAGTTCCTGCAGGGATTCCTCGACGGCGAATCTGCTCGCCGAGGGTAGTTTGACCCCTACCAGGATGGCTTTCTCTTTTACTCTTAGTTTGGCTACCTCGAACAATTTTCCTTTACAGTCTGAGTTTGTGTCTCCATAATATTATACATCCAAAACCACGGAAAGTTTAGCAAAAAATGCGGGGGAAAGCCACTGACAAGAGAGCTTCGGGCCTCTGGGCATGCGGCAGATTAGATTCTTTGGAGAATCTCAGGGGAACGCGCATGTTAAACACGGAAATTCCAAACTTATTCTTGCCTGAAGGGCACTCCATGCGTATATTGAAAGTTCGGCCTTTCTTGCAAGGAGAGACTCAAGTTGGGTGAGAATTTCATCAGAGTCAAGGGCGCCAGGGAGCACAACCTGAAGAACATCGATTTGAAGATCCCCCGGGACAAGCTGGTGGTGATCACCGGACTGTCCGGCTCGGGCAAATCCTCCTTAGCCTTCGACACCATCTACGCCGAGGGACAGAGACGGTACGTGGAATCCCTCTCCGCCTACGCCCGGCAGTTTTTAGGCATAATGGAGAAGCCGGACGTAGACTTCATCGAGGGTCTCTCTCCGGCAGTATCCATCGAACAGAGAAGCTCGTCTAAGAACCCTCGCTCCACCGTGGGGACGGTGACCGAGATCTACGATTATCTCAGGCTTTTGTATGCCAGGGTGGGTACTCCCTATTGTTACAACTGCGGCAGGAGGATCTCCCAGCAGACCGTGCAGCAGATTGTGGATTCGGTGCTTTCCCTTCCCTCGGGAAGAAGGATTCAGATCCTCGCCCCCCTGGTGAAGGGAAGAAAAGGCGAGTACAGGGAGGTGTTCGATCAGATCAGGAAAGAAGGTTTTGTTCGCGCCCGGGTGGACGGGAAGATAATCGAATTGGAGGGTGAGCTCAAGCTGGAGAAGAACAAGAAACACAATATCGAGGTGGTGGTGGATAGGCTGGTGGTGAAGAAAAGAATCGCCAAACGCCTGGCGGACTCGCTGGAGATCGCTCTGAAGCTCGGTTCCGGGATGGTGATAATCGACGTGGTGGGAAGAGACGAACTGCTATTTTCAGAACGTTACGCCTGCGTGCACTGCGGGATCAGCTACGAGGAGCTTTCTCCCAGGATGTTCTCCTTCAACAGCCCTTACGGCGCCTGCTCAGTGTGCGGCGGGCTGGGCACCAAGATGGAGCTTGATCCTGACCTGGTGGTCCCGGATAAGAGCATATCCATCGCCCACGGCGCCATAGTCTCCTGGGGAGACCCCGTCGGAAGTTGGTATTATCACAAGCTCAAAAGCTTGGCTGAGCACTACAAGTTTAGCCTGTACGTCCCCTTCGCGAAATTGAGTGGGCAGGTGAGGGGTGTGGTACTCTACGGCACCGGCGAGAAGGAACTGCGGTTCCGCTGGGAGAACGACGAGGGGAGAGGAGAGTACTACGGGAGCTTTGAAGGGGTGATTCCCAACCTGGAGCGGCGTTATCGCCAGACTGAGTCGGGGGCGGTGCGGGAATGGATCGAGAGATTCATGCGAATCCTTCCCTGTCCGGGCTGCGACGGAACAAGACTGAGAGAGGAAAGCCTCTCGGTGAAGGTGGGGGAGCTGAACATAGCTGAACTGGCCGCCTTGTCGGTGAAGGCGGCGGGTAAATTCTTCTCCAGATTGAAACTCTCCCCCAGGGAGCAGCAGATAGCAAAACAGGTCTTAAAGGAAGTAAAAGAAAGACTGGGTTTCTTGACGGACGTGGGGTTGGATTACCTTAGCCTGAACCGCACCGCGGCATCACTTTCCGGCGGAGAGGCGCAGAGGATCAGGTTGGCTACCCAGATAGGCTCCCGGCTGGTAGGAGTTCTTTACATCCTGGATGAGCCTTCGGTGGGGCTTCATCAGAGAGACAACAAAAGACTTCTGAACACGCTTCTTGGCCTTAAGGACCTGGGCAATACGGTTTTGGTGGTGGAGCACGACCGGGAGACCATCGAGACTGCGGATCACGTGATAGATCTGGGGCCGGGCGCGGGAAAAGAAGGGGGATGGGTAGTGGCGCAGGGAACCCCGCAAAGCATAAAACGAAACAGAAAGTCCATCACCGGCGCCTATCTCTCCGGTAGGCTGTCCATTCCGGTTCCCAAGAAGGTAAGGAATGGAAACGGAGATTCCTTGAGTGTCATAGGGGCGGCGGGGAACAACCTCAAGAAGATCCGGGTCGATTTCCCGCTGGGGGTGTTTATCTGTGTGACCGGGGTCTCCGGATCGGGAAAATCGACCCTGGTCAACGAAACCCTCTACCGGGTTTTGGCCCGGCATTTCTACGAGTCCAAGACCGCTCCTCTGGAATATGAAAGGATAGTCGGTCTGGACAACATCGACAAGGTGATCGACATCGACCAGTCCCCCATCGGCCGGACCCCCCGTTCCAATCCCGCCACCTACACCGGAGTCTTCACCCCCATCCGCGAGCTTTTCGCCCTGCTTCCCGAGGCCAGGGTCCGGGGATACAAGCCGGGGAGATTCAGCTTCAACGTACATGGGGGAAGATGCGAGGCCTGTGAAGGGGACGGCATAATCAAGATCGAGATGCATTTTCTCCCCGACGTGTACGTTCCCTGTGAGGTCTGCAAAAGCAAGAGATACAACCGGGAGACCCTGGAGATTAAGTACAAGGGGAAAAACATCGCGGAGGTTCTGGATATGACGGTGGATGAGGCGCACAAGTTCTTCGCCAGCATTCCCAAGATCAAAAGAAAGCTCCAGACCTTAAAAGAGGTGGGATTGGGATACATTCATCTTGGCCAGCCCGCTACTACCCTCTCAGGGGGAGAAGCCCAGAGGGTAAAGCTCTCCACCGAACTCTCCAAGGTCTCCACCGGGAGGACATTTTACATCTTAGATGAGCCGACCACCGGGCTTCACTTCGAGGACGTCAAGATGCTGCTGGGGGTGTTGAACAGGTTGGTGGAGATGGGGAACACGGTGGTGGTGATTGAGCATAATCTGGACGTGATCAAGACCGCCGACTACATTATAGATTTGGGACCGGAGGGCGGCGATGATGGCGGCAGGGTAGTGGCCGTCGGCACGCCGGAAAAGGTGGCAAAAGCCAAAGACTCTTATACAGGTAAATTCTTGAAAGGTATTCTGAGGATTTCATGAATCCAGTTCATATTTCGCTCAGATGGCGAGAAGGCAATCTCCGCTATAGACTTGGCAGCCGCTAGGCTCCAACCTGCGAAGAAACGTTGGAATCGCTTTTGACACGTTGAGCGAATGCACATGCGTTTGCGATGAATGATTAGACCTCTAGCACACAGTATTACCTATGAGATTGAGACTGATTTCCATTATATCTATGGCATTTCTATTCTGCCTTTGTCTAAAGGATGCTTCAAACGAAGTCTTGGCCGGGTGCAGTGGAGAGGCAGAAGATCAAGATGGGCTAATTGGCACGGCAAACCCAGCAGCTGTTTACTGTATTGAAATGGGTTATGAATATAGAGTCGTCAATGAACCTTCCGGCCAGAGGGGTGTTTGCATATTCCCCGACGGAACCCAGTGTGATGCGTGGGCTTTCCTGCAAGGGAAGTGCGGGCAAGCATATTCTTACTGTGAGAAGTGTGGTTATCGCACGACAATGGTAAGCGACGGCCGAGACCCGTTCTCAAGGGAATATGCAGTTTGTGTTTCCAACGAAGGCAGGCGAAAAGGCTCCGTTACCGACTTGATGGCCCTGAGTGAAAAGTCCACCAAGGCAAGTGTTCGCTCGGAAGATTCGGTGGGTGAGGAGGTCGGAAAACAATTATCATCGAACTTTCAGATTCCACCCTCCTTCGATTGGAGAGATTATCAGGGATATGATTGGATGACGCCTGTGAAAGATCAGGGTGGTTGCGGTTCATGCTGGGCTTTTGGACCGATTGGGGTGCTGGAAGCGATGTATAATATCTGGCGTAACGACCCTGATCTCGATTTTGATTTATCAGAGCAGTATCTTGTATCTGATTGCTATTTGCCCGGAAATTGCTGTGGCGGTTCCTACTTTACGATCCTGCGGTTCCTTTGCATTAACGGGGTTCCAGATGAGGATTGTCTTCCGTATGTGGACGGGTCGAGTTGTACTTGCACTAAGTATACCTGCGACGAGAACTGCGAGCACAGCGCCGGTAGCAGCTGTAGTGACGCGGCTTGTTCCGATAGATGCCCAGATTGGCAGAATAGACTGATAAGAATCGACTCAGCTAAGTATTTCGCGATGGGTGAAGTGTACATAAAAGAGTATGTTGCCAGCAAAGGACCTCTGACATTGCCCATGGGAATGGGGCTTGGTGTTGGTTATTGGGATGGTGACATCTACAGGTGCACAGATGATAATCGCACGAATCACGTTGTGGTTATTGTCGGCTATGACGACGAGGGGGGCTATTGGATTGTCAGAAACAGCTATGGAGTCGGCTTTGGAGACAATGGGTACTTCAAGCTGGGCTACGGAGAGTGCGGTATTGAGTCCACCGCACTCAGTTATCACTTTATGGATCAGCCGGACTGTGGATGCATTATAGCTCATAATACCGTTCTAGACCACGACATATTGAATTGCAGAGATGGTCTGATCATCCAAACAGATAATATCATCGTTGACTGCGACGGTCATCTTATTGCCGGTACCCGAATAGGCATTTTCGCTTCAGACAGAGACGGTATTACAATTAGGAACTGTAACGTAACAGGTTTTGGATTTGGATTGGTCCTGGACCGAAGCTCCAACAGTACCTTGATGGGTAATAGGGTGGAGAATAACAGGACAGGAATAGAGCTATTCGGATCCGCGTCTTCTGATCCTGGCTCGGGGAATCGATTGGTCGGTAACACCGTGAGCGGCAGTTCGAAGCACGGAATCCGTTTGTATGACAGCTCGAACAACTACATATCGGGTAACCGCCTGTTTGAGAATGCCTGTGGACTTTGTCTCGACAATTCTTCTCAGTTCAATACTCTCTGGGCAAATCACTTCGCAGGTAACGCCGTGAGCGCTCTTGAGGATGTCCGCTCGAACAACAACAGGTGGAATCTGGGAGACGTCGGGAATTACTGGTCCGACTTTGAAAGCAACCCGGGTTATCCGGACTGCTATGAGATCCCTGGAGAGGGGGGTGGGGTAGACTACCATCCGAACGCACCCCCAAAGGAGTTTTCCGTAGCGCAGAACTATCCCAATCCCTTCAATCCTTCAACTACGATTGAGTACACTTTGCCAGGAGACACCTGGGTTCGGATTACCATATATAACATTTTGGGAAGGAAGGTGAGAACACTGTTTGATGAATACCAATCAGCGGGGGGCAAGAGGATCGTTTGGGATAGTAAGAACGATGAAGGCCATGAAGTAGCTAGCGGAATTTATTTTTACCAGATCAAAGCTGGAGAATTCACTCAGTCGAAGAAAATGGTAATCCCGAAGTAAGATTGCGAGCATTTATTGGCTCGCCAAAGAGCCCTCTCGGTGAATCTCCTGAGGGCTTCCCAGTGCCTCGGGATATTGTTGCTCAACGCCACAGAAAGTGGCAAATAGATCGTCGAGGAACATTATGTCAAATCCTAAAAAGACTCCTTTTTATGACATTCATCTAAAGAACAAGGCGAAAATCGTGGGATTCGCAAACTACCTGATGCCGATTCAATTCAGAGGCATGATGGAAGAACATCGAAAGGTGAGATCATCGGTGGGGCTTTTCGACATCACCCACATGGGAGAATTCGAGGTATGGGGAAAGGATGCGGAAAGCTTCATTCAGAAGATGACCACCAACGACGTCTCCAAGCTGGATACCTATCAGGTCCAGTACTCCTGCATGTGCTACGGCCACGGGGGAATTGTCGACGATCTCCTGGTTTACCGCCAACCGGATCATTTCCTTCTGGTGGTCAACGGCGCCTGCCTGGAGAAGGATTTCCAGTGGCTTTCCGGCCACCTCTCAGGCGACGTGGAGCTGAAGGACGTGAGTGAACAGACCGCTCTTCTGGCCTTGCAGGGTCCCAAGGCTGAGGACGTGTTGAGGAAGCTGACCGATGAGAATCTGACTGATCTAAGATTCTACTGGGCAACCTGGGGAGAGGTGAACGGTATCGAAATGCTCTTCTCCAGAACCGGTTACACCGGTGAGGACGGATTCGAACTTTATTTCTCGCCTGATCATGCGGAGAACATGTGGAAAGCACTGATGCAGGCGGGGACGGAATTCGATATCGAGCCGATAGGTCTGGGCGCCCGCGATTCCTTGAGATTGGAAATGAAATATATGCTTTACGGTAATGACATCGATCAGACCACCAACCCGCTGGAGGCCGGGCTGGGATGGATCGTAAAACCGAACAAGGGCGATTTTGTAGGAAAGCAGCCGATACTAAGACTGAAGGAGAACGGCCTAAAGCGCAAACTGGTTGCCTTCGAGCTAAAAGACCAGGCTTTTCCACGCTCCCATTACGAGATAGAAAAAGACGGCAAGAAGATAGGCGAAGTGACCAGCGGGACGTTTTCCCCTTCATTGAACAAAGGAATCGCCTTAGGCTACGTTCCCAAAGAACATTCGAAGGTAGATACTGAGTTCGACATTCTGATTCGTGGCAAAGCACACAGAGCGGTGGTGATCAAGCCACCTTTCTACAAAGATTTTACACGCAAATAAGGACGTAACAGAGCTGAACGGTTTACTCCCAATGAACAGGAAGAACATATACCGAATCCTCGACGCTAACCTCAATCGCGCCCGTGAGGGAATAAGGGTGACGGAGGAGGTGGCGAGGCTCTATTTCGACGATGCCAGACTGTCATCGAAGTTCAAAAGACTCCGTCATGAACTGACCAGAGTCGCTATGAAGAGCTTCGATCAAGAGAAACTGCTCTCCTTCCGGGACAGCGAAAAGGACGTGGGGGCCGACACCATGGGTAGCCTGGAGAAGAAACGATCCGATCTTAGCTCGATCATTCAGGCCAACCTCAGAAGAGCACAGGAAGCCACTCGAGTGTTGGAGGAATTCGGGAAGCTGATCAATCCAGATTCTGCCAAAACCTTCAAGAGGATTCGATTCAGGCTCTACACGCTGGAGCAGGAGATATTAGAGTTGTTGCAGG
This sequence comes from Candidatus Zixiibacteriota bacterium, assembly GCA_049643405.1. Taxonomy (GTDB): domain Bacteria; phylum Zixibacteria; class MSB-5A5; order MSB-5A5; family SM1-73; genus SM23-73-3. Next base: position 13,794 of record JBARPX010000048.1, read on the forward strand.
AGTAAGTTAATAGCCCGAAAATTTCCCAGATGGGGATCCTTTAGGACCCACTAAGGCTCCATTCATACATACATTTTCCGCATAAGAGAACCTTCCGGGTTAATTAAACCTTCCCCCTTTTTTTGTGTCTAATAGTATAATGAAGGGAGTAGAAAAAGGAGATGTGGTTATCAGTGAGTTTAGGACAAAAAAGAGAGGAGTGGAAGTGACTCTCAGATATTGTTTTCTATTTGGTTTATTGTTAGTCGTTCTAAATAGCAATTCTTTCGCAGAACAACCGCTGACCCTGCAGGATTGCCTTTCCCTGGCAAGGGAGAATTACCCCAAACTCATTCAGCGAAAAACAGCGATAGAACAGTCCGAGGTAGGTGTGACTGCCGCTTATTCATCGTATTATCCGAACCTGAACCTTTCCATTCCGAGCCTGAACCTTTCCAGTAGACATGGCGAAGAAAGGAGCTACTCGGCAAGCATTGGGGTCGGATACACGCTCTATCAGGGAGGGTCTATTCGTGCCGGTGTAAAGGCTGCAAAAGCGAGAGTGAAAATAGCGGAGGAGAACTATCATCTTGGGGAGAACGAAGTGATTCTCGCAGTAAAGGAGGCTTTTTTTAGAATTTTGCAGAAGCAGGAACGGATTGCACTTGCAGAAAACATCCTTAAGAGACGGAAAGAAGACCTTGTGCTTATCAAATTGAAGTATAATGCAGGCAGAGAGAGCTCTCCC
>JBARPX010000049.1:0-15463 GCA_049643405.1 Candidatus Zixiibacteriota bacterium
ACCGGGGCAGTAAGATCTACAGTGGGAGCCTGACAATCCTCGATGGTGAAGTTGCTGTCGCTTGAATCAGCCATGCTGTCGGTCGCATCGAACGCTATGACTTTAACCAGGCACTGAGTCGAGGGAGTACTCGGTATGGTCCAGGAATAGGTGCTGTCGTTTTCCTCAGTATCGGATATGGGTATCCAGCCTGTTCCTCCGTCGGTGGAGTAGTATAAGGCTATGTTCGTGACCGCAGTGTCATCTGATGCAGACCAGAGGATGTCGTGACTGCTCCCTATACACCAACTCTCCCCTCCCACCGGGCTGGTTACAGACACAGTCGGGGGGGCGTATAGCATCGCCTTCGTGTTTGAGCGCAGATTGCTGCTCTCATCTCCTCCGGAGACCCGCAGGTTGCCCGCTTGTTCCCCATAAACTATGCCAGGCGTAAGAAGAAGAACAAACGCAATCATCTTTAGCATATTGGTTCCTCGCCGTAATCCGTTACGGCTTTCCCCTGCCCTACTATACCAGCACTTGGTCTACTGTAGGGGCTCTCGGCGAATATAAACAGTGTGTGGGATGAAGTCAAGAAATCTTCAGGGTGGCTCTTGGACCGCATGGGGCTGATTGTTCAGAAAACAGCACCAATCAAAGGGTCCACGAACTGCAACCGGAGCAAGAATTCCCCTTTCTTCGGGAAGTCCTGAGAAGCTACATCTTAGAGTTCGAATCGTGGCGAGATCGAGAGAAATCATTACTTGACAGAAAAGAGAAAACCGATATATTATAAATACGGTCAAGCTATTAGGGGCTGAGGCGGTTTTGTGCCGGTAAATCAGCTTGAAAAACGGAAACCTCGTTTTGAAGCGAGGTTGCGAGGCAGAATGCGTTTTGAGTTAACTAAAACAACACCAAAATCCTATAACAGGAGGCAGACTAAGATGAGCAAAAAATCCAACAGTTTCTGGGCAAGTAGCAGACCGGAGCTGGTTCTATTGATTGCAGTGGTTATGATGGTCGGCGCCATGCTTCCGCAGTTGGCCCCGGCCGCCTATGGGCAGGGTTCTTCGGCAGAGCCGCTATGGATATTCGATCCCAGTCTTGATATCCGCCATGTTGAAACGGCTGACCTCAATGGGGATCACATCAAGGACGTGATAGCCGCCGAATACAGCATGGATTACTACGGCGCTATCTCCATGGTCTGGGCCATCGACGGAAGAACCGGCGATACGCTTTGGTTCTACCAGGTAAACGACGGCATCCGCTCCATGACCATCGGTGATATAAACAACGACGGCGTCATGGACGTGGTGGCCGGCGCATCCTATCACTCCTCCGACACCCCCGACGGGCGGGTTCACGCCATAAATGGTGTGGATGGCAGTCAGCTCTGGACCTACTACACCGGATCGACCAACAACGCGGTTACCGTGGGCAACCTAAACGGCGATGAGTATCCGGACGTGGCGGTGGGGTGTTTCGACGATTATATCTACGCCATCAACGGCCAGACCGGTGGGAACCTGTGGAGTAAGCTCATCGGCAGCATGTGGATCAACGCAGTGGATGCAGAAGACGTCAATGACGATGGGATAGACGACATCGGGTTTGCTCATGAGTACCTGGCCGGCTGGGACAATTTTCTCGGTGTTCTGGACGGAACCAACGGTTCAGATATCTGGAGTGATACGGTGGAGTACGTGGTCATGGATGTGCTCCTGGATGATATCGACAGCGATGGCGACGTGGAAGCGGTCTTCGGCGGCACCCATTCATATGACCAGGGAGAGATCTTCGTGAGGGATGGCTACCACGGTACCCCGGAATGGAGTTACAACCTGGGAAGTCTTAATCACACCAACGGTAACATCATACTGAGGACTCATGATATCGATGAGGATACAGATCTGGACCTTATAGTCGGCACCTATCTCGGCACTCACGTCATCTATGTTTTTGAGGGGGACGCGGACGTTCCCTTGTGGATATCCGACACCCTGGACGGGAATACCAGGGCTATGGCCTTTGGTGACGTTACCGGCGACCACGTGATCGACTTGGCGGCGGCAACCAGCGACAGGGTGCAGGTTTTGGACGGACGCGACGGAACAAAGATCTGGTACTACTCGGTGGCCGGAACCATTCAGGACGTAAGCTGTGCCGATTTCGACGACGACGGTACGGACGAGGTTGCTGCCGGAGGCGGGGCGGAACACAGCGGCACGCCCCCTGATCCGGGAAAAGGCGTCTGGGCATTAAAGACGGTGGAATCGCCGCTTCTATGGGAGCATTCCTTCGGGGAGTATGGTAACGCCATAGCCGTGGCAGACTTAGACGACGATGGAGACGAAGACGTCATCGCCGTCTGCTCAGTTGATGACTTCGCCATCGCTTTAGACGGCGAGGATGGTACCGAGTTGTGGACCTGGACCGGGACGGAGAATCTCTACGCCATTACCGCAGGAGATTTCGACAAAAGCGGACAGGCCGACGTGGCGGTGGCGGGGAATGACGACAGGGTAACCGCCATATTCGGGACTCACGGCACCATCATGTGGCCGTTCGACACTCCCACTAACCAGATTTACAGGAAGTGCCTGAAGGCTGCAGACTTGAATGGTGACGATTATGTTGACGTGATAGCCGGCAGCGATGATGGTCACGTTTATGCCATAAACGGCTCGACCGGGGGCGAGCTCTGGAGTGCTCCGGTAGGAGCTTCCGTCAGCGACGTGGTGCTGGCGCAGATGAACGCGAGCGGACCGTTGGACGTTGTAGTTGCGGTGGGCACCGGCGCCAGCGGCGAGAAGGTGGTGGTGCTGGATGGGTCCGACGGAAGTCTGCTCTGGGACTACCCCGCGCCCGAGGGGGTTGAGCACGTAACCGCAGCGGACGTGACCGGCGACAATGTTCCGGACGTGGCCGCGGCCATCACCCCCTATGCGCCCAAACAGATCATCATGATCAACGGCGCAACCCATGCATTCATCTGGAGCGAGCCTGTTGCGGCTGCCTCGAACGTACACAGCCTGAGCTCCGGCGATTTGAACGGCGATCACATTCCCGACATCGTGGTGCCGGGGAATTCCACCGACAGAAAGGTGTACGCGCTTGACGGTGCCGATGGTCACGAGCTGTGGAGCTTCGAGACCGGCGGGGAGATAAACTGTGTTTTAGTATACGACGTGGACAACGATGGCCAAAATGAGGTGGTGGCGGGATCGGACGACCAGAACGTGTACGTCATCGACGGGCTGACCGGTGAATCTTCCTGGAGTTACAGTTGCGCCGACGACGTGATGGACGTTAAGGTGGGGGATATCAACGGCAACGGGCTGCCCAATATCGCCTGTGTCACCTTCGGCTCCGACGGGGTGGTCTATGCATTCAAATCCCTGGCAACCGAACAAAGCTATGTTACGGGTGACGCCAACGGAGACGGGGTGATAAATGTGGCAGATATAGTCTACTTGGTGAACTTCCTTTATCGAGGCGGTGACCCTCCAGTCCCGATGGAAGCCGGAGATGCCAGCTGCGATGAAATCGTCAACGTGGCTGATGTTGTTTACCTGGTGAACTACCTGTACAGGGGTGGAGATCCACCGGCCTGTTAACAGAGGAAGACCCAGTTACGTAATAAGCGGCCGAACCTCTATCTTTAGGGGTTCGGCCTTGTTTTTCTCTGGCTAAGACAACCTCCATAGGATGGTTCCGTCTCGACCTTAGCCCGCTCCCAATTGCAGGTGGACTCCCTTCTGAGACCGCATTTGTCTTGACATTTCGAGGAAGTAGGCTATATTACTAACACTGGCGCAAAGAACCTTCAAGCACCCTCACATAGGTTGCTTGCCAACCTCTATGCGCGTCACAGCCCGATGGTCGTCCAGTTTGTGTGTTTCTTATTGCAGATCAAGGATAAGTGGGTTTACCTAATAACCTTTCAATCAAAAGCAAGGAGTGCCAACATGCCCAAAAGGCTAATGCATCCGCTGACTGTAGGGCTGATAGTCGTGGTGAGTGTGCTGTACGCCTTTGCCGCGACTCCCGGGCAGAAGCCGGGAATCAGGCACATATCCGAGGACGTGCCGCTGGATGGTTCCACGGCGGCGTCGAGCCGGTTGCCCTCAGAAGGGGCGATTGATCGCTCCGCTGTTGAATCAGGGTCTCGAACCAGTTGTGCCGACATAGAACCGGAGGCGGGTGTGATCGTTCAGCATGATCAGATTGGTCACACCTGGTACGAGTACCAGCAGAACGGCTCCATAGGGCGGATGATTTCCGCAACTTCCGTAGGCTACCGTCATTTCTCCTGGATGTATTCTTCCGGCGTTTATCCCCCACCGCCGCGCTACGTTCATGCCAACTCCAAGAATCTGATCGGTCAGTATCAGGGTGTGGTTGAGGTCGACACTGAAGGAGGGTTGGCTCCTGGTTTCTGCAACCAGAGCCACATGAGCGACGGCAGGTCGGCGGTGGTCTATCATCGCCTAATGTATCAAATGCCCGATCCTGCCACCCCTACTGCGTGTTATGCATACAAAGCGTTCTGGGGGGGCATTTCCAACGCCACTGGGACCTTCCGGACTCCATTCTCGATGCCGACTCAGGCGAGAAGGGGAAGTGGCCCAAGCTGGCGGTCAAAAACGATTACATCCACGTGGTGATGACCGAGGGCAACCTTGCAGTCGGAGCACCGCGAATGATTGCTTACCAGCGGTGCTATCAGTGGGAGGCGGCTCCGGATCGTCTCACGTGCGAGGCTTATGTGAGCGGGGCGACCCAGTCTCATATTTGCACTTCGAACAGCAATCACTCGGATCCTGCCAGGCTGGTAGCCCACTTTGACTCCTCCTGCACCGTCAGCCCGGTGGTGGAGGTTTCTCCTGTTTCTGAGAGGGTGGCGGTAGCTTTCGTTAAGCCTGCCTGCGACGGTTCGTGTGACTATCTGGGCGATGTCGCCTACGTTGAATCCATGGTCAACGGTGATGACTGGATTGACGGTACCAACTATCCTCCTCCGGATCAGAACATCACCAATTATGGCTGCGGTTATCCGGAAGACGAACGGGCCCGGTACGATCTGAACGCCTGCTATGATTACAACGACAGCCTGCATATAGTCTGGTCTACAGTAGGATTCCCCGACTTAGGTTACGCCGATCCGGCAGTCTCCAAGCTGTATCACTGGAGTAAGAAAACGGGCACCAAGATGATTACCAGCGCGGTCTGGGGCGGAACTAATCCCGGACATTACAACGCCAACGTCGCCAAGATGAGCGTCTCTGCCGTTGATCCCGCCTTTCATCCTCCCGATTCGAACTTCCTGTACTGCATCTGGGTTCAGTTCGACTCATCCGACACCTCGGCTGGCGGATACGGCAACGGAGACATCTATGGAGCAGGCAGTCGCGATGGTGGGGCCAGTTGGGGTCCTTGCTATAACTTAACCAACACCAAGACCCCGAACTGCGCTGCCGGCGACTGCTTGAGCGAACATTGGGCCTCGCTATCTCAGAACATGCGCGACGGAAACCTGCACATTCAGTACGTGTGCGACAGGGATGCGGGGGCGGCGCCTGTGAGCGAGGGTGTATGGACGGAGAATCCGATGATGTACCTGGAGCTTGAGGCCTGGGATCTTGGGCCATCGGTGATCTGCGGTGATCCCAACAACGACGGCATAGTCAACGTGGGCGATATAGTCTACCTGGTCAGCTATCTCTACAAGAGCGGACCGGTGCCTATCCCCACGGCATGCGTGGGAGACGTCACCAACGATGACATAGTCAACGTTGGCGACATAGTCTATCTGGTCAGCTATCTCTATAAAGGCGGACCGGCACCCGATCCCGACTGCTGCAACCCGCAGTGGGTTTCCCGGTAGACGCGCTGTAAGAATCATTATTCATTTATTCCAGACCTGGCCGGACCTCGAAAGTGAGAGGTTCGGCCTCGTTTTGTCTACTTTTTTGGGGTGGGGTTGTAGGGGCTGTTGGAGAACCTCGAACCGGAGTGCCCGTCCGGGCGGTTTTAATAGAAATCTAACTGCTGGAAGTATAATAAGTTCTGATTTCAAAAAACCGCGGAAGCCCCGCAAGCCGGGATCTCCAACAAGCTTCCGCACTCCAAAACCAATTTTTCAACAGTCCCTTGTACCCCCGCCTTTTTTCTACGGTCACAGAGACCCCCCCGTACGGGGGGGTCTAGGCGGACAGGGGTACACGGACGTGCCCGTCTGGGCAACCCCTGTCCGATCGGGGGTACATATTCGGGCACAAAAGACCAGGAACCGAGCATGGTAGCGGCTCTCTCCTCGCAGCGCAGTATACTGCGCTTGCTAAAACACTGACTTACCGGCTGACAAGACCTTATCCTGTGCAAGAATAGGGCAAGAAACGCTCTTTTGCTCCCCGGGTGTGACGCAGATTGTTGCGTTGGACATAAAGGTCTGAGTGCGGGTCAATCGACCCGTTCCCCGTAAGCTATTGTTCTGCATACGCTTAGCGTCGGACAATCATAAAGCCTGAGATGGACTGACTCTGGCACAGTTTTTGTATAAGTATAGGGGCGTTGGTTGCCCCTTCAGATTGTCTTTCTGCTTTACGCTCCGTCTGCTCTAAGCCCGGCAGACGGAGTTTTTTTTCAGTATTAGCCTCACATCAACCGATATCCGCTTAATCTGTCCATACGGACGCCCCCAGACAGGCCCGTATGGGCGTCCGGGCGTTTCATCCGTTGGTATGAACCGCACCATTCATACCGTTGACCAGTCCGCTGGCATGAACCATGCGGTTCACGCCGGGGACCGATTTCCTTTTGCATTCCCGACCAAGCCTGCTATATTTTGAAACGAGGCAGCAAACGAACATGATTCGGTAGTCGCCCCGCCCATTGCGGAACGCTCACCTCTCGCCCAGACGGGCGGCTACCACGAAACATGTCTTGAAGAACTGTAGTTGCTCGATTCATCGAGCGAATTTCGCCTGATGGATCGGGCAACTACAACGCGTAGAGCAGAATCTGCCTGATGAATCAGGCAACTACAAACCCCGACATGAAAGAGTATCCCCGTTACATAACCCCTGACTTTGCCCCTTATGATCCCATCGAACTGGCAAACATGACGGAGGAGATCTGCTGCCGCGGGACTTCGAGCAAATATACCAGATTCTACAAAGTGGGGGTCTATGGTGGGATCTCTACCGGCTACACGGTGGGCTGTTGCCTGAGATGTGTCTATTGCTGGGTGGGATGGTCCAGAGATTTTCCTGAATCTCAAGGGAAATTCTATACGCCCAGGCAGGTCTTTCAGAATCTTATTTTTCACGCTAAGAAGAAAAAGGTGTCGAAATTGAGGATCTCAGGGGGAGAGCCAACCCTGTGCAAGGATCACCTACTGCAGGTACTGGAATTTGTGAAAGACACCGATTATCTCTTTATGCTGGAAACCAACGGCGTCCTTCTGGGCGACGATCACAACTACGCAAAGGAATTGGGTCGATTCAGGAGCAATCTCCATGTTCGAGTCTCCCTCAAGGCTGGCACGCCGGAGGGTTTTCAGAGGCGGACCGGAGCGGTGGGAAAATTCTATGAGCTGCCCTTCTTGGCGGTCAAGAATCTGGGAGAAACTAACCTGGAGTTTCACGTGGCCTGCATGAGCGATCCCAAGGTGATGCCCAGAGAGGAGAGGAATATCATGCTTCGCAAACTGAAGGAAGTGGGTTATCACGATTACCTGGAGGAGGAGTACTGTGATCCCTATCCCACGGCCGTGGCTCGCCTGGAAAAAGCGGGAGGCGATCTGTTCACCCCGTAAAGTGATTTCCTGGAGGCGATCCCAATAAAGACAAAGGCGATCTCCGACTGGCGTGGAAAGGAAATGCAATGGCCCACGTTTTTTCGGGTGCTACTCCTGCCGTCGTAAAAGAGGGTTGAGGCCATACGCACAGCCTAGATTCCTCTTGACAATAAGGCAATATGAATTATGCTTCTTATAGAACGTCGCTTCGGAGAAGACCACGCGAAATCAATGAGCTTCACAGCCGCTCACTCTAACGGGAATTCTTGCTTTTGATTGAGGTCCTCTATACTCCTTTTTTCCACGGAGGTTGTCATGCGAAGGCTTTTTGTGATTTTCGGATTCCTGGCAGGAATGCTGGTCGTCCTTTTTTCGTCCGTCCCGGCAGTGGAAAGAGAGTTGGACGAGGCGAACATCAAAGAGTGTGCCTCTCCGGCAACGACGCTAAGGGTACTTCCGGCACAGGAGATCACAGCCGGCAAGGACATCTGTGAGGTGATCCATACGGGCCCTGCAGCCTGGTGCATCGAGAACTGGATTCAGGGGCCGAGAGAATACTACGCTTCCTATCAGGATCCCCTCCTGGCGGGCTGTATCGACCCATATCCGTTTCAGGTGGTGGAGATTCACTTTCTGCTGTGTGCCACTATGCCCTGCTTGACAGAGATCTATGTGGACGTGATGGAGGCGAACTTAGATGATCCTACCTGTCCGTTCCCCAGTCAAAGCATCTTTACCTCGGATTTTTATGCTCTGGACATACCCGGCCCGGGCAACTGGCTGATCACGGTACCGGTGGAGGAGAAGGTGTGTGTTGAAGCTCCATATTTTGCAGGATTCTGTTTTCCTGAGGCGGTCGAAGGTCTGGGGCCGATAACCGACGATACTCCGGACGGATGCCAGAGCTACATCTGGTTCGACGTCGACCCCTGGGATCTGGTAAGTGAGGTGGGATTCCCGGGAAACATCCTGCTGCATTCAACCGGACTGACCGCGCTTCAAAATACCTGCGGTGAATATCCTGAGCCTCTCCCCTTGATAGTTCAGCCCAGGGACACCGCCTGGTACGATCAGAGCTACTTCTCCGATTCGATCAGGATCACCGTGGACGATACCAGCGATGGATCCGGGATCGACTACGCAACCTTCGACTATATGGATGAATCCGGCATATGGTATCCGATCGGAACAGACTACGACGGAACCGACGTCTGGATTAACGACTGGGATACCACCGGGGTGGACGGCGACGGTTGGAGTCATGTTTGGGTTGGGGACGGCCTGGAGGAGGGTTACTATCTGATCAGAGCCACCCTGACCGATTCGGCGGGCCGCTCCGCCTCCGATACCATAACCACTTACTACGATCCGCTTCCTCCCGTGCCGACCATCATTCAACCGGAGAGTACGGGAGTCTACTGCGGTCCCATCGAGGTGCTCTTCACCGTGGACGCAGATCACATTGCCGAGATGGAGGGAACCATCTTCAACTTCAGCGAGGGCTGGTTGGGGGAGGGGAAGGGTGCCGACTCCACCTATAACAAGGGAATCCCCCCGATGCACCAGGATTCCCTTTACAAGTGGGGCAAGAACAAGAAGGGGCAAGCGGTAAACGCGGGCTGCGCTCCCACTGCGGGAGCAGCATGTCTGAAGTGGTGGGCCGGGCAGAGCCCCAGTTACGGACCGCTCACCTCGGGGTTGAGCGATAAGCAGTTGGTCAATGCTCTGGCGGGCAAGAAATACATGAAGACCAGCCCCCGTACCGGCACCAAGGCCTCGAAGATCGCATCCGGATTGAACCAATGGGTTTGGAAAAGGCTGGGATTGTGCTGGTTCAAAAACGTGATTTACGAAAACAACATAAACAAGATAACGTTTGCTCTGTACGCAAGAGAAATAAAAAGAGAGGACATCATAATCGGCTGGAGTGGGCGGCCGTGGCATGCCACTACCGGCAACTCGGTGACCGCCCAGTCGAGCACCTATGACGTTATGAATCCTGCCACCGGGGCGGTTGAAACGTACAAATGGCCAAACGGCTCGGGGAACAGGAGAATAGGGAAGATATGGATATTATCTCCCAAGGTCCAGCCGCAACCTCCTCCCGGGACTCCCGGCCCGCCGCCTTTACATTACTCTGACAATACCTACGGAATCGTCTGGACACCCGACACCACCGAGACGCCTTATAACAAATGGTATACATTTGAAGTGACCGTCACCGACTCTTTTGGACACGTGGGGAGGGACTTGTTCCACTTCGAGCTGGCCAACTACGTCTGTGGCGACGCTAACGGAGATGGTGTCACCAGTGTGGGAGATATAGTCTACAATGTTAACTACCTTTACAAGGGCGGTGCTTCTCCCGAACCGATGGAGGCGGGCGATGCCAACTGTGATGGGATAGTCAATGTGGGAGACGTAGTCTTCTTGGTAAGCTATCTCTACAAGGAGGGCCCTCTGCCCGGCTGCTTTTAGCCTGATGCGTTGAGGCCAAACTCTCGTTTTAGCTCGCTTCTGCGACGCATAGCAGAGAGTTCAAGATTAAAAAAGCAAAATGCAAGCAGACGCTTGCCCCCAGGCGGGCCCCCTTCAGGCCTGTAGGGCGTATGGGCGTCTGGGCAAAATTGCAGGTCAAAATTCAAAATTTGGAAAAGTGATCCAAGCTCGATTTTGGTTTTTGAACTGTAATTTTTGAATTTGTCTCTTTGAATTTTGAACTTTTCTCTCACCCTGAAGGGTGCGGCTGCCGCGTTGTGGGGCAGGATCATACGACACTCAGAGTCTGAGCGAAGTGCAGCAGCGCGCCTGGCGTGCGGCGCTTCTGTTTATGCCGGCTTTTTGTTTGACAAAGAATGATCTCGCTGCTATTATTCAGATGGGAATGAGTTCACCTTGGGAGCTATGAAAAATATCGAGTTCATAGAAAAGATGAAGGGGACCGTACGACGCTTCGGGCTTCTGACAAAGGGTGATAGCGTTCTGGTGGCGCTCTCAGGCGGGCCGGATTCCGTGGCTTTGCTTTACAGTTTGGTTGCCATTCGGTCTGAGTTCGGCCTGAAACTACACGCGGCTCATCTGAACCACAAACTGAGAGGAATGGAATCCGATGCGGATGAGGAATTCGCCGGAGAACTGGCCTCCGGTTTGAAAGTGAGGTTCTTTTGCAAGACAATTGACGTAAGGAGGGAAGCGAAAAAGAGGAAGCTGAGCATAGAGGAGGCTGCCAGGGAACTACGATATCGGTATCTGGAAAGGGTGGCTGACCAGATCAAAGCTGACCGAATCGCTCTGGGCCATCAGGCCGATGATCAGGCGGAGACTTTCTTGATGAGGCTGATTAGAGGAGCCGGAAGCATGGGGCTTTCCGGTATTCCAGCCAAAAGAGGAAAGATCATCCGACCCCTGATTCAGATCAGGCGCACAGAGATCGAAGAATTTATCAAAGCTAACAAAATCCCATACAGGTTGGATTCATCTAACTATCTGCCCGATTTCTTCAGGAATAAAATAAGACTGTCTCTTCTACCCAGAATTAGAGAGGAGTTTAACCCCAGGATCGTGGAGATTCTGAATCGAACCGCGGATATCATCTCCCTGCAACAGGAATACATCGAAAATAGAAGCGAACAATTGCTTGAAAGCCTTTGTACGATTGGCAAAGGCAACATCACTTTTGACTTGAGAGCGTTTGCGGATTATGATATATGTTTGCAAAGAGAGATGGTCCGGCTGTGCGTGAAGAAGCTAAAAGGGGACCTCAAGCAGCTAACCTTCGAGCCGGTGGATCGAGCCCTAGACTTGGTTCATCAAGAGAAAAGCGGAAGGAGGGTGCAGTTAGTAGACAGGATATGGGCGGAGGTCAGCGGGAAGAAGTTCGCCGTCTACAGGGGAGAGAAGAGAAGATACAGCTATCCTCTTAAGCTTCCGGGAGAGGTGAGTCTGAAAGATTGGGGCGTAAAGATCAAGGCTGAAATCCTCAAAGCCAAGCCTCCGTCACAGGATCTCGTATCCCAGAGTCAAAATGTCGCATTTCTGGACTGGGAGAAGCTAAAGGAGCCGTTTTGCCTTCGCAGCAGAAGAAGGGGGGACAAATTCAGGCCCCTGGGAATGAAGGGAACCAAAAGCGTTGCCGATTTTCTAATAGATGCCAAGGTGCCCCGATACCTTCGGGATGAGGTGCCGGTTTTGACCTCAGGAAAGGAAATCGTTTGGGTGGTGGGACACAGGATCAGTGAGAAGCACAAGGTGACAAGCAAAACCAAGAAGGTGATCAGGCTGCGGGCAACTTTTTTTCGATGACCGGTTGTGAATCCGGCAGCTATCGCCGAGCAATGGTAGAGTGCTCAAAGATTTGGGCATATATATTGAGGGCAGGCACGTAATAATAGTGTGAGACTTAAGCCGGTTCCGGTCTCACCTTGAATAATACGATAAATAGCCCGGATGAGTAGAAAGGCGAGGAGTCTTTTGTTCGTGACTTTGCCCACAAAATGAGAGGATGAAGCACGAAATCGGACTTCACATCTGAGGGGCTTTTGACTGGGGATTAAAGAAATGAATGTGACTGGGAGAAACTTCTTGAAGGGAAAGCAGATCGACCTCTTAAACTTGCTCCAGCGAAAAGACTCACCTGACCAGGGCCGGAAACCCGGGCCTCCCCGTCAAGGTTCGGGTAAGAAGAGACCTCCTGATGGGAAAAAGGAGGAGTTCAGGTGGAAGAAAGGAACCAGGACCCTGATCTTCTGGGTTTTCCTTCTGCTTCTGTCCATCTCCCTGTTCCAGTATTATTCCCGGAGCACAAGGGACGTGGTCAGCATCACCTATACCGAGTTCATGCAGCAACTGGAGGAATCCAACGTCAAGAAGGTGACCCTGCTGGAAAAGGACATCCAAGGGGAATTCGCACGCAAGATATCCAAGACCACGGGAAAACAGACCGGCAGCTTCGCCAAGTTTGAACTCCACATTCCGTTTGAGGACCCCTCGCTTTTAGAGAAGCTGGAGGCAAAGAACGTGGAGATAGATGCAGAGCCGCCCCGCACCAACTGGTCCGCGATAATCTTAACCTCGCTTCCCTGGCTGATTCTGATCGTCTTCTGGCTTTTCATGCTCAGGCAGATGCAGGGTGGGCCAAAGGGTCTTTTCTCCTTCGGAAAGAGCAAAGCCAAGCTCTTATCAGGCGACCGGCCCAAAGTGACCTTCCAGGACGTGGCCGGGGCGGATGAAGCCAAAGAGGAGCTCCAGGAGATAATCGAATTTCTGAAGGACCCGGGCAAGTTTCAGAAGCTGGGAGGCAAGATACCCAAAGGAGCGCTGCTTTTGGGAGCTCCGGGGACCGGGAAGACCCTTCTGGCCAGAGCCATAGCCGGCGAGGCAGACGTGCCCTTCTTCAGCATGAGCGGGTCCGATTTCGTGGAGATGTTCGTGGGGGTGGGAGCCTCACGGGTGAGAGATCTCTTCGACCAGGGCAAAAGGAATGCCCCCTGCATCATCTTCATCGACGAGATCGACGCAGTGGGAAGGCATCGTGGTGCCGGGCTGGGAGGCGGGCATGACGAAAGGGAGCAGACTCTAAATCAGCTTTTGGTGGAGATGGACGGGTTTGAATCCAACGAGGGGGTGATCCTTTTAGCCGCCACCAACCGGCCGGACGTTTTAGACCCGGCCCTGTTGAGGCCGGGAAGATTCGACCGGCAGATCGTGGTGGACATCCCGGACGTGAAGGGAAGGGAGGGTATCCTGAAGGTGCACATCCGCAAGATACCCCTGTCGCAGGACGTGAATCTCTCCGTGCTGGCTCGCGGCACCCCCGGTCTTTCCGGCGCGGATTTGGCCAATATCGTGAATGAAGCTGCGTTGCTCGGGGCGAGGAGAAATCACGACAAGGTCAGCATGAGGGATTTTGAGGACGCCAGGGACAAGGTGATGATGGGAACCGAGAGAAGAAGCCTGGTGATAAGCGAGGAGGAGAAGAAGCTGACCGCCTATCACGAGTCCGGGCATGCCCTGGTAGGCAAACTGATTCCCGGCTCAGACCCGGTGCACAAGGTGACCATAATCCCCAGAGGTTTGTCGCTGGGTGTCACCCATTATCTTCCCATCGATGAGAAACACACTCACTCAAAGAAGTATCTGGAAGCCAAGCTCTTGGACATGATGGGGGGGCGGGTGGCGGAAAAGCTGGTATTCAATGAACTCTCCACCGGAGCCGCCAATGACATAGAGAGAGCCACCGCATTGGCGCGGAAGATGGTCTGCGAATGGGGAATGAGCGAAAAACTGGGCCCGTTGACTTTCGGCAAGAAGGGAGAGCAGATATTCTTGGGGCGGGAGATAGCCACTCACCGGGATTACAGCGAGCACACCGCCCAGGAGATCGACAAGGAGGTCAGGCGCATCGTGGAGGAGGCGGAGGCCAAAGCCACCGAGCTTCTAAGCGCCAACCAAGACAAGCTCCATGCTCTGGCCAAGGTGCTGCTGGAGAGAGAGATCTTAGACGGGGAACAGATCGACCGAATCCTGCGGGGGGAAGAATTAGAGCCGGTCAAGCTGGAGACAGAGAAGAAGAAAACGTAAGTGGGTGGTCGGCCGTCCGCCGTCCGCCGTCCGCCGAATGGACAAAGAGAAAATCCAAAAAGCGGTCAGAATGATCCTGGAGGCGGTGGGAGAGGATGCCCAGCGGGATGGGCTTCGCGATACTCCCAAGAGGGTGGCGGATTTTTACCAGGAGATCTTTGCCGGACTCTCGGAGGACCCCGAGGCTCAGATCAAGCTCTATTCGGCCCCCAACCAGGACGAGATGATCATCGCCAAGGATATCTTCTTCCACTCGCTGTGCGAACATCATCTTCTTCCCTTCTTTGGATTAGCGCACGTCGCCTACATTCCCACCGACAACAAGATCACCGGATTCTCCAGGCTGGTGCGGGTGATAGAGGTCCTGGCCAGACGCCCTCAACTGCAGGAGCGGCTCACCGCCCAGATCGCGGACGTCTTGATGAAGGTCCTGGCTCCCAAAGGGGTGCTGGTCATAATGGAAGCCGAGCAAATGTGTCTTACCATGAGGGGCCTGAGAAAACCGGGCTCGGTGACCATCACCTCCGCCGTGCGCGGAGCGCTCAAGAAAGATGCCCTCAGAAAAGAAGCATTTGGCCTGATAAAGGGATTCATACCTGAGGATTCGTCGGAGGGAGATTAGAACTCAACCGGTTCGCTCGCAGCCGGTATTCCCCTGGTAAATTCTCACCTGCCCCAAGGTGGGCGTTATCCCGGACGCCCAGACGCCCTACAGGCCTGCACGGACGTGCCCGTCTGGGATAACATCCCACGGAGAGCAGGTCAGATAGAGGTTGTGATGACCATGCGATTTGAGAATAGGAACGTCGATTTTTCCTCACGGACTCATATCATGGGGGTCTTAAACGTTACTCCCGATTCATTCTCCGATGGGGGCAAGTTTTTCAAATCAGATGACGCAGTCAGGCAGGGAATGAAGATGATCGAGGAGGGGGCGGATACGATCGACGTGGGAGGCGAGTCCACCCGCCCCGGGTCTGATCCGCTGCCCACTGAGGAGGAGCTCTCCCGGGTGATTCCGGTGATCAAATCCATGTCCGCAAAGACGGACGTGCCCATCTCCATCGACACCTATAAAGCGGAGGTGGCAAAGAGAGC
>JBARPX010000050.1:0-28655 GCA_049643405.1 Candidatus Zixiibacteriota bacterium
TGGCGCCCTCGGCTACGAACTATCGAGAAATGACTCTTATGCCTTCCCTTTTCAGTAACGCCGTGGTCACGCCGTCGCCCTTGACCAACTTTCCTTTTCTTCTGATCTGGCCACACCCGCAAGAGGGGCTTCTCTGCTTCAGTAAGGCCGCCTTCACCCCAAGTCCTTGTGCAATCTTCAAAGAGGCAAAGGCGCCCCGCGACAGGAAAGGAGTCATGTCGTCGCCGTCTTTGGAGGTGACCTCAGCGGCGCCGGAGAGAACGTCCCCTCCCCCTCCTTGGGCTATCTCAACCGGTTTGCGTGGAATCGACAGGCCGCCCAAAACCTCCGGACAGACGGGCACGGCTTTTCGCAATCGTACCAACTCTTCCACCTTGGGGTCTCTGAAGCTCTTTCCGTTAAAGCGGCAGGGGATGCCGCAAAGACACGCAGATACTAAATACTCGACCTTACCTTTCATCGTGTGTCGCTGACTTTTGGGGAAGTAAAAAAAACCTCGATCTTTTTATCGAGGTTGTCTCATATATTCACTTTCCGCTCAAGGGTCAATCCACCACGTATTCACTGCCCAGAAAATACTTGAGTGGATTTCTGGCGCGGCCCTGATAATGAACCTCGTAGTGAAGATGAGGCCCGGTGGAGTAACCGGTATTCCCCACCGCCCCGATGATCTGCCCTCTGGTTAGATGCTGGCCATGCTTCACCGAGATACGGGACAGATGAGCATAAACGGTCTTGTAGCCATAACCGTGGTTTATCTCCACCAGCTTGCCCAGACCGACGTCTCTTCTCACCTTGTCCACCACGCCGTCGGCAGTGACGTATACAGGCGTCCCGATGTCTGCGGCCAGATCCACTCCCCGGTGAAGGACCCTTCTGCCGGTGAAGGGGTCAACCCTCATTCCGAATCCACAGCTTAGGTAACCGGCCGAGGGCCTGATGGAGGGAGTACGGTCGAGAGTCTTTTTTCTCTCGGATAAGCTGGAATATATTCTCTCGAAATTATCCTTCTCGAATCTGGCCTGCCTTAAAAGCTTGTCCAGTTGAGTCTCGGCAACGTATAGCTGCTCTAAGTTCGCACCCATATCGGCTGATTTGTCCGGCATCGGTCCCCCCACTCCCAGCTCCCTTATCTGCGCATCCACCTCCGGCAGACCAAACACCATCCTGACCTGTTCCTCCTTTTCGATCAGTTCAGACATCTGTCCTTGCAGGCTTGCTATGGAGAAGTCCAACTCGTCCAGCTTGGTCTGAAGCAAGCCATTCTCTTTTCCCAGGCGACTTAGCTTTAGCTTGTCGGAAACCCGGCTGGCAGCACTCAGTGAGAAAAACAAACTGGAGGAGAGAACGAACGCTATGCCGACTAAAGCCAAGACCAGCACGTGAGGAGAGATCCTGATCTCTCTCATCCTGCCCTTTTGATGAGGAATAAGCAAGACGGAAAACTTTGTCCTAAAATTCATTTGCTATTCCCATTAGAGTTAACGAATCAGATTCACGACCGAATCTGTCGCAAAACAAATTTATTAAGGATATACGGGCGGGTTTATCTTGTCAAGGATTTTTTTCTCCCAGGAGATCTTTTTAAACCGCGGTACGGAAACGAGGAAGGTCATGTTATTTGATAAGGATGTATTCTCTCTTGAGGATTTTGTCTACCACCTTGACGAATTTCTCTGAGTTGAGAGTTTGCAGACTGTAGATATGCCAATAGGTCTTCTCCGGCTTCTGATAGTTCGTCTTTCTTCTTTTCGGCATCGCCCTTGATCTCCCCCACGTTTCCTCTAAGGTCGGTGCGGGCGGATCGAGAGTGCCTACACTAACCTTATCGGCAATTGGCTTATTTTCTGCACTCAGCTTTTTCGCCATTGTCTTATGCAATTATCATGCCCGAGACGAAGGACCGAATAAAATCTCTCAGCCGGAAGGGCAACGTTAAACTCCACTTGAACTTAGCCTCGAAGGGCTAAATCCTCTCACTTTTCTTTAAAAGAACGAACTTAAAAGAACTTATTGGAGGCCCGCCAGAGAGTGTAGTCTTGTGTCAACACCTCCTCGAAAATCAATTTACTCAAATCCTGTGGGGTCGTGCTTCCCACAACAGAGAACTCCCGACTGAAGTTCAAAATGCTTAGTCAGGCTTTGGGACTATGCACGAATCTCCGTCAATCGCACAGTCTCGTATCTTTTTGAAGTTGGTGGAGAAGGGAATCTCTAAAGAACGGAAGCTACGACGAGAACTTAAACAGGAAACCGCCCCTCGCGGGTTCAAAGTTCGGCAAAGTCGTAGCGCCGAGAGTCTCTAGATTTGACTTTTGCATTTCTTTCCTTCTTCCACCTTCCATAAAAAACTACGCAGTGCGCAAAAAATTGTCAAGCATTTTATTGCAACATTCTCATGCGCGCGCGCGTGTCCCGGCAAAAGCTGCAAATCCTACTAAATCGATCCTGTAATCTTCAATTAAATCAACAACTTACAGGGGGATACGTAATGTTGCATATTTTCGCTTCAAGATCACCTTAGTCAGATTTTACATCTCGCAAATCGGTTTTTTTTGAGGTATGATGGCAGAAACGTGGCCGGAGGGTTTTAACGAGAGACGATGGAAGAAACCTGGTTTGGCCAACTAGACGGATAAGAGTGGAGCAGATCGCGTCTGTGAGTGTCAATCCCGGGTATGTTGTAGATGGTGTAGATCACCACGAGGATAACTTTTCAGTTGTATTTGCCCTTTTGATTTGCTATTTTTGGGCGGATCGACGAAACTTATGTTGACCGTGAACGTATTGAAGAACTGAAAGGTATCCTGTTGGCGAAAGAGGATGACCATATCCTGATAGAGAAAGCACTGGCGGGAAATCAAGCCGCCTATCGCCTGCTGCTCCGTCGACACAAGGATGCGATCCATCGGATGATCGTGAGGATCGTTCACAACCGGGAAGAAGCCCAGGATCTGGTTCAGGAAACCTTCATGAAGGCTTTCGGATCTCTTTCAACCTATAAGTGCCAGTACAGGTTCACCACCTGGCTGTACAGGATTGCGGCGAACAGTTGCATCGATTATTTGAGAAAAAGAAGGCTGGTTTCCATATCGTTAGACCAGCCGCTGGAGACGAAAGATGGACAGGTTACCATTGAGGTTGCGGACTGGACCTACAATCCCGAGCAGGATCTGACCGCCAGGCAAAAGTCCGTCTCCATTGATGCGGCAATAGATTCGCTTCCCAAAAAATACCGGGAGGTGATACTCTACCGGCACAAGCAGGACAAATCGTATGAGGAGATCGCGCAAGTTTTGAACATTCCGGTTGGAACCGTGAAGGCCAGAATCTTCAGAGCGCGGGAGCTTTTGAAGAAGAAATTAAAATCGCTGAGATAAGGAGAACCTGTAAATCCGACAAATCGTTTTTTCGCTAGCCCGCGACCATGATGGCGCATGTTCGTCTCCGGCGTCAGGAAACGGAGATCTGATATGAGAATTCCACTTGTTATAACCGTGCTGTTTGCCCTGCTGATCTGTTTGTGCGCAGGGCTCTTGCTTCTTGCCGCCCGAGCCCAGGTAATCGAGTCGCCCGACAAAACGGATACAACGGACAGTTCTGAGTTAATCACGGATGACTTCCCCTTCGAAGCTGAGGAGATCAGCATCAGCGAGGGCAGAATCTACGTTCGCACCAAAGACGGCAAGGAGTTTCTAATAGGCCCCAAGGGAAGAATTCACGTTCCCACCCAGGACGGGAAAAGACTCATCCTGGGCGGCAGAGAGCCGGTAGAGGAGATAATAATAGACCAGGGAAGGATCAGGATAGGCGACACCGAGATAGACCTGAAAGATTTGGGCAGTCTGGAAGCCTTGAGCGCTTTGCTGGGCCTGGACGCTTTAGATGAAATAGCCACCATTGAGATTCCCGAGAAAAAAGTCCGACCAAGGATCCGCACCAGTGCGGGCATATTCAGAATGGGAAAAGATGTGACGGTGGAGGAGGGCGAGGAGATAGACGGTGACGTGGTCGCCCTGGGGGGAAGTGTGGAGATCAGGGGGACGGTGGCCGGGAATGCGGTGGCCATAGGCGGTGACGTGGACGTCTTCTCCACGGGAATCGTGGAGGGAGATGCGGTAAGCGTCGGGGGAAACGTGACCAAGCACGGACAGGCGGTCGTTCGGGGTGAAAAGGTGAGTATCGCTTTCTGGCGGGGACCACGCTTCAGACTCCCATCCCTGCACGCACCCTTCCCTTTCTTTATCTCCCGTTTTAACGCGCCGTTGTGGACCTTCTTCGCCCGAATCATCAAGATCCTTCTTTTCATATTCATAGGAATCGTGACCATCTCCATCCTGCCCAGACACGTGAGCAAGGTTGCGCAGAAGGTTAAGCAGGATTTCCTTAAATCCGGGCTGGTGGGGCTGGCAGCGGAGATTTTGGTCATCCCCATCTTCATACTGTTGATCATCACCATAATCGGCATACCGGTAGCCTTGCTGGTCGAGCCCCTGCTGATAATAGCCGCACTGATACTGGGCTATACCGGCGTCTGTCTCTTCGTCGGGGAAAAACTCCAGGAACATACCAGCTTGAAGCCCGATACTACGATCATGATCCTGGTGATCGGAATCTTGGCCGTGGAGTTGGTGCCGCTTCTCGCCAGGGTGCTGGGATTCTTCGGAGGTCCCTTCTCTCCGCTCGGATGGATATTCGCCTTCATCGGCCTGATGATCGGATACGTGGTGATAACGGTAGGACTCGGCGCCTCCATCCTGACCCGTCTGGGTACCCGACCCAAGGAGGTCAGTCCGGCAACTGCCACCGTCAGTCCAGCCAAGACGGACCCCGACGAAAAACCGTCAACTTAATCGAGGAAATCGTTGCCATGACAGAGATTATCAGAAAGATTTTTTGGGGGACCGTCCTTTTCAGCATCATTCTGGTCAATCCCATGAGTACGGAAGACGTTTACGCCGGAAAACGTACTACCCGTAAGATCACCAGAACAATCGAGCTAAAAGGCGAGAAGCATCTCACCGTGAAGATGGATATTGGAGCGGGAATTATAGACCTGCGCAGGAATCGCACCGGCGATATTCTTATTGCAGAGGTGGAGTACGATCCGGACGAGCTTGAAGTCGAGATAAAGTACGACGCCGATAAAGACGAAGGCACTCTCTACCTGGAGAGCGATTCGAAGCGTAAGGGCATAGACTTAGACAAGGAGGACCACTACTGGAATCTTGAATTCACCGACAAGATACCCATCACCTTTGAGATAGACGTGGGGGCATGTGAGGCCGATCTCGATTTCACCGGTCTGAAGATCGACCGGCTGGACATGGATCTGGGCGCTTCCTCGGTGGACGTCGATTTCCGCGAGCCCAATCCGGTGCGGATTCATAAGATAAGCATAGACGTGGGGGCAAGCGCTCTCACCATCATCGGATTAGGAAACGCCAACTTCGACCGGTTCTCCTTTGACGGGGGCATTGGAGACTTCACCCTGGACTTCTCGGGCGATTTCAAGCATCGGGCGCGGGTCGACATCGACGTGGGCTTAGGCAGCCTCACCATTCGCCTGCCCAAAGATGCGGGAGTGGAGATCAAAAGCGAATCTTCGTTTCTCTCCTCCTTCTCCATAGACAAGGGTGACTTCGACGAGGTCGAAGATGACCTCTATCAGAGCAATAACTTCGGCGAAACGGACAAGGAGTTGATCTTCGACGTGGACATCGGCTTAGGTTCCATCGATATCGAATGCATCGACCGCTGATTTCAGAGGGCGTCTTTAAGTGTTGTGGTAGGGTGCCCTCACCCTGCCACATATTTTTTACTGTCGAGGATGGGGGCACCCTCGACCAACGAGCGAAAAGGTTTTTTTCTTGGTTTTAGCGACGGACTTGTCCTGACGGTTCGACTTTGCTCACCCTCCCTGAGCGAAGTCGAAGGACTGCGGACGATTTAATCAACAGCCAGGTGGCGGTCCTCCTTTGAATAGATAGTTAATCAGATACACTACATCACCGATGTCAACGATGCCATCGCCGTTAACATCCGCAGCTTGCAACGGCACGGGAGGAGAGCCGTTTTTATATAGATAGTTGATCAGATAAACCACATCTCCAATGTCCACCACCCCGTCTGCATTGACATCTCCGCACAGATACTGAAAATACTTTATGGTGGCGTAGTCGTAGTATGTCCCACTCCCGCGGCTTCGTCCCGTCACATAGACATTGCCTGAACCATCTGCGGCTATGGCATAAGCCTCATCGTAGTCATTCCCTGGTCCGTTATATCTTCTCACCCAGGCGGTGTCTCCACCAGGACAATACTTTATGGTGGCGTAGTCTATGCTTGTCCCACTCCCGTCGCTATATCCCGTCACATAGACATTGCCTGAACCATCTACCGCTATGCCGTAAGCCCGGTCATACCCATTCCCTGGTCCGTCGTATCTTCTCACCCAGGCGGTGTCTCCATTGGGATAATACTTTATGGTGGCGTAGTTGGGGGTATAGTATGTCCCACCCCAGCTTTCTCCCGTCACATAGACATTGCCCGAACCGTCTACGGCTATGGCATGAGCCCAATCGTTGTGATTCCCTGGTCCGTCGTATCTTCTCACCCAGGCGGCCTCTCCATCAGGATCATACTTTATGGTGGCGTAGTCGTCGTATGTCCCACTCCCCTCGCTTAGTCCCGTCACATAGACATTGCCTGAACCGTCTACTGCTATGGCATAAGCACAATCGTGGTAATTCCCTGGTCCGTTGTATCTTCTCAGCCAGGCGGTGTCTCCATCAGGATAATACTTTATGGTGGCGTAGTCATAGTATGTCCCACTCCAGCTTTCTCCCGTCACATAGACATTGCCTGAACCGTCTACGGCTATGGCATAAGCCCTATCTAAGTCATTCCCTGGTCCGTTGTATCTTCTCACCCAGGCGGTGTCTCCATTAGCATAATACTTTATGGTAGCGTAGTCGTAGAGTGTCCCACTCCCCACGCTTAGTCCCGTCACATAGACATTGCCTGAACCATCTACGGCTATGGCATAAGCCTCATCGTGGCTATTCACTGGCCCGTTGTATCTTCTCACCCAGGCGGTGTCTCCATCAGGATAATGCTTTATGGTGGCGTAGTCGTAGAGTGTCCCACTCCCGCGGCTTCGTCCCGTCACATAGACATTGCCTGAACCATCTGCGGCTATGGCATAAGCCTCATCGTCACTGTTTCCCGGTCCGTTGTATCTTCTCACCCAGGCGGTGTCAACGGATTGGGCAAACAGCGGCAAGGTGAAAAAGAAGATAAACAAAAAAATTAACAACACTTTGTTCATAACTCCTCCTTGTTTTTAAAAACTTTCTCTAACACGGAAAAGGTTCACCAAAAAGAACATACCTGGCTAAGGGGATCACAGTTGCACAGCTAACGCCACCAAGGGAGGGATCGGGTATGTATAGTGCGTATAATGGAAGATTCCAGAACTCAGATCCAAAGTCGTTTTACCCAGTTTAAACCGGAATCCGACAATTCCAAGAAGGTAAGAGTCATCCTGGTCACCACCCGGAGCAGTCCATATAAACTCTGTAATAATTTTGACACGTCTGCTGACAGAGAGTTCACCCCCAGCGAATGGAGTAAGCAGATATTTTCGGAGAACGTGAGCGATCGCTATGCCCGCATGGACACGTTGGGGGCGCTGAGGACTACTTACAACTAACTGACCTAATGGGAGTATTCCAACCCCGCCAACTGTCTCCCATCCTGTTACTATAAAAGCGCCGCCTACCAGTTGCCCCTGCAGAGCCAGCCCCCAGTGCGATGAGTCAGGAACGAGGGGTAAGCATTTTAGGGCGACGGAGGCCAATCCCCATGTAGCCCTATAATAAACCTCGGCCCCTAGCCCTGCATAAGTGAGCAATGCAAAACGCCTTCCCATGGGGATGTTAAACTGGGGTACGACAGTTGTTGGGTATGATAGCACATGCAGGCCAAAGCAAGTTCTTCTTGGAAGGGCATCCGCGGTTGGCATTAGTATAAGCCTGTTAACTGCCGGATCCTGGGCTTGTACAGATTCTGGAAATAGCAACCAACCGGAGATAGCCAACGCAACAACCAAAAGAACTATGATTACCTTCATTTTACCTCCTATCTTGTTTTAAAGTTTTCGCTTAACACGGAAAAGGTTCACCAAACAGAACACACCGGGCTAAGAGAATCACATTTACTAAGTCATATTTACCATCGCAATTCACATCTCCAGCTTGCAGAGGATTAGGGGTAGGTCCTCTCCTTTCAGGATATAATTAGCCATAAGTATAGCATCAGCTAAAGCAACGTTTCCATCCTTATTACAGGCACCACGCAGAAACTGAATATACTTTATGGTGGCGTAGTCCTCGTATGTCCCACTCCCCCAGCTTTCTCCCGTCACATAGACATTGCCTGAACCGTCCACTGCTATGGCATAAGCCCCATCTTAGTCATTCCCTGCTCCGCTGTATCTTCTTACCCAGGCAGTATCTACATCCGCCAAAGCGGGTATCGCCCAGAAAAGAAGAAACAAAAGTATTAGAATCTTTTTGAACACGTCCTAACTTCCAACACAAACAGACCGAGGTAAAAACAGACTGCGAGAAAATCCTGAGCTCAATCCCTGTTACTCAACTGTTTTGCGGAATCCAAAGATAAGATAATTTGAAAAATTAAAAAACGCAAGAGAAATCTTCTTGTAGTTGCTCGATTTATCGAGCCAAAAAGCCCAATGAATTGGGCAACTACATTTTCCCAATCATGATGGACAAAAAATGAAAAAGCCCTCCGCATTTGGCGGGGGGCTCTTTCTCTTGAAAACTTTTGGGGTTCCCGCCTTTGGCGGGATTTTCAATTTTTTAGTTGAGGTAAGCACGCAGGGACTTGCTGCGGGAGGCGTGTCTTAATCTTCGGATAGCCTTCTCCTTTATCTGCCTTACCCTCTCCCGGGTCAAGCTGAATCTGGTTCCGATCTCCTCTAAGGTCAGCGCCTTCTCGGCGTTCAAGCCGAAATAGAGATTGATCACCTCGGACTCTCGGGCAGAGAGCGTGTGTAATGCTCTTTCGATCTCCAGCTTCAAAGACTCGGTCAACAGATCCTCATCCGGCGCCGCTTGATATTCATCCTCCAGCACGTCCATGAGGCTGTTATCCTCGGAGACCGAAAATGGCGCATCCAAAGACAGATGGCTGTTGGAGATTTTAAGGGTATCCGAGACCTCCACAGCAGATAGCTCCAGTTCCCTGGCGATCTCGTCCGGTGAGGGCTCTCTTCCATACTCCTGCTGCAGCGAGCTGGAGATTTTGCCTATCTTGTGCAAAGTTCCCACCCGGTTCAGAGGCAGCCGTACAATTCGCGACTGCTCGGCCAGTGACTGAAGTATCGCCTGCCTGATCCACCACACCGCATAGGAGATGAACTTAAACCCTCGGGTCTCGTCAAATCTTTTGGCTGCTTTGATCAGCCCTATGTTACCCTCGTTGATCAGATCAGACAAGGATAGACCCTGATTCTGATATTGCTTGGCTACGGAGACCACGAATCTCAAGTTGGCCTTGGTCAATTTCTCCAAGGCACCGTGATCTCCCAGCTTGATCAGCTGGGCTAAGCGCACCTCCTCTGCTGCGTTGATCAGAGGAGTCTCTCCTATTTCCCTTAGGTAAAGATCCAGGGATCTATCTTCCTCCCTGTATCTTCTTGCCTGCTTTGCCAATTTTGCGACCTCTCCTCCTTTGCTTCAGGCCCCGCCGGCGACGGGGATTAAGGTTGATGGTTACGATATACTCAAGACGTTATCCAGGCTTAACCGCTGTGAACAGCGGTTCTCCGTTTCTGTAGACTAACAGAAGGACAGCCTTCTTTTTATCCTTCAAAGCGGTCACCGCCTTCCGGTAGTCGTCTGAATCCTCGATTTCCCGGTCGTCCATCTTCACTATGACGTCACCGGCGCGCAGGCCGCTCTCTTCGGCAGCGCTCCCGGGGCTCACCCGCTGCACTATCACGCCCGGCTTGAATTTCACGTTATATTGAGCGGCCAAATCTCTGGTGGAGGTGCTCACCTGCAGGCCCAGCCACTCCTCATCCTTTTCCTCTTGCGGCGGCGGTCCTCCCGCTGTCGAGACGAACGCATCTCTGTCGGCCAGCGTCAGATTCTTGCTCAGCCTCTTGCCTTCCCTAAAGATTTCGAGGGTGACCTTCTGCCCCGGCTCTTCTGCGGCCACCAGCATCATCAGCTCTTGTCCGTTTACTACCTTCTTACCGTTGAATCTCATTATGACGTCGCCGATTTTGACCCCTGCCTTTTCCGCAGGCGTTCCCGGCTCGATTTCCCGCACCAGCACCCCCTCGGTCGAAGGGAGGTCCAGAGCATCTGCGGCTCTCCTGTTTATATCCTGAAGGCCTATTCCTATGAATCCTCTGGAGACTTTGCCCTTTTCCACCAGATCGGGAATCACCGACTTAGCCAGGCTTATGGGGATGGCGAATCCTATCCCGATGTTGAACCCCACCCCGGTCGGGTTGGTGATGGCCGAATTTATCCCCACCACCTCTCCGCGGATGTTTACCAGGGGTCCTCCGCTGTTTCCCGGGTTGATGGAAGCGTCGGTCTGAATGTAGTTCTGATACTGGGGCGTATCCTCCGGGCCAAAATAGAGATTCCCTCGTCCCTTGGCGCTGACCACTCCCACGGTGACGGTTCTATCCAAGCCCAGCTCGGGAAAAGGATTGCCGATAGCCATGACCCATTCTCCCACCTTGAGAGCGTCCGAGTCGCCCAACTCGGCGGCGGGAAGTTTTTCTTTCACCTCGATCTTAAGCACGGCAATGTCGGTATCTTTGTCCAGACCCACCACCTTGGCGGTGTGCTGGGTGCCGTCGGGCAGCTTCACCGATATGTTGTCTGCGCCCGAAACCACGTGATTGCTGGTCAGGATATAGCCGTCTTCTCTGAAGATGAAACCGGACCCTAAGCTCTGCCCCCGCTGAGCGGGCGGCCTTCTCTCCGGAACCTCTCCGAAGAACTTGCGGAAGAAATCGTCGAATGGGGAGAAGTCGTGAAAGCGTCCGCCCTTTACTACCTTTTCGGCTCTTATGTTGACCACCGCCGGACTGACCATCTCCGCCACCCTCACAAACGGGCTTTCGGACCCGGAGAGAAATGCCTCCTTGGTAGGGAGGAACTCATTCGCTGTGGGCGTTGCTTCTTCGGAAGCGGCATTCGCCCGAGAGTCTGCCTGTGAAGACTGAGGCCAGTCGCAGCCGGTGATAAGCAGTATGCCGAGCCCCGCGAGGAGAATAGTGAAGACGACAAGAAGGAAGGGCTTTACTGGTTTAAAGAAGCGTTCGCTATAGTTCAAACCGTCCACCCCAAAGAGACCTGAAACTCTATCAAAAAGGCATTACGCCCCGGCAACTTATGAAAAATCTATGTGATCTTTCGCAAGTCCAATTTCCTCATCAACTCCCAACCCAGCTCCTTCCGCCTCCCCTGCTTGCAAAAGCATGAAGTCCAAACGCAACATAATATACGCTCAAAGTCAAAATCTGTTGCAGGCACCGTCCAAAAATTCTTGTATTTCTTGAATTCTCCCGAAGCTGTCAGGAAAAACACCAGAACCTAACTTAAGTTAGGTTCTGGTTTGCCCCTGAACGGCGCTGCGGACAAAGTCACGTAGGTCAACCATGCCCGAAAGGCTGGAAGGATGGTGCCATCTCTCTGAGTGAGAGTCTCTTTTTCTCCTCCTCTCCCCTCTGGGGAGAGGAACAAGGTGAGGGGCGTTTGTTCCTCTGGCCTCTTCCTTCCCCCTCATCCCCGCCTTTGGCGTGCCCGTACGGGCACACCTTTGGCGGGATTTTCAACCTAACCTTCTCCCCCAGGGGAGAAGAGGGTTTGTCAAGCAGGCTGCGCCATGCTTGACCTACAAAACTTGGTATTTCTTGGAGTCTCCCGAAACTGTCAGGAAAAATCTGTGAGGAGAAGCACCGGAACCTAACTTAAGTGCTCCCCTCCTACGCCGCCGCGGATGAAGTCCACTCTTCCCCGCCGGACGCACCCAGCTATCCGGTTATCTCTTAGATAAACCATTGATTTCAATTCTTTTCACTTGACCCGACAGGTTGCCGATTCATATAATGACTCCGTATAAAGAATGAGTCAGATTTAGCGTTTTTAACAAAAAGGTTCGAATTCGCCGGGAGGAAGTATGAAGAAGCTGATTCTCATGATCTGTGTCTCCTCTGTATTTTTCTGTTTTTTCCTGAATGTGATCAACCCCGCGCCTGTCGCTGCCAAGGACGATCAGAAGACCCTCAAGCTTTTCGATGATCTGCAGAAAACCATCATATCCGTATCGGACGCCATCAAACCCTCGGTGGTGCACATCGAGGTGGTGAAAAAGACCGGCCAGATAAAATACAAATCGATGGCCTCCGGGTTGGTTGTGGACAGGGAAGGGTTCATTCTCACCAACGATCACGTGGTGGATGACGCCAAGAGCGTAACCGTGACCCTTCACAGCAAGCTCGAATATCCGGCTGAGATCATCGGGACCGACAAGCAGACCGATTTAGCCTTAATCAAGATAGTAACCGAAGAGGAGCTTTTCGTGGCAAAGCTGGGTAACTCCGATGAGGTCCAGGTGGGAGAGTGGGTGATTGCGGTGGGCAACCCCTACGGGTTCGACCGCACCGTCTCGTTAGGCATAGTCAGCGGCAAGGGGAGGGTGCTTGCCCATCTCCCCATGGAGACCCAATTGATCAACGATTTCATTCAGACCGACGCGGCCATCGATCCCGGCTCGTCCGGCGGGCCTTTGGTCAATCTGAGAGGCGAGGTGATCGGCATAAACTCCATCGGCTTCGGCCGGGGGCAGGGTTTCACCATTCCCATGAACACGGCCAACGACGTGAAGGACAAGCTTCTTTCCAGCGGCACCATCCAGCGTGGATGGCTGGGCGTGGCCATCCAGCCCTTGAGCCGGGACTACGCAAAGTACTTTGGCGATCCGGGGCGGGAGGGAATCCTGATCGCCGACGTCATTCAAGACTCCCCGGCCCAGAAGGCGGGTCTTCTTCCCGGCGACGTTGTGATCGAATACAAAGGAGAGAAGATGTCGGCGGAGAAAGAGGACGATTTGAACAGGTTCCAGGTTTTGGTCTCGCAGACCGAGGTGGGAGCGCCGGCCCGGCTGAAGATCGCCAGAGATGGCAGGGATACCACCATTGTGATTGAGATCTCCAAGCAGCCCAAGGTGAAGGCGGACGAATTCGAGGCCGAATGGGGCATAACCGTCACGGAGATCACCGACGCCATATACCGCCAGAACATGCTGGAGGACAAGGAGGGGGTGATGGTCTCCTTCGTGGAGGTGGGTGGGGTGGCCAGCACCGCCCTCTTGGAGGAAGGTGACGTGATCAAAAAGGTGGAAGAATTCGAGATCAAGAGCTTAGATGATTTCAAGGCAAGTGTGGAGCAGGTGAAGGATAGGGAACAGATAATGCTAACGGTGATGAGAGGAAAGAACTTAAGATTCGTTCTGCTGCTGCCCAAACAGGAGGAGAAGGGGGCCACACCGTAAACTGCCGCCGGGCAAGATGCCCTTCAGGATAAGTCCCTTCAGGATGAACCCGGCCTACCAGCTTGGCGTCGGGCTTACCGGCGAAACAGACATTTCTGGCGTTTCTGGCCGATCCGACAGGGGCTGTAAGGCCTGTTTGCCAGAAAGGGGCGGGGGCGTAATCCTTTGGGCCCCAACAGGATGTTTCGATGTGGGCACCGGACTTACTGGACTTGCTGGACTTGCTGGACTTGCGGATGCCCATTTTGAGAAATTTTTCATAATCTATAATCATGTGCTCGGCTTTATCCCCTTCCTACCCAGAGGGATAGGTGCGTCTCTCCATAAGCGGCTTCGGCCGGGCAGGATGCCCGGCCTACCAGCTGCCCAGGGGGATAGGTGCATCCCTCCATGAGTTGCGAGTGGTGAGAAAGGGAATGGAGGAAGTTTGATTCTGTGGATGTGAACGTTCTTTTCCCGCATATAGTTCTCCTCAACAACACGCGGGCTATCTGCATGACCTTCAAGATTGTGGTGAAATTGCCTTTTGAGGTTGAGTTCAAACCTTTGCTCTCCCACAGCAGAACTGTGGGCCACCCGTCGAAAAATGTTGACAACCGGATTAGGGTACGTATATATTGTTTGTTTCGCAAATCGGAGTTTGCGACGTTGAGATTGAGATTTCAGCCGGACCGGGTCAGTGCTTGATCGGCTGCCCCCAGAGATGAAAAAGAGAGGCAACGTTAACAACCACGCACCATTTTAAGGAGGATTTATGGCAGACGGAAAGGTATTCAAGAACTTCATCAACGGCGAATGGGTCGATTCGGTCACCGGGAAGACGTTCGAGAACCGAAATCCGGCGGACACCCGTGAGCTTTTGGGGCACTTTCAGGCTTCCAACGCAGAAGACGTGAAGCGGGCAATCGACGCCGCGAAAGAGGCCTACAAGAAGTGGCGACTGGTCCCTGCCCCGAAGAGGGGAGAGATCGTTTACCGCTTGGGAGAGATACTGGTGAGGAACAAAGAGGATTGGTCCCGCCAGATGACTCAGGAGATGGGCAAGATCTTAAAGGAGACCCGGGGGGACACCCAGGAAGCCATCGACATGAGCTACTACATGGCGGGTGAGGGAAGAAGGCAGTTTGGCGTGACCACACCATCCGAGCTTCCAAATAAGTTCATGATGTCGGTGCGCATGCCCTTAGGCGTCTGCGGCCTGATCACTCCCTGGAACTTTCCCATGGCCATCCCCTCGTGGAAGACGCTGCCGGCATTGGTCTGCGGAAATACGGTGGTGTTCAAGCCGGCCACCTACACTCCGCTTTCCGCCCGCAATTTCGTTTTTGCCTGCCAGGAGGCGGGCGTGCCCAAAGGGGTGGTCAACTTCGTCACCGGATCGGGAAGCGCGGTGGGGACGCCCTTGATGACCTCCGACGACGTGAAGGTGGTTTCCTTCACCGGGTCGACCGATGTGGGCAGGAAGGTCGCTGAAGCTTGCGCGCCCAGCTTCAAGCACAGCAACTTGGAGATGGGCGGCAAGAACGCCCAGTGGGTTATGGACGACGCCAGAATCGACCTGGCAGTGGAAGGAGCCTTGTGGGGCGGATTCGGCACCACCGGCCAGAGATGCACCGCCACCTCCAGGGTGATCGTGCACAAGAAGGTGATGAAGGAGTTCGTCGACCGGCTTGTGGCCCGGGCCAAGGCGCTGAAGGTGGGTAACGGCCTGGATGAAAAGGTGGAGATGGGGCCGCTGGTATGCGAGGACCAGCTCAAGACCGTTATGAAATACGTGGAGATCGGCAAAAAGGAAGCGAAGCTTCTCTGCGGCGGCAACCCTCTGACCTCCGGTGATTACGCGCACGGATATTTCCACGAGCCGACCATCTTCGGAGACGTGGACCCGCATGCCAGAATAGCCCAGGAGGAGATCTTCGGTCCGGTGGTGTCGATCATCGCCTGCGACAGCTTAGAGCACGCCATAGAAATCAACAACGACACCATCTACGGGCTTTCCGCCTCAGTGTTCACCCAGGACGTGAACAGGGCTTTCCAGGCCATGAGAGACGCCTACACCGGCATCTTCTACGTCAACTCCTCCACCATCGGGGCCGAGGTTCATCTCCCCTTCGGCGGCACCAACCAGACCGGAAACGGACACCGCGAGTCGGGCACTGCGGCGCTCGACCTTTTCTCCGAGTGGAAGGCGATTTACGTGGACTACAGCGGGAAGCTGCAGAAGGCTCAGATCGATGAGGTGACCGCGTAACTGTTGCATGGTAGATATGTTGAGATGAACCGGTGGGCGTCCTGGTGGGACGCCCGCCAGCATTTAGGTTTTTGTCGAGCAGATAGAGAAGATAAGTCATTGCGAGACCTGCCATGGGCGGGTCGAAGCAATCTCTGTGGGTCGAGGGGATTGCTTCGCTGTCGCTCGCAATGACGTGGATATTCAACAGAAGAATACAACTCAAGCAAGACCAACTTCATACTCAAGTCAAGGAAGGTTTATGCGAAAGAAGAAGGTTCTGATAATGGGGGCTGCGGGGCGGGATTTTCATAATTTCAATACCGTGTTCAGAGATAACCGGCAGTACGAGGTGGTTGCCTTCACCGCCACCCAGATACCCAATATCCACGGCCGAAAGTATCCGGCTAAGCTGGCGGGCAAGCTCTATCCCAAAGGGATCCCTATCCTTTCGGAAGAGAATTTGATTGACCTGATAAGAAAGCACAAAATAGATGAGGTGGTCTTCTCCTACAGCGACGTCTCGTACGAATACGTGATGCATGTATGCGCCGCAGTGACGGCGGCAGGTGCAGACTTCAAGATCCTGGGGATGGGCAGCACCGCCCTGAAGTCCAAACGCAGGGTGGTGGCCGTGTGTGCCGCCAGAACCGGAAGCGGAAAGAGCCAGACCACCCGCAAGGTATGCCAAATTCTCAAGAATAAGGGAATGAAGGTGGTGGCCATCAGGCATCCCATGCCCTATGGCGATCTCACCAAGCAGATCTGCCAGCGATTCGCTTCTCTGGCTGATATGGACAGGTACGACTGCACCATCGAGGAGCGGGAGGAGTACGAGCCTCACATCCGTCAGGGGACGGTGGTTTATGCGGGGGTGGACTATGGGGTCATCCTGAAGGAGGCGGAGAAGGAGGCGGACGTGATGGTGTGGGATGGGGGGAACAACGACATCCCCTTCTACCAGCCGGATCTTCACATAACGGTGGTCGATCCTCACCGGCCGGGCGACGAACTCTCCTATTTTCCCGGGGGAACAAACCTGCTTTTAGCCGACGTGGTTTTAATAAACAAGGTGGACTCGGCCGACTATGAGAACATCCAGCAGGTTCGATTCAACGTCAGAGAGACAAATCCAAGCGCAATTATGATCGAGGCGGCTTCGCCCATATCGGTGGATCATCCCGACAGGATTCGAGGCAAGAGCGTGCTGGTGGTGGAGGATGGACCTACCTTGACCCACGGCGGAATGACTTACGGCGCCGGAGTGATAGCAGCACAGAAGTTCGGCGCCGAAGAGATCATCGATCCCCGACCCTGGGTGAAGGGGGACATAAAGGAAGCTTTCGATGAGTATCCCGAGATCGGTACGCTTCTGCCAGCCTTAGGCTACGGTGAGAAACAGATAAAGGACCTGCAGAAGACCATCAATGCCATCCCCTGCGATTCGGTGGTCATAGGCACGCCCATAGATTTAACCCGGGTGCTCAAGATAAATAAACCGTCGGTCAGGGTAAGCTATGAACTGCAGGAGATCGGAAAGCCGGATTTAGAAGAGGTTGTGGGCAAGCTGTTGAAGAAAAAATGTTGAGACCTCTCTTTGTCGAGAGGTCGCTGAAGCCGATCCCTTACTGATTCCGTGATGAGAAAAAAGACAGCGGTGGTGGCTTTAGGGGGGAATGCCATCACCAGGAAAGAAGAGGAAGATACCATAGCCCGGCAGTTCTCCAACACACGGGAGAGCCTGCGTGGAATCGTGGAGCTGATCCGGGACGGTTATAACCTGGCCATTACCCACGGCAACGGACCTCAGGTGGGGAACGCCATCCTCCGGGTGGAGCTGGCCAGGGGAAAGGCACCCCTCCTGCCCCTGGGAGTCTGCGTGGCGGATACCGAGGGGGGAATGGGATACATGATAGAGCAGTCTCTGCAAAACCGGTTAATAAAGGAAGGGATAAGGCGGGACGTGGTCACCATCGTCACCCAGGTGATAGTGGACAGAGATGACCCCTCCATCAAGGAACCCACGAAATTCATAGGTCAATTCTACACCCGACAGGAAGCCAAAAGACACGCCAAAGAGAAGGGTTGGGTGGTGAAGGAGGACCGGCCAAAGGCCTGGAGAAGGGTGGTCTCCTCTCCCACCCCTCTGGAGATCGTGGAAAAAAAAACCATAAAAAACTTGGTGGAGAAGGGGGTAATCGTGATCGCTGCGGGTGGCGGAGGAGTCCCGGTTTGTGTGGAGAGGAACGGAAGCCTGGAGGGAGTGGACGCGGTGATCGACAAGGACAGAGCCTCGGCCGTCCTGGCCCGCGACATCGGCGCAGAACTTCTGTTGATCTTAACCGAGGTAGAGAAGGTGGCTCTGAACTTCGGCACGCTTCTGCAAATCGATCTGGATAAACTGACCGTAGAGGAGGCCAGGAAGTATCAGAAGGAACATCATTTCCCTCCCGGTAGCATGGGCCCCAAAATCGAGGCGGCCATACAGTTCTTAGAGTCCGGGGGAAAAGAGGTGATCATCACCTCCATACCGAAGGCATACGATGCAGTGAAGAAGAAGACGGCAGGAACCAGAATGGTGCTGAAATAACCTCTCCCCCTTTTCGTGGACGGAGATGAGGGCACGTGATTTCGCGCAGCCCCGCCGAAGGCGGGGCACCGAGGGATAAACCCTCGGCTACGCGCTTTGACGGAGGGGAGGCGGGACTCGTGAAATGAAGTATGCCCTGGGATAGACCATCGATACTTGCTGAGGTTCAATCCGGCATGGAAAAGATACCAGGTTTGAGCAATCAGATAATCAAGGTCGTTCTGGAAAAAGGGAAGATTTACGAGGTGGGAGGAGCGGTGAGGGATAGATTCATATCGCCCATCTTGCCGGATAAGGACAAGGACTATCTGATCACCGGCATTCCCATGGATGAGCTCTGCTCCTTATTATCCCGTTTCGGGAAGGTGGATCTGGTGGGAAAATCGTTCGGGGTGATAAAGTTCCTGCCGCTCAAGAAGTACGATGGCGAGCACGTCTTCGACGTCGCTCTGCCACGCAAGGAATACAGCACCGGGCCGGGACACAAAGACTTCAGGGTGGAGTACGATCACACCCTGCGGGTGGAGGACGATCTTTCCCGACGGGACTTCACCATCAATGCCATGGCCGAGGATCTGGCCACGGGAAAGCTGGTCGACCCTCTGAACGGAAGAAAGGATATAAAGAGAAGGCTGATTCGTATAACCAATGCCAACTCCTTCAAGGACGATCCCTTGAGGATGCTTCGGGGAATACAGTTTGCCGCCAGGTTCGAATTCGGACTGGAGGAAGGGACGCTTGACAGCCTGCGACAGAATGCCGATTTGATCGCCACCATCTCGCCGGAGAGAATTCAGGAGGAGTTGAACAAGCTCCTGGTAAAAGCCAAATATCCCAGCGCCGGCTTCAGGTTGATGCAGCAGGTGGGTCTGTTGGAAAAGATACTGCCGGAGCTGGCCAGCGCTGTGGGAGTGACCCAGCCGGGCGGATACCATGCTTATGACGTGTTCGAGCATTCCATACTGACCGCCGACTCCGCCCCGCGGGACCTGGTGATTCGTCTGGCGGCGCTGCTGCATGACGTATCCAAGCCGGAGACCAAAGCCCCCACCGAGAGCGGAGCCACCTTCTACGGACATGAAAAGAGGGGCGCCAGGGTGGCTAAGAGGGCATTGCAGAGATTGCGTTACTCCAATCAGATCGTCGACCAGGCCACCCTCTTAATCGACAAGCACATGTTCACCACAGGAGTAACCGACAAGGGCCTGAGGAGATTGATCAGGAAGATGGGTGAGGAACTGGTCTTTCCCCTTCTGGATCTACGCAGGGCGGATGTGGTGGCGCAGGGTAAGGGAGGAAACACAGAGGATGTGGACGAACTGGAGGAGCGGATACGGCTGGAAATAGAGAGGCAGCCCCCCTTCGGCCTGAAGGATCTTGCCCTAGACGGAAATGATATCATGAAAACGTTTGACATTCCCCCCTCCCCGCTGGTGGGACAGGTTTTGAATTATCTTCTGGAATTGGTTCTGGATGATCCTGAGGTAAACCAAAAGGACAGACTAATGAAGGAGGCGGAATTCTTTTTAAAGAACGTTTCGACCAATTCAGCAAATAAGTAATGAGCTAAGCTTGCAAAAACCTCACCCCCTATCTCCCCCCGCCTCTGGCGGGGGGACGGGGAGAGGTAAAGAAAGGAGTTCAGATGAAGATACACGAATATCAAGCCAAACAGATATTCGCCAGGTACGACCTCCCTCTTCCTGAGGGTGAGGTGGCCACCACCCCGGACCAGGCCAAAGAGATTGCCGCCAGGATCGGCAAGCCGGTCATGGTGAAAGCTCAGGTACACGTGGGAGGAAGAGGCAAGGCCGGCGGCATCAAGAAGGCGGATGATCCGGATCAGGCTTTCGAGATGGCCTCCCAGATTTTGGGTATGGAAATCAAGGGGCTTCCGGTCAAAAAGGTTCTGGTCACCGAATGCAAGGACATAGCCACCGAGGCCTACGTCGGGATCATCGTCGACCGGAAGAGCAAGAAACCGGTGATCATGGTCTCGGCCGCCGGGGGAATAGACATCGAGGAGGTGGCCCGCGAGACTCCGGAGAAGATTCACAAGCTGGAGGTGGACCCGCTTTTGGGTCTACAGCCCTTCCAGGCACGGAACTTGGCCTACCTGCTGTATTCGGACAGAAAGATCGCCAATCAGACCTGCCCGGTCATCCTGAAGCTCTATAGGGCCTTCACGGAAAACGATTGCTCTTTGGCCGAGATAAACCCGTTGATCACCACACCGGAGGGGGAGGTCTGGGCGGTAGACGCCAAGATAAACATAGACGATTCCGGCCTGGCCCGACACCCCGAGGTAGAGAAGATGCGCGATCTGGACGCAGAGGAGAAGGCTGAAATCGAGGCCCGGGAGAAGGACCTCTCCTTTGTGAAACTGGACGGTAGCATCGGCTGCATCGTGAACGGGGCTGGGCTGGCCATGGCCACCATGGATTTAGTGAAAAGATTCGGGGCCGAGCCGGCAAACTTTTTGGACATCGGTGGGAGTTCCAGCCCGGAGAAGGTGGTAAGCGCCATGAAGATCATTCTGCGGGATCCCAACGTGAAGGCGATTCTTTTCAACATCTTCGGCGGGATCACCAGATGCGACGACGTGGCCAACGGGATCGTCCACGCCGTGAACCAGCTCAAGCCCAAGGTTCCCATCGTGGTAAGGTTGACCGGAACCAACGAGGAGAAGGCCAAAGACATCTTGCGGCAGGTGAACCTCACCGCCACCACCTCCATGGAAGAGGTGGTGAAAAAGGCGATTGAGCTTTCCGGTATGACGCAAACCAGCATGTTCAACGGATAGTTTGGCCTAGCCGGTTCTGGGCACATGCGGTGAACATCTGCCCGGATTATTGGCGACACACTTTCGCAGGAGGAAAAGGAGATTTCGATGAGTATACTGATTGACAAAAAAACCAAGGTGGTGGTGCAGGGCATCACCGGAAGGGACGGCGCCTTCCACACCAAACAGATGTTGGACTACGGTACCAAGATCGTGGCCGGGGTTACGCCGGGCAAAGCAGGAGAGACAGTCGAAGGCGTTCCTGTATTTGACTCGGTCAAAGAGGCGAAGGATGCCACCGGGGCTAATACCTCGGTCATCTACGTCCCCTCGAAGTTTGCGGTGGACGCAATCTACGAGGCGGCCGAGGCAGGAATCGATCTGGTGATATGCATCAGTGAAGGTGTTCCGGCCATGGACATGCTTGCGGTTTACAATTACCTGAAAGGCAAGAAGACCCGGCTGGTGGGACCCAACACTCCGGGTCTGATCAGCCCCGGAGCCAGCAAGGTGGGGATAATGCCGGGACAGATTCACGTGAAGGGAAACGTCGGCGTGGTCTCCCGCAGCGGAACCTTAACCTATGAGGTGGTGTATCATCTTACCCAGAGGGGGATCGGCCAATCCACCTGCCTGGGCACGGGCGGGGATCAGATCGTGGGCACCGGTTTCTTAGACGTGCTGGAGATGTTTGAGAAGGATCCGCAGACCAAGGCGGTGGTCTTAATCGGCGAGATCGGAGGAACCGACGAGGAGGAAGCGGCGAAGTTCATAAAGAAAAACATGACCAAGCCGGTGGTGGCCTTTGTGGCAGGAAGAACTGCTCCTCCCGGAAAGAGAATGGGACATGCCGGCGCCATAATCGCAGGCGGAAGCGGCACCGCCGCCGAAAAAGTCGCCGCCTTCCAAAAAGCTGGCATCAAAGTGGCGGAGAGTCCGGCTGAAGTGGCGGTCTTGATGGAGGCGGAGTTGGTGAAGCTGAAGAGAAAGCCGGGAAAGAAGAAGGTGGCAAAACCGAAAAAAGTCAAGAAGCCCGCGAAAAAGAAAGTTGTTGCCAAACCCAAAAAGGTGAAAAAAACGGCCAAGAAAAAGGCGGTAGCCAAACCAAAGAAGGCTGTGAAGAAAACCGCGAAAGAGAAGAAGGCGACCAGAAGGAAAAGGTAAATGCTGACCTCACCCCCTGTGTCCCCCTCTCCACAAAGTGGAGAGGGGGATGCAAGGGGGAGAGGTGAAGACAATACATGATGATCAAAGGTAAGTTCTATTTTTCATCCGCGATCGGAATGATGCGTATCTTATCGCTAACAACGGTCCTGGTTTTTCTATTATCTTTCCCGGGAATTTGCCAGAGCGACTCTGTAGGCGCCAAGATTGAGCTCAAATCCTCTGTCGACCGATCGGAGGTTCCCTTCAACCAGAGGGCGGTTTTCACGGTCGAGGCCAGTTGGGAGGGTGAACAGGATAGATTCAGCATAACTCCAATCAGTCTTCCGCAATGCGAGAATTTCGAAATACTGGGGAGTTCCTCGGTGAACGAGACCAAAATAGAAGATGGGAAGACTCTGTCGCTAAAGACCTTCAAGTTCACCCTCAAGCCCACCCAGACCGGAACCGGTCGAATCGGCTCGGTTCAACTCAGTTATGTGGACAATGTAGCCCAGGATAGCTCCACCCTCTCCACGCAGCCCATAAGTGTAGAGATTACCCCTCCCGTTGAAAGAAGGGCACCGGTGCCCAGAACCATCCTGATCTTCGTCGTGGCTGCCGTACTGATCTATGTGATCTACTCGGCCAGAAGAAGGACCAAGCGAATCGAGATTGACAAAAAAGAGACCGTGATGCCCCCACCGGAATACGAATCTCCTGAAGACAGAACTCTAAAGGACCTGGAGGCGATCGACCGCAGAGTCCAGCAAGGAGATTGGGAGGCATTTTCCTCTGACGTGTACAAATGGCTCACAGGGTATCTTGAGGCGAAATACCAAATCGTCACCTCCGGAAAGATCACTGACGATATCATCAATTCGTTGTCCAATCTGGACATCCCATCCGAAAAGATTTACCTTCTAAGAAGGATATTCTCCGCGTGTGATCTGATCAAGTATGCAAGGGGAATGGCGGAAAAAGAGAAATGCGAGGAGATAGCCAGACAGGCTAAAGAATTTGTGGAACAAAACCGTTGAGAGGATGTAGAATTTAAATCGCGCGTCCGGGGGATATTCGAATTTGATTCTCGCACGCTGACATTCGTCCCGAAGGACTCAGTCCGAGGAAAGCGTGCGGCTACCACTCAGGAAAGCTTAAACGGTTCTTGCTGGAGGAGAAACATGCAGGAAGAAACGGTCAAAACTGCTCACGACATCAAAGCCATCCAGGAGAAGGTGGAGAAGGAGAGCCTATTCGTACAAGAGCTCTTAGCGGAGATGGGCAAGGTGATAGTGGGGCAGAAGTACTTAGTGGAAAGACTCTTGATCGGTCTTTTGGCCAACGGTCACATTCTACTGGAGGGTGTCCCCGGTCTGGCCAAGACTCTGTCCATCAAGACCCTGTCTGATGCCGTCCAGACCAACTTTCAGAGAATTCAATTCACCCCCGACCTTCTGCCTGCCGATTTAATCGGCACCATGATTTACAATCCTCAGAGCGGGAATTTCAGCACCAAGAAAGGCCCCGTCTTCACCAATTTGATTCTGGCGGATGAGATAAACCGGGCCCCGGCAAAGGTGCAGAGCGCGCTTTTGGAGGCCATGCAGGAGAGACAGGTCACCATAGGCGATACCACCCACCCATTGGAGGAGCCTTTCCTGGTGATGGCAACCCAGAACCCCATAGAGCAGGAGGGAACCTATCCTCTTCCCGAGGCTCAGGTGGATCGGTTCATGCTCAAGCTCTCCATCACCTATCCCAGTAAAAAGGAGGAATTAGACATCATAGACCGGAATGCCGAGGTAGGTTTCCCGGAGGTTAAAAAGGTCATCTCTCCCAAGGACATACTCAAAGCCAGAGAGGTGGTTGGTCAGATATACGTCGACGAGAAGATAAAGGATTACATCCTGAACATCGTCTTCGCCACCAGGAATCCGGAAGAATACGGCCTTGATCTCAAGGACTTGATCGCCTATGGCGCTTCGCCTCGAGCCTCGATATATCTTAACCTGACAGCCAAGGCTCATGCCTTCCTGAAAGGGCGAGGATACGTGACTCCCGAGGACATCAAAGCTGTCGGCATGGACGTTTTGAGGCATAGGGTTATCGTCAGCTACGAGGCGGAGGCGGAGGAGATCAACTCGGAGGATATCGTCAAAAAGGTTTTCGATCAGATAGAGGTACCTTAGTTCTTCCAGATGATGTAACCGGCACCTAACTTAAGTTAGGTGCTGGCTCGGATCGCGGGTATTGGGAATCCAGTCTACATCACTGGTTCGGAGAACGAAGGTGTAGGGGCGAATCTTTAGATTCGCCCGGTGGTGGGTGGAGGCGGCGGGTGGAGCTAAAGCTCCACCCCTACATTTTGGTGATGGACGTTTAATCACAGACGAGTCTGATGCTGCCCAAAGAGATCATAAGAAAGGTCAGAAGAATCGAGATACGGACGAAGAAGCTGGTCAACGAGGTCTTCTCCGGGGAATACCATTCCATCTTCAAAGGGAGGGGAATGGAATTCGAGGAGGTGAGAGAATACCAGCCGGGAGATGACATTCGGGTCATCGACTGGAACGTCACGGCCCGGTACGGCCATCCCTTCGTCAAGCGGTTCAAGGAGGAGAGGGAGCTGACCGTCATGCTTTTAGTGGATGCTTCCTCCTCAGGGCAATTCGGAACCGCGCAGAGAATGAAGGGAGAGGTCGCAGCCGAGTTGTGTTCGGTTTTAGCTTTCTCCGCCATCAAGAACAACGACCGGGTGGGGATGATCATCTTCACCGACCGGGTGGAGAAATACGTTCCCCCCAAAAAGGGAAGCTCTCACGTTTTGAGATTGATTCGAGAGGTGCTCTATTTCAACCCCCAACATCCGAGGACGGATATCAACTGTGCGCTGGAGTTTCTGGGCCGGGTGACCAAGAGAAGGAGCGTGGTCTTTTTGGTTTCGGACTTCTTAAGCAGTGGTTTTGAGAAAATGCTCTCCATAGCCAACAAAAAGCATGATCTTATCGCTATCAAAATAGCCGATCCAAGAGAGATAGAGCTGCCCAACGTTGGTTTCATCGAGCTGGAGGATACCGAGACGGGCGAACAGATAATCATAGACACAAAAAATGCGGCGGTGAGGAAGGATTTTCAGCAATACGTTTCGAGAGAAAGGGTAAAACTGGATAGAGGATTCAGATCCATGGATTTAGACCACATTCACATAAGCACTGACAGATCATATGTGGAACCTCTCATGGCCTTCTTCAGGGTCAGGGCCAGGAGATTCCGATAGGAGGAACTATGATAGGAGGATTAGGGGCACAGGAGCTTTTGTTGATCCTATTGATCATCCTTCTGCTCTTCGGGGCCAGAAAGATCCCCGGGATAGCTCGCGGACTGGGAAGAAGCGTGTCCGAGTTCAAGAAAGGAGCAAAGGAGCTGGAGGATGAGATCAAGCAAGAGGAGCCGGAGAAGCGAGAGCCACCGGAAAAGAAAGACCTGGCGGGTTAAAAGGTCCGAAGATTTGATTCTCCGTGACAGGACCGGACGACGTCAGTACCTCGCGCGTGGACCAGGACCCGCACGGGCGGAGTCAAAGGTGATTTGACGAAATCGTTTTTTCAAGAGATCGGTCGTAGGGACAGGGCTCGTCCCTGTCCGGACTAACGCGGGACAGCCACGAGGGCTGTCCCTACTTTTGGTTTATTCTCGGACTTCCTTGCTGCTTAGCCGGAAGACGATCTCGTAGAAAGCTCGGAGAAATAAATGAACGCAGGCCGCAAGTCCAATCCAATTCTGTTGGTCACCCTTGCATTGATGGGCGTACTGCTCGTCGTGTCCATTTTGATCTATTCCCAATTGCGGGGCATGGCCGGATCGAATCTGGATTACCCGCTGCAGCAAGACCTGGCGGCAGAACTGGAGGATTCCAGGCTTTATGAGCAGGCGGCGGCAGAATACGAACGCCTGCTCGATCTGGGCGGACTTGACAGAAGAAGGCGAGCCAACATAAACTACATCATCGGCAACATCTATTTAAATCATCTGAATGACTATGAAAATGCCGCCGCCAGATTCATCCAGGCCCAGCTTCTCAATCCGGAAAGTGAACTCAAAGATAAGATCAATAAGGCTCTGGTTATTTGCTTTGAGGGGATGGGGCGATCTCTGGAAGCTCAGAGACAGTTGGAGAGGAGCACTTATCTGGATCAAACCGAACCGGAGAAGAAGGGGGGAGTGGTGGTTGCCAGGATCCGGGATCGGGAGATCACCATGGGCGAACTTGACGGTGAAATCGAGAAACTTCCTCCCTCAGTTCAGGAGCAATTTAGAGACAAAGAGGGTAAATTGAAGTTTCTGCAGGGCTACCTGGGATCGGAGCTTTTGTATCACGCCGCTCTCCGAAAAGGACTGGACAAGGACAAGGATGTGCAGGAGGGAATCTCCCAGTTCAGAAAGCAGATGATGATAAATAGACTGCTGGCGGATGAGATACCCCAGGATGTCGAGATCAGCGAAAGCGAAATCAAGCTCTATTACGATGCCCATCAGGGAGAGTACAAAGACAGAAAGCTGAGTGAAGTCAGGCCCCAGATCGAA
Source organism: Candidatus Zixiibacteriota bacterium (assembly GCA_049643405.1). Classification (GTDB taxonomy): domain Bacteria; phylum Zixibacteria; class MSB-5A5; order MSB-5A5; family SM1-73; genus SM23-73-3. The sequence continues at coordinate 26,938 of JBARPX010000050.1, forward strand.
TCGGAGCTAAAGAAGATGAAACAGGAGGAGGCCTATAACAAACTGGTCGCGCGTATGTTGCAGGCGGAAGAGGTCAAGGTATTCGATGACCAGTTCTAAGAGAATTGGTGCAATAAGGGACGAGTTGTAAGATAAGATGACTAAGAAGAGAAAAGCGAAGCTTTTGAAGGTTGCGGGGATGCTCTGGGCGGTGATTCTTCTCTGCCTGCCCCTGGGGGCGGGTATCTGTCAGGAGACCGGGCCGGCGGAGAAGTCGGTGATTTCCGTGGAATCGCACGTTGACCGCGCCACCATCACCATCGGCGACAGAATTCTCTATACCGTGACAATAACCTCGGATCCCGATGTCAAACTGGAACCTCTGGCTCTGGGATCGAATCTGGGAGCATTCGAAGTCAAGGACTATAAGATCTACGATCAGGAGAAGACGAAGGAAGGAAAGAACGTCAATAAGAGCGAATACCTAATCACCACCTTCACCACCGGGGAGTATGTCATTCCCCCTATCACCGTCAATTATACCGATCCTAAAGGCGAGACGAAACAGATCAAATCAGAACCCCTCTTTATCCTGGTGAAAAGCGTGGGAGCCTCCGAAAGCGACAAAAAAGACATAAGAGGATTGAAACCACCGATTGATATGCGGGGAACGTACTGGGCGTATCTCCTTATTCTTCCTGTTCTGGCCCTGTTAGGGGCAGGAGGGTTTTTCTATTACCGGCAGAGATCAAGGGGCTTGGCTTTGCCAGAGATTCCGGAGGAACTGAAGAAACCCGCCTGGGAGGTGGCGCTTCTTGAGCTGGACCGCTTGAGAGATTCCGATCTTCTCGAAAAGAGAAAGATCAAAACGTACTTCACCATATTGTCGGACATCGTCAGAAAGTATGTCCAGCGCCGGTTCGAGATTTCAGCTCTGGATCGTACCACCGAGGAGATACGAAGAGAGATAAAAAGAGCCAAGCTGGCCCAAACCATACGAGAGTCGATAACCGGTCTTCTTTTCTTTTGCGATCTGGTGAAATTCGCCAAATATGTTCCTTCGGCCGGGGAGGTCGAAGAGAGTTTGAATCAGGCTTACAGTATAGTCAACTTGACCAAGCAGGAGGACGTGAAGGAAGAAACTGCCGTGGCCCAGAGATAGAATCAGTGGTAGCCGCAGGCTTTCCGCCGGAGGCGGATGCGCTTCTGGCGTATAGCCTGCGCACCCTGTCTTGAGCAAATAAACAAATCAAGCTGATCTCAATGTTCCGATTTCAAGATCCCATATTCTTAGTTTTCATTATCGTCGCCATCGGCATCTTGGTCTATTACATCAAGTTCAAAAGAGCGAGGGCGGCAAGCATAAAATACTCAGACATCAATTTAGTCAGGCGGCTTAAGCCCTCCTTTCGGATACGAGAGAGACACGTGCTGGCCTTCCTAAGGGCACTGGTGATCGTATTTCTGGCATTTGCACTGGCCCGACCTCAATCGGGAAGAAAGGGTGAGGAGATCTCCTCTGAGGGGATTGACATCATCTTGGCTCTCGACATCTCGGGGAGCATGCGGACGGAGGATTTCAAGCCTCACAACCGGCTACACGTGGCCAAGGAGGTGATCAAGGAGTTCATTGAGGGCAGACGCTCCGACCGGATCGGGTTGGTGGTATTTTCCAAGCAGAGTTTCACCCAGTGTCCCCTGACCTTAGATTACGGAGTCTTATTCAATTTCTTAGACAA
>JBARPX010000051.1:0-2162 GCA_049643405.1 Candidatus Zixiibacteriota bacterium
GCATACAAAGGAATAAACCCTATGGGGTCCCATTCGCCGTTCTGATTGGCATCGGACGTCAACTCATCTACTCCTTCGGTGAAATAACCGTCTTCATCCACATCGTTGAATCTTTCGCCGGCCGTGAATTTCACCACCGTGCCGTCCTCGGCCAAAAAGCCGGAGGCATCTCTGACCGTCACTTCGATCTCACCGGTGGAAAGCCCGTCGGCCGGAAGAACTTCAGGCGTGATCTCAATCGTGAGCGGCTCGGTGCTGACCGTCTGGGCCACCACCTCCACTTGAACCGTCTTGGAGGTAACGCCCTCGATACCGGCTCGAATGACGGCCGCGCCAGGGCTGGTAGCGGTGAAGACCGTGCCTGCAGAACCATTGGCGTCAGTTGTGTCAACTGAGGGAGAACAGTGGCCGATATTGGTGGGACTGACAGAGAAGGAGACCTCGACGCCCGAGAGTAGATTGTCAGCATCATCCACTATCACCGCGTCTACCACCCCGGTCTGCCCCTCGGGGACAGCCGAAGGGCGAATGACAAGAGACATGATAACCGTACTCCCACCTTCACTTTTAGTTGATCTCTCGCCGCAGCTCATCATCAAACAAACCAATGCCACGCTTACCAGCAACCACGAAATCGCCTTTGTGGAACGATAATAGCCCTTGTTCATGGACAGCTCCTTTCTAACTCCAAAACAAATCGTTTTTCCGTCTGGTCGCCCTATTCTGATCCTGGCGCCGGCGGGTATAAGTTCGTATGTCGGTACAGTCGCTCATTGGTCCGGCATTAACCAACTTTTCTGGATATCAGCGACTACTACACTCCCTCCTCCAAAGTGTAAGTTATGAACCCATTCTAACAATAGTCTGATCTGAACCGCGTGTCAAGCAAAAATCGACAGATATTCAACTTCCCTGTTTTTTCACAAAGGACCGAATCTCAGATCCCTCAGGAAAGGGCTGGCAGGCATTCAGCAAGCCCTTTGGAGATGTCCGAGGGTTTGGGGTGTTTTGAGATTAACGAGGTTTCTGCGGTTCGATGATCACCTTGATAGATTCCTTAGCCTCTTCAACCAGCTTAAATCCCAGAGCTGTCTTTTCTAGAGGCAGGCGATGGGTTATCATTTTGGCTACCGGCACCCGGCGGGAGCGAATGAGTTCAATCGCCTGCACGCAGTCCAATGGGGCGGCGCCGTAAGAGGGTAAAAGGGTGATTCCGTTACGCCAGAAGTCGTTCACCGGCACGAGCAGCTCTACGCCGGGATCAGTGGGCGCGAAGAACAGAACCGTACCGCCGCGGTCAACACATCTTAGCGCATCGGAGAAAACCGATACAATCCCGACGCAGATGATGACCAGATCGGCAAGCCTGCCGTCGTTGGCCTCGCGCACTCTGGCCGGAATGTCTTCGCCGGCATGAAGCACAACATCAGCTCCGAAATCCTTTGCCGCCTTGAGACGATAATCGTTGATGTCCGTGGCGATAATTCGTCCCGCCCCCAGGGCACGGGCAAGAGCCAGGTGAAGCAGTCCGGAGATCCCGCTGCCTAAGATAAGCACGCTCTGGCCCGGCTTGATTCCCGCCATCCTCTGTCCTCGTACCACACAGCCCAAGGGCTCGACGAACGACCCCTCTTCAAATGAGACCTCGTCAGGCAGCAAAAACGTGCCTCGATCCACGTTGAGTTGAGGCGCGCGCAGGTATTCGGCAAAGCCGCCCGGATCGAAATTCGTGGTATGCAGGGTGTCACATACGGTATGGTAGCCATTCAGACAGTAGCGGCAGGTATTGCAGGGGATGTGGTGAGAGACGAAGACCCGGTCGCCGACCTTGTACTTATCCACTCCCTCACCCTTTTCTACGATCTCTCCGGCGATCTCATGCCCCAGCACTATGGGAGCTTTCTGAATACGATACCACTCCATCACATCGCTGCCGCAGATTCCGCTGGCTATCACCTTCACCAGCAGCTCGCCAGAACCGATCTTTGGCTTTGGCAGTTCCTCTATCCGCACGTCCTTATTGTTATAATACATTGCCACCCGCATGATAATTCTCCTCTAATGCCTGAGTTCTTTGCGACCGCCCCTCAGGGCGAAAATAATGCAGGCTATGCGCCATAGGCGCATCCGCCTTCGGCGGAGAGCCCGCGGCTACGACAACG
>JBARPX010000052.1:0-15783 GCA_049643405.1 Candidatus Zixiibacteriota bacterium
CAATTCTCTGAGCTTCTCGTCCCCAAAGTTGAGCAGTCCGGTTATCCTCAAAAGAAAGTTTTCGAGATTATCAATACAGTATGAATTGAAGAGAGTTGTATCGCTTATCAAAAATCTGAAGTGTTTACTTTCAATTCGTTTCCAATCTCTTGTGTAATAGGAAATCGGCGAAATGTATTTCTGGCCTTTGAAGAAAAACTCTTTTTTGTAGCTTGGCTCTTGAATAGAAAAGATGATCTTCGAATAATCACCTTCAAGATCAATCACCTCGATAGTGTAGTCTAGCTCATTCCTCTTAATGCTGTTTTTGATGCTGTCTTCGATGTCATACGAGATAAGGAATTTGTTATCCACACCTTCATATTGTATTCCGAGGCGATTCGAGATTTCTAACTCGGACTGATCTGCGAAGCTATCTATATTGTTATTTGTGATAAGCGATTGGATGAATGACTCAGCCTGATCGCGGGAAAGAGCTTGCGAGGATAATTGAAGCAGCAGCAATACTACGATTAAGATTCTAAGATACATCTTCTGCTTCTTCGCTGATTAACGAAATCCTAACTTTGGCCGACGTATCTAACATCGTTTATCTTGATCCACATAGCGCCCCCACACAGTGCTATCTGCCGGACGTGCAGGGCACCTGACTACGAACTAACCATGTCTAGAAATCATATTTCAATCTCTTTAACTTACTATATTTGAAATAATTTCCTGAACTTGACAGAATAATCCTTAACGATACCGTGTTGCCAGAAAGGTTTGTTCCGCCAGGATTGTAATAACTCACTAGATTTGTCCTTACCTGAAAACCAATGTATTCTGTTGTGAAATCAGAATAGTAATAACGATACCCAAGACCGACGTTGAAGTTAAACGAATCTATATCTTTCGTATCTTTTTCATCATCCTTATTCCTATAGGCTGTGAAACCATCATAACCTGCGCCAATTACGAAATCAATTTCATTTCTTCTATCACGGTAAGCTTCATAGCCTAAGTCTAAACCGATGTAACCGCCGAGGAAGTCATTAGTTTCAATAACACTGCCTTTATGTTCGATAGTATATCTATTTGAAGAATCCAAAAAACGGAGTATCCCTGTGAAATCATACAGAATTTTATTCTGCTTAAAGCCAAGTGAGAATCCCAAAGTGGGATGAATTCCCAATGTCTTACTATTCCCTTGAGGAAACCAAGCCCCACCAATGAGACCTAAATGATATTCTGTTTCTGAAAGAGTTTCCTCAACTTCATTTTCATAATAGCTCTTTAAATCAGTGTGGTTATATCTATTTGATTTGAGCTCCTCGAAAACAAAATCGAATTCGTTGCTATAGAATTTGCATAATAGATATCGAACGTCACCTTCTTGTACATTCTTCAAGTTCGTGTAAGCTAGCTTTAGTGTAAATTCATCAAATGTAGGATGAATTGGATTAAAAGTGACGCCCCAAAAATAGTAATCTAAGTAATATTGATTTTGTGTCCGCTCTGACTCTTTACTATTATTGCGTTTGTACGTCAACAGGTGAGAAATAATGCTTCGTTCATAAAGGTCCTCGGAAAATGTGTCGGTGAAAATGGAACTTAGTATTCTCGCTCTGAATAATGGTTCACTGAAACCACACTTCTGTTCCCAATAATCAAGGATTATCTTTACAGAGTCATATTTCCCGTCTTCAAAGTACCTTTGAACCAAGAACGAGGAATTGTAGGAAACATCGTCACATCGTAGTGTTCTTCGGGTCATTAACTTATCAAGCTCAGATTCATCTTCCGCGTATGTTAAGCCGACCAAGCTGAGGAAGACTAGTGATGTGAGAATAGAATTCTTCATAACTGCCTTCGTACACCTGGTAGGTCAGAAGCCCCGTGCTCCCGACACTTCTATTTGTCAGTTGTGTAGGCCGGAAGCCCCGTGCTGCCGACACTTCTATTTGCTAGATGCTCAGACGAGCCAGTGTGGGCGCAGGGCTCCTGACCCACGAACTGTCGGGTCACACCCGCCAAGCTACGCCCGTAGGGCGGGCAAGACCCGACAGAACCCGAATTATCTTTCCCTCATTTTGCCTAATGACTAAAATCAGTACCCGCTTTACCCGTCCGATGGAATCGTCTGTTAGGCGTTATTTCTTTTTATAGATCTCTCCTCTTGAGCCAATATGGTCAACATACATCGTCTTCAATTTATGATCAATCCAGAAAATTACTCGATCATCTCCAATTCTCATTCTATAATATCCCTTCCACTCTCCAGCCATCGACTTTACATCCACTTTGCCCGTAATCCCACCTTCTAATTCTCTCAAAGATTGTTTAATGCGTTGCCTTTGAGATTCAGGCAGACTTTTTAAATACCGAGCCGCTCGCTTGTGGACAATAACCTTATATTTCATATAGAATCCAGGTCTACATAAGCATCATCTTTGCCTTCTTCTCTATCTTTTCGTGCTTGCTTGAGATCTTTGATAGCTTTCTTATCAAGATCTAATCCTAACAGCTCTTCTATTTCTTTGTACTCCTTCCAGGGAATAATCACTTCGGTTGGCTTGCCCTTTTCATCCACTATGATTTTTTTATGTAGCGTAAGCATAACTTCACCTCTTCTTTTCTTAATCATACCCAACTATTGATTATATGGTTTCCGTATAACATCCCTTTAATATGCAAATCAATAAATGAATTTACAGTTGATCCTCTCCAATGTCAAGTTATTTTGGGCAAGTTCAGTGTCAGTCTTGATGCACCGGCACCCGGCGATGTCACCTAACCCCCTCTCTTCATCATTGTCAGAAACGAAGAGCGGAGCGTATCGCTCATAAGCGCCTTTTTCACCGGCGGGAGTTTCAGGAATCCGCCGATGAAGCCGCGCATGAACGAGTGAGTGATGCTCTGCGGAATTCCCTTAGGTGGGAAGGGGAAGGGTTTATATCAGAAGGGAACCAGAACCCTTCCCCTTGGTTTGGGGGCACTTTTTAACGCGTCTACTACCTCACTTGTTCAGGGCTCAGGTCACGATTCGACCCGCAGAACCCTGTCGGGAATCCTGACCCTCTCGGGCTTAGAACCTTCTTCCGGATGGGCGAAGATGGGCAAGTACCGCACTGCCATAGCAAAGATGAAGAATCCGGTGGCTACCAGAGCCAGGGTGACGGCGATCTCCATCCATGACGGAAAGTAGTTGACCCCGGACGAAGCCACGAAACCGGTCGTAGACACGTTCAGTCGGTTCAGCAAAAACCCGACGATGGTGCACACCGCCGCTAAATAAAGTCCCCTGGTGGAGAGCCTTATCTTTCGTATCGAGAGCAGGATGATGGGAGCGATTATTCCTGCTAAGATCTCCAACCAGAAAAGCCCGGTCTCCATGCGGGGGAGGAAGAGTTCCGACCAAATACCCTGCATGAAGAAATCATAAATCTTCATAAGCAGGTAAATCACCAAAACCACCAGAAGGATTCTTCCGATGTCCGCCAGCACGTCCTGCTTCAGGCGGTGACCGAAAGCTCTAAAGCTTAGGTGTGATTCAAAAATGACCATGGCGCATCCCGCCGCAATCGCGGAGACGTAGAACAGCAGAGGCAGAGACGCCGAGTACCAAAGCGTGTATAGCCTGTGAGGCACGATCAAGAACAACGAACCCAAAGAGGACTGGTGCATGGTGGAAAGGACGACTCCCAGTATGACCAGGGGAACCGTTATCCTGCCTATCCATCTCTTGGGCCCGCTCCAGCCCAAACGTTCGAAGAGGTTCGGACTGAATTCGAAAAACAACACCCCGGTGTATAACATGACGCACATGGCCACCTCAAACAACGGGGAATGGAAGTTCCCCATGAAAAGAGGATTGTAGAGCTTGTCCGGGCGTCCCACGTCAAAGAGAAGACCCACGATCACCAGAAGGTACCCCAAAAAAGCGGTCAAGATGGCGGGTTTCAGAACGGGATAGAACCGCTTTACGTGAAACACGTAGACTGCCGCCGCCAGGGTAAACCCGCCGGCGGCCAACCCCACTCCCGATATGACGTCGAACCCAACCCACAGCCCCCAGGGAAACTTATCACTCAAATTAGTAGCTGCCCCCAAGCCGCCGGTGAAACGGACAATGGTCGCTATAAGGCCGGCCACCCAGATCAAAAGCAGGACTACTTTCCAGAAAGTTATCTTGAACGGTAATTTGATACTCACCTTGATCTCCTTCTCGTTATCAGCCTTCCGATCGCTTTGCAGCTGCGCGTTTATATCTTCTATTCCAACTCAGAGTCCTGCTGCTTTCTCTTGTATTCGGCCAGCTCCATCCTTCGGTCGATAATCCACCATACCCCGTAAAGGAATGCGCCGCCGAAGATGGCTATGCTCGGAACACCTTTGAGCGCTGCCCAGGTAAGCTCAGACAGGGGACGATCCCCAAGGTTGCCGGGGAAGCCGAGCGTCTCAAGCGGAACGCTGGATAAGATCAAAACAGACGTTCCACCAATTTCCTTCTCGCCGTATATGTGGTCCACATACAGATCCGGATTTTCTTCTATGCGTTTCCGCGCCACCCTGATCAGCTCATCTCGATCTCCGAATATGGTGGCCTCGGTGGGACATGCTTCGGCGCAGGCGCTAATCTTTCCCTCCTTCTGCCTCTCGTAGCACATGGTGCATTTTCTCACCTTGGGCGCACGTTTGTCCCATTCATAAGTCGGGACGGTGAAGGGACAGGCCTGCATGCAGTAGCGACACCCTATGCATTTGTGTGCGTGATATATTACCGCGCCCTCCGGAGTCTTCTCGAATGCCCCTACCGGGCAGACTGATTTGCAGGAAGGATCGTTACAATGCATGCACAAACGACGATAATAGACGTCGTCCTTTTCCTTCACCACGGTATAAGCTGTGGAGGAGAGCTCCTCTTCTTCCTCTCCGGGAAGGCCGTTGGCTTCCTTGCAGGCTAAAACGCAAGCCTGACAGCCTATGCACTTGGTGATATCTATCAAAAGCGCTTTGGGTTTTGTCATTTGATGACTCCTTGTTATTTCTCTTCTATCGTCTTCTTGTTGCTGGCTGAACCGTTGGAATCCGCATGTCTTGCCTTTTGTGCTCTGTTCGCAAACACCATTGGGTTAGCTGGCTGCTTCCGGTGCAGCGTCCGCCGCCGCACGTTTCGATCTCGAGGCCACCGTCCCTTTCTCGACCAGCCGATCGAGCACTAAGTCTGCCGGAACGGCCTGACCCTTGGCCAGGGCTCTCATCATTGCGTCGGATAGCTCCGCCGGGGTGAATGGCTTGGGCACGTAATCGGATACCCCGGCCCTCATGGCTTTGATCGAGGTTTCGACCGAGGGATAGCCGGTAATCAGAATGACCGCCATGTTAGGATTTTCCTTCTTTATCCTTCTCGCTACTTCAATCCCATCGATCTCCGGCATCTTCCAGTCAGCGATCAGCACGTCGAATTCATTCCCTTTTGCCTTGCTCAAGGCCTCCTCGCCGGACAAAGCCACATCAACCTTGTAGCCTTCCCGGGTCAGGATCTTCTTGCAACTGTTGCACACAGTCTGCTCGTCGTCCACCACCAAAACATTGGCGGCCGATCTGGGGGTGGCAGCAAGCGCAACAGCAGGTCGGGCAGAAGCGGTCATCTCCACCCTCTCCTCTACCCTCTTACCTCGTCTGACCAGAGCATCGATCAATATGGCCGCTATGAACGTGAACACTACCAACAAGGCTACCATTTCTCACTCCTTTTGTTTTGGCTGTCATTTCCGGACGTCTCTGTCATCTCTTCTGATCTCCTGAGCCGGCGATTCTCCGCCGACCGTAATCATAGCCGCTGAATCACTCCAGGGGTCTTTTCCCGGCAAGCGCTTTGACAATGCCGGCGAACACGGTGAAAATCACTATCGGACCCAGGGCGATGAAGAATAGCCTGGAAAAAACCGGGGCTAAGACGGATTTGAAGACGAACTTTATCGGACCGACCTTACGCTCTTCTGCAGGCATAGGAGCTACCGCCGGAGCGGTCACGGCTTCTTCTCGGACCACCTCCGCCACCCTGGGCTTAGCCTTCGGGCTTACCACCCCTTTTTCGATCAACCGATCCAACACCAAATCTGTCGGTACGGCCTGACCCTTGGCCAGCGCCCTGATCATGGCGTCGGACAGCTCTTCCGGGGTGAAGGGTTTTGGCACATAGTCGGATACCCCGGACCTGATGGCCTCAATCGAGGTCTCCACCGAGGGATAGCCGGTGATCAATATCACCGCAATCTCCGGATTCTCCTTCTTGATTCTTCTGGCCACCTCCATTCCATCCATCTCCGGCATCTTCCAATCCGAGATGACCACGTCGAATCCGTTTCTTTTGATCTTGCTCAACGCCTCCTCGCCGGACAAAGCCACATCCACGTTGTAGCCCTCCCGGATCAGGATCTTCCTGCAGCTGGAGCAGACGGTCTTTTCGTCATCCACCACCAGGACATTCGGTTTACGTTTCATCTTAATCACTCCCTTCAGTCAGCCCCCTGGGGGCTAACATGACAAAATAGAGGTTTCACCACCGCGCCCAGGATAATGGGCAACAAAGCCGGGAAGAAGAGCCGAGAGGCCAATGCAGACAGGAAGAACTTCCCTATGGGAACCTTAGCCTCGTGATGCTCTTTCCCGAACCTTCCGGTTGGTTCCGGCTCTGTTTTTTCCTTCATCTCCGGTTCTGTTTTGACGCCTGGTCCTAAATCCGGGGGAATCACTCTAAGTTCAGAATTCAGTTCATGTCTCGCCTGGTCTGACGGAATGGAGACATTGCCTGACCAGTTTTTTAGATCCTCTTCTAAGTAGAAAGGTTCCAGTTGAACGATCCATCCTTTTCCGAATGGATCTTTGTTGATCATGTCGGTATTGAAGTTGATCTCATAGTTGATCTTGACCAGCCGGCCACGAATGGGCACGAGAAGTTTGTGCATCTGCTTGTCGGAAGCCAGTATCCTGATAAACAACCTCCCCTGTTCGACCCTGCTCTGGTGACAGGGTAAGTCGATATAGAGAATGTCACCCACCGATTCCCTGAACAGGTTGTTTACCCCCACCTTGACAGTGCCGTTCTCCTGTATCTTGGCCCAGATATACTTCTGATAATGCAGCAGGTCTGTCCTTCCGCTCTTTCGCTCCTGCAGGGCCTTTCTTAGCGCTTGCGTTAATTGATCAGGGCTGAGAGGCTTGGGAACGTAGTTGGAAACGCCCAATCTCATCGCCTGGACTGCGGATTCCACTGACGGATATCCGGTTATCATTATCACCACGATATCCGGATGATTCTTCTTCACGATCCTCAGGACCTCCATCCCGTCAATCTCCGGCATCTTCCAGTCGGCGATGAGCACGTCATATTTATCCTCTTCCACCCTTCTGAGAGCTTCTCGTCCGTTCAGAGCAGTCTGCACGTTGTGTCCTGCTCGGCTCAATATCTTCCGGCAGCTATTGCAGACTATCTCCTCATCATCCACCACTAAGACATTTGCTCGGTACGGCATCTCCTATCACCTTCCTTTCTGTTCTTTCCGCCTCTCCTATAGTGCAAGAGATGTGCCGATTGTGACTTTTTTCACAAAGATTCGCCAGGCTTTTCAGTTAATGGCTTGAAATATAAGAGCTTATGTTTCATGCCGAAGAACGAGGATGGGTGTATTCTACGGATTCAGCCGAGTTGGTGCATATCAAAGTTATGCACCGAAATCAGAGGGTTTTGTTGAGATATAAAGACTTAGGAGGAATTCGCGGTGTATAGGAAAAATATATAGTGAATACGTTTCATATACGTTTTTGGCGCGCAGGTCCGAAATCCTCCGCTCGAGACAGCGATTTCGGATACCGCAAGGGTCAGGTCAGGGGACCCAACCCGCTCCCCGTGGGATGTTATCCCAGACGCCCAGGCGAGCGGACGCCCATACGGGCTCGTCTGAGCTCCCGTCTGGGGGCCCGTCCGGGGGTCTCCGTCATCCGGCGGATCGGAAACCCCGGCACAACACACATCCGAGAATGAAAGATTCTTCGCCTCGCCTGCGGCGGGTGGCTCACAGGGTGATTGTCGGGCAGCCCGACCTGCAAGTCTGGACTTGCTGGACATACTGGACTTGCTGGACTTTGTTTTTGATTTTTTTTATGGTTCGAAGTCCGGGGTCGAGATAGAAGATCGTTATCCCGGAGCAGGGCACTAGCCCCTGGCTGGGTTTTGGCGTTTGTGAACCCGACGGCGGAGAGGGGCGGACCGACCGGGTGACAAGTGAGCCGGTTTTGTTTGGAGTGGGCATCAAGCGGATGGTTCATATGATTCTTATCCTCCCTAAAGGGGCGGCGTATACAAAAAAGGATCGTCTCCTCAATAATACTGGAGCGATCGCGTTCACCATTAAACTTGTTGTGAATTTGGTCTTTGTGGTAACAAAGACACGCATTGGCGGTCTTTTTTGTCCCCCTGAGATCGAAGATCCGTAGGAAGGGGGACTGACGCTCCCGCTGGATGTTATCATCCAGCGGCCAGGCGACCCCGTTACAACACACCTCTAGGAACCAGAGATTCTCCGCCCAACCTGCGGCAAGATTCAGAATGACCTGAACCCTGTCACCCTGAACGAAGTGAAGGGTCTCGCATCTCCGGAGGCACCTTATTTTCGCAATATTCTTGAAGCCGCCTTTCTATTTTTTCGCGAGTATCATCAGGCAATGCCATCAGACCTCCTCTATCAGAATCAGGTATCCAGTAATTCTATCTGGTGCCTAACGTTATGCGCATAACCTGCGAACCGAGGCTGAAAGCCTCGGGGAGAGCGTAGCTCTCCTTGCCGGGGTTCGTCAGGCTGATGCGCTTGTTAGCCGAGCGCTCTGGGCAGGCCGCACCTGCTGTCTCGTCTTCCGGTATCGATTGAGTCCGATGCCGACCGCAAAGAAGAGTAAGATGCTCACCAATCCGTTCAGCGGCGAGACGAGCCAGTCCGTTCCTGGGACGATCGAGATGTGCTTCTCCGTGAAGAGCTGGTTGAGGAACGCGTCCTCCACCATGTGCATCAGTACCGCCGGCCAGATCGAACCGGTCAGCAGACGAATCTCGCCGTAGACGATCGCCCACGCGATCATCACCACGATCGCCACGGGGATGAAGGCTGCCACCGTCAGCGTGGTGAAGTCTTGGAGAATCGCTCGATCCAGGAAGAACAGGTAGTAGGGGATGTGCCAGGCGCCCCATACGAGCCCGACGAGGACGTGTCCAACGTAGTCGTTCAGTCCGAGGGAGTAGACCCTGGGGGCCAGATACCCGCGCCACGCGGCCTCCTCGAAGATGTTCTTGACGAACTGAGGCAGGACCCCCAGGGCGAACGTCTGCAGGATGAGTCCGACCGTGCCGAACGAGAGACCGGGAAACGCGATCAGGCTCAGGCCACCGCCGATGGCGAGGACGAGCGCTGTGAGCGTAGGATAGATGAGCAGCGCGACAAGATACCACACCGCGTTCCCTCTGAGGTTCGGCTTGATCCCGAAGTCCGTCCACCCGTCTCCGGCGAATGCCCGCAGAAGAAGGGCGATTCCGGTGGGCACCACGAGCCACAGGAGTATCCCGAGGCCCTCCGAGGCCGGGTTGCCCATCAACACATCCAACCATCGACCGATCCAGCCGATCGCAAGTACGACAGCGGCGAAGATCACCAGGTTGCGGATCGTAGTCCTATGACTCTTGTCCATCCCGTTGGTCTCCTTCATTCCGTGGCGAGCCACTCTGTGGGGTAGTCCGGCTAACAGTGATTATACAGACTGTATAATCCGGGAAATACAGCCGGACGGCCCGTCTGGGACTGTCTCCTTCTGTATAAGAAGCTCCCGTCTCTTTCGACCCCGTCGGGTCGGGGGACCCGACGGGCACGTTAAATATAAACACTCTTAACCTATTTTTCCATCCTAATATTGTATTTCTTCATCAAGGCCTGGAAGTTCTTTCGGTTCTGTCAGGCCCTGCCCGCCTCCGGCGGACTTGCCAGACCAGGCCTATCATCCCTCACAAGGAGACCGTTTTTACGTCCCCCTGATATCGAAGATCCGTAGGAAGGGGGAGACAGGGGGTTAAAGAGCCGACAGTATTCTCTTATGAAGTGCAGGCGAGAGAGTCCATGACGAACAAGAGCGGGAAGTCGTAGGGACAGCCCTCGTGGCTGTCCGCAGGGCACGTATTTGTCCCCCTGACAAGGGGGAGACAGGGGGGTTCCATCTTAATTTCGTAGCATTTTCCTTGACTTCTACAGGTCTGCGGGCTATAATATTTGTTGTTAACAGAGGTTGTATATGCAGGAGGCAAGTCTGGGCATACCTGATCGGAGCTTGGAGTTGAGAGCCCATCGGGTCTCACTTGCTCAAGTCCGATTGCTGTGTCCGACCTGTCCAGGGGCATTTCGGCCATAGCTACGTCAAGAGTTCGTAGGTCGGATATGTCCCCCGTACGGGGGCTATCCGACTCTTAAGCTGTGCCAAAGAACAGTCTGAAGCCGAGCAGGTCTGCGTGAATCGCAGAAGGTGAACCCGACCCGGATACAATTAGCAGTCTCGGATTTCCGAAGTTGATGGTCACAAGACGGAGGTTACTGTGGAGAGGATAACGAAACCTAACGTCAGAGAAATCATCGAGGATTTCGCTCGGGAGATCAGTTCCAGACAAACGAGGGGACCCAGGCCAACCAAGGCTGTCATTGATTTCCGAAACGAGCGGAGAGATGGAAAAGAGAGAGATGTTCTTTATGTACCGATTGAATTGCTGCGCTACAGAAAGGACAACGGACGAATTTCTTCTGATGTCCTGCATTATGAAAAAAACCAGCGCCTATTACATGAAAGGAGGGACAAGGCGCAAGAGATAATAGAGAGCTTTCTCTCAGAAAAGGACGAGAAGAAAACTGAGGAATTGACGGATTCCATTAAACATGAAGGGCAAAGGGATCCAGCCATCATTACGTGTGATGGATTTCTCATAAACGGAAACCGAAGGAAAATGGTGCTGGAAAGCCTACTCAAGAAATATCCTGGTGACCAAAGGTTCCAGCTGATGAAGGTAGTGATCCTCCCCGGAAAGGGTGAGGAGGGGGGACCGCCTACGCTCTTGCAAATCGAGCAGATCGAGAACCGGTATCAGCTTCAGAGCGATGGAAAAGCGGAATACTACGCCTTCGACAAAGCGATATCTGTGAGGCGAAAAATCAATCTTGGAATGAGACTGGAAGAGCAACTGAGAGATGATCCGGTTTATGCCGGCAAGGATGAAAAAAAGTTCCAGGAATCCGTTAGGAAATTTGAAGCTGACTACCTCCAGCCTCTGAGGTGCATTGATAGGTATCTGGAGTACCTGGGAAGGGAGGGTCTTTACTCCACCGTGTCGAAAGGCCTGGGGGATCCAGAGGGCCGTTGGCAGGCCTTTCTTGACTACTACAAATTCGTCTATCGAAGACTATCCGACGAGAGGAAGCGCTCAAACCTCGGGATTCGCGAAGATCAAGTCGGAGACATAGAAGATGTTGCCTTCAAGATCATTCGCATGAGAGAACTCCGGGAATTGCCGGGCCTAACGAAAGTGCATCAGGTCATGAGACAGTTCCCGAAGTGGCTTGGGGAGGAGGATTCAAGAAACGAGCTGCTTCAGCTTCTGGACGTTGATTTGAAGTTGTCGGAAAGTGAGCGGGTCGATGCAGAGGGCAAGGAGCACGATCACGGTGATCTGGATTCGATATGGAGGCGCAAGAACAGAGAACTTATCATTAGACAGATCAAGCGAGCAATGGATTCATTCGAACACAGGAGGGAACGGGAAACGCCTAAGGCCTTGCTGGAGGCGGCGCTCAAGAAACTCAATCATGCTTGCATGAACACGAAAACCGTAAGGCACTCTGATATACCAAAAGCGATGCAGCTTACAAAGCGGATTCAGAAGCGCGCTAGTGAAATCGAATCTGAGCTATATCGGCACGACAAAGAGTTGAAAAAGCTCAATAGAAGGGTAAAATAGGAAGCGATTCGGTAATGCTAGTTGATATTTCCAGTTGCTCCATTGTTTTAAAGGACGTAATATCTGTGCTGAAGCCTAACCAAACAACGCAGTTGGACTTTTGGGGTTTTGCTAGGCAATCCAAGGCTGGGTCCTATGAGGCGTCCCCAAGAGATGTTAGGTCGATGTTGCTGAAGCTACTGAGGTATCTGGACAAGGAAAAAATCCACTATGCTCTGTCTCCAGCGTGCCAGAAGTATCTTGTGAAAGTCTACGAAGAGATCCGACTCGTTGAGTCAATAAAAGAGTCCGGAAGGAAGCTAAAAGAGGGTGACTTTGATAAACGAGAATTCGCGGATTTTGCATCGCTCATTCAGGAATCACTACCAAGACGCTTGAAGGAGCATCAACTGAAAGCGGCTTTCCATCTGTATCTCGTGGAAAACGGAGCGAACTTTTCGGTTCCCGGGAGCGGAAAGACATCAGTCGTGTTGGGGGTCTACGACAAGTTGAAGTCTGAAGGGAAAGTCAATCTACTTTTTGTGGTGGGGCCGCTTGCATGTTTCGCGCCGTGGAGAACGGAATTTGAGCTCACGCTTGGTCGTCCCCCGGAGTGTCGGATACTGGCGGGGGGTGATCATGTGCTTCGAAAGCTGGAATACTTCGCCTCCATAACAGAACTGGCAGAGCTCTATCTAATTACCTATCAAACCCTGCTGAATGATAGAGACGACGTTGTTAAATTCATAAGCAAGCCTGGGGTCGATGCGTTTGTAGTCCTTGACGAAGCCCATTATGTTAAGCAGCTCGGGGGCAGCTGGGCTGGTGCCGTTTTGAGTATTTCGAAGCCCGCAAGACATAGATGCGTGTTGACGGGAACACCCTTCCCAAGAAGCTATGCGGATGTCTACAATATGTTTGACTTCCTATGGCCCAACAGCGAAATTATGGATTCGCGCACGAAGACAAATATTCTGATGCATGAGGAGAACCGTGATGCGGCTTCAGCCAAACGACTTTTGAAGGAGGGAATCGGCCCTCTCTTCTATCGTGTGAGAAAATCGGAACTGCATCTGATTCCTCCGGTCTTTCATCCTCCAAAAGTCTTGCCCATGCACAGACACGAGAAAACGATCTATGATGCTATCGAGACTCAGATTAGACAATATTCAAGGGACGACTATCTGAGGAACATCGATGCGGTTAGAGTATTGAGACGGGCAAGAATAATGAGACTCCGGCAATGCACGTCATATGTTAAGCTGCTGACCACTGCCCTGGAAGGCTATTCAGAAACCCTCATCAATGAGCAGTCGGATCTATGGCGGATTATCTGTGACTATGATGTCCTGGAAACACCTGCAAAACTGGAATACCTCGAGGGCTTCGTCACTGAGCTTCAAGAGGAGGGTAAGAAAGTCATCATCTGGGCCCATTTCATAGGCACACTTGAGTTGATAGTCAAATACTTGTCTCAAGTTGGAGTCTACTGTAAACTGATTTATGGTCGAACGCCCGTGGAACACACTTTCGTTGAGGGTGAGGAAACAAGCAAGGCGATTAAGGATGAGGAAACACGTCAGACAATTCGCAATGAGTTTGTGGACCCCAACAGCGGTCTCGACATCCTCGTAGCAAACCCGGCTGCTTGCGGAGAATCAATATCACTTCACAAAACATGTCAACACGCTGTATATTATGATCTCTCATATAACTGCGCTCAGTATCTCCAGTCGCTGGACAGAATACACAGAGTCGGGGGCTCAGAGACGACGCAGGCCAACTATTACTTTCTTCAATATGAGAACAGTATCGATCAGGACATAAAGCGTAATTTAGATGAGAAGGCACAGAAGATGTATGAGATCGTGGAGGAGGATTGCGAGATTTACTCGCTTGATATGTTTGAGGACGATTCCGATATTGAGGCCTACAAAAGGCTATTTGGAGAGGCATGATGTTTCCCTTTGAGCGGATTTCAGTGAAGCAGATTTCCTTTTTCTCTGAGGTACTGTTTGGATCGTCTCTCCTGCAAAGAGAATTCCTGCGGCAGAGATATTCGGCGGGTGCGTCCAATTTTGCCGAGACTGTGGACTTTTTGCTGGGTGTGGAGTTAATCGAAATCAAGGAAGACCGGGTTTTGCCACGGGCGAGGTATACAGCATTCTGGGACCAAGTCCGAAAAGCTCTCCACCCTGAGCGAACCGTAAGAGAGTTGATCATTGATAACTTAATAGCCAAGAGGACCCAATACAGTAAGCAACTGGAAGGCTTTCTCTTTCAGTTTCACTTAGAAGATGGGCGTTGGAAGTGTGCACCTGGCTCGGCTCAGAGACTCAAGTTCAGCGGACTGAGAAATCTCCTCATAGATCTCGGGTTCCTGTATTTGGATTCTGAGACGGACAAGTATGTTGTAGCGGACGACTATTTCCTAGTTTACTCCCTGTTTAGGGAATCTCGCGGGCTATCTCCGGATGAGTTCCTTTTGCTCCGAAAAAGAAAAGAACTGATCGGCAAAGCCGCAGAGCTTGAGATTGTCAAATACGAAAAGGACAGACTTTCTGATTTCCCGCATCTGATCGAGAAAATAGAACATACTGCCCTGAAAGACGTTCGCGCCGGCTATGATGTGAAGAGCTTTGATGGCAACCCCGATAGGGATGGACCTTCGATCCCAAGATACATAGAGGTGAAAGCTGTTTCACTGTCCGACTATCGGTTCTACTGGACAAGAAACGAAATTGACAAAGCCACGATCTACCGCCACAGGTATTGTCTATACCTGCTGCCGGCTGTCAACGAAGAGTCATTCAGACTTGATTCTCTGAAGATAGTGAGGGACCCCTACTTGAACGTCTACGAGAGTGCGGGAGAATGGAAACGCGCTGAGGAAGTAGTCGTTTTTTCGTTGTGTGAGAGTTCCGACGATTCAGATTCAAAGGCTCCCAAGAAACCACTGGACCAAGGAGCTTGAATTCCATATATTGAGTGTCATGAGACCCAACAGATTGGATATCATATACCCTGGAGACTGTCTGAGCAATTTGAGCAATGGTTCGCTCTTTCCCGATAGTAGCATAGATTTGGTTATGACTTCACCTCCCTATGCTGACAGGAGAAAGAGTTCGTACGGAGGAGTTCATCCTGATCGATACGTGGAATGGTTCTTGCCGATCTCTGAGCAGCTACACCGAGCATTGAAACCAACAGGTTCCTTCGTCTTGAACATCAAAGAGAATGTCAAGAACGGAGAACGTCAGACCTATGTCATAGAATTGATCCTGGCTCTGAAGAAACAGGGTTGGATGTGGATTGAGGAGTACTGCTGGTACAAAAGGAATTCATATCCTGGAAAGTGGCCAAACAGATTTCGTGACAGTTGGGAGCGGTGTCTACATTTTTCTAAACTCCAGAAATTCAGGATGTACCAGGATGCTGTAAAGGTGCCGATCGGGGATTGGACAAAGCAGAGATTTAAGTCGATGTCTAAGAGAGACTTCATTAGAAACGTGTCTGGAACAAATAGTAAGTTTGGCAGAAATGTATCAAACTGGTTGAACAAAAGAAGAGTTAATCCTCACAATGTTCTCGTCTTCGAAGAAGAACACCAATGTGAGCCAACGAATGTGCTGACATTTGCTACAGAATGCTCCAACCGTAGACATAGTGCCGTGTTTCCAATTGAGTTGCCTACATGGTTTATCAAACTGTTTACCCGAAAAGGAGATGTAGTCCTGGATCCTTTCATAGGTGTTGGCACAACTGCTATGGCTTGCGTC
>JBARPX010000053.1:0-13308 GCA_049643405.1 Candidatus Zixiibacteriota bacterium
AACAGAATCGAAAAGCTCCTGATGGTGGACAAAAAGAGAAACCTCAAGGGGATGATCACGGTCAAGGACATCATGAAGAACATCCAGTATCCCAACTCCTGCAAGGACTCACGGGGCAGACTGAGAGTGGGCGCGGCGGTGGGCGTGGCTAAGGATATGATTGCCCGTGCTTCCGCTCTGGTGGATGCGGGAGTGGACCTTCTGGTGATCGACTCGTCTCACGGGCATTCCAAAGGGGTGATGGACTCTGTCAAGAAGATCAAGAACAAATTCCCGGAAGTTCCTCTGGCAGCAGGCAACGTGGCCACCAGGGAAGGAACCGAGGATTTAATCCGGGTGGGAGCCGATTGCGTCAAGGTGGGGGTTGGGCCGGGATCCATATGCACGACCAGGGTGGTGATCGGGGCAGGGGTACCGCAGGTTACCGCCATATTGGACTGCGCCGAAGCCGCTGCAAAACACGATATCCCAATAATTGCGGATGGAGGGATAAGATACTCCGGTGACGTGGCCAAGGCCCTGGCAGCCGGTGCAGCCGTGGCCATGATCGGGAGCATCTTCGCCGGCACCGAGGAGAGCCCCGGAGAGACCATACTGTTTGAAGGAAGAACCTTCAAGCTCTATCGGGGCATGGGTTCTATCGAGGCGATGAAAAAGGGAGGCAGGGAAAGATACTTCCAGGAGCATCAACTGAAGGCTAAAAAGCTGGTGCCGGAAGGGATAGAAGGAAGAGTTCCTTACAAGGGCATTCTTTCTGAATCAGTCTACCAACTGGTGGGGGGCTTGAGAGCGGGTATGGGAATCTGCGGAGCAAGGACCATAAAAGAGCTGTCCGAGAAAGCGCAGTTTATGGTCATCACCTACGCGGGCTTGAGAGAGAGCCATCCTCACGACGTGATCATCACCAAAGAGGCTCCCAATTATCAGATAAGCCAGGATTTTCAATAGGTCTCCCGCCGACAAACGTTTGCCAGTGACGGAACCCCGTTGGATCATCCTAATCCATCACGGACGAGGATTCACCCTGAAGGGCGTCCGTGACGAACGAGACAACAGGACCAAAAGTTCGCAAACCCTATTATACGCCATTGCACAGTTTACACCCTTATTTCAAATAAAACACCATGAATAAAAATATTTATTCCATTATTAGAGGAACCGGCAGTTATGTACCCACAGGAAGGGTTCGTAACGAGAGTTTTATTGGAAACGAGTTCTATGATTCGGATGGGAAGAAATTAGACAAGACCAATGATGAGATCATAGAGAAATTTGGCAAAATAACAGGTATTGCAGAAAGGAGGCATGTCGCAGACGACCTGGTTACCTCCGACATCGCTCTTCTCGCAGCAAAGGATGCCCTGGAGTCATCCAAGATTGACAAGGAGAGCCTTGACTACATAATCGTCGCTCACAACTTCGGTGACGTGTCAGCACATAACAAGAGGTCTGATTTTGTACCAAGCCTTGCGGCAAGGGTAAAGCAAAAACTGGCGGTACAAAATCCAAAAATCATAGCTTATGATCTTGTCTTTGGCTGTCCCGCCTGGCTGCAGGGAATGATACAGTCTGATTGTTATCTCAAGTCGGGTGATGCCAAGAGAACTCTTGTTATAGGAGCAGAGGTTCTCTCCAGGGTTTCAGACCCTCATGACCGGGACAGTATGATCTATGCCGACGGGGCCGGAGCTACAATAGTCGAGGCGACAGGAAGTCCCGACAACAGCGGGATCGGAATACTCTCTCATGCGGTGAGGTCAGATAGCCTTGAGCAGACGTATATGCTCCGGATGGGCAAATCATACGACCCCGATTACCGAGGCAATGAATTGTTCCTTAAGATGGATGGTCATAAGCTGTATGAGTATGCTTTGAGGACAGTTCCGCTTGTTGTCAGGGAGAGTCTTGTCAAAGCAGGATTATCCCTCGGTGACGTAAACAAGGTACTTCTACACCAGGCGAACGCAAAGATGGATGAGGCAATATTAAAGCGTTTGTTCAGGTTATACGGAGTGAAGGAGGCGCCGCCCTATGTCATGCCCATGATTATTTCCTGGCTGGGAAACAGCTCGGTGGCAACTCTGCCCACCTTGCTTGACCTGTTGCTTAAAGGAAAGCTTGATAACCACGAGTTGAAAAAGGGCGATGTTGTTGTGTTTGCTTCTGTAGGGGCAGGTATGAACATAAACTCTATGGTATACAGAATGCCATGATTCTTTCTGACCTGGTGAAGTTTTGGTGCTTCCAGGGCCTCTTTCGACACGACGATTTGAGTCCTGCCCAACGGCACACAATTGCAGATAAGTGAAAAGTCAAACTTTTCCCAAGCGACCGGGTGGGCAATCCCCTTAGTCCGCGAGACCTGAGATTGTGTAAAAACCCTTAATTGATTGGATTTCAATAGCTTGCCCGAGCCAAGGTGTCACGCGCGAGGCCATCCACCAGGAAGAATGGATTCTTCAGGATCCCAAAGGGAGGATATCCGTGTGAAATTGTTGTTGAGGTTGGCACCGGTGATTTTCTGCGGCTTCGTGATATTGACAAGCTGTGGCAGGGAGACGGTTTTGATGCTTAGGTAATGGGAATTACCCAAGCTTAGGGCATCGGCATTTCCTTCAGGATGAATCCTGATGCCGGTACATCGACAGATTGTCCCATGAATCATCTTTCTGGAGAGACGAACTCATGAGAGATTACCAGGATGCGTACGGTCATGCGGTCTTCGATTACCTGAAGGGTATGGGCGGCTTTGAAATCGCGGAGCGGGATGATGGGTTCTTCGGCCCTTCAGGTGGCCCCAAGGCGTATTTCGGTAAGTACAAGGATTGGTCGCCCGACCAGAAGAAGGCAATGCGGTATGTGAGAGGCAGGGTGCTGGATATCGGCTGTGGGGCAGGAAGACACTCTCTGTATCTTCAAGAGAAAGGATTCGACGTCCTGGGCATAGACACCTCTCCTCTGGCATTAAAGGTCTGCAGGCTCAGGGGGCTGAGAAAAACAAAGCTGATTTCGATCACTCAGGTTGATTCCAAGCTGGGAGAATTCGACACCCTGCTTATGCTGGGTAATAACTTCGGATTATTCGCAAGCTTCAAGAGGGCAAGATGGCTGCTTAGGAGATTCCACAGGATCACCTCCGGGAAGGCCAGGATAATAGCAGAGAGCATGGACCCGTACCAGACTGACGATCCGGTTCATTTGGAGTATCACAAACTGAACAAAAAGAGGGGCCGGATGTCCGGGCAGGCGCGGCTGCGCATAAGATACAAAAAGCACGCAACTCCCTGGTTTGACTACCTTCTGGTCTCGAGAGAAGAGATGAAGAACGTACTGAACGACACAGGCTGGTGCGTAAGGCGATTCATTGATTCAGAGGGTCCGGTGTACACTGCGGTTATTGAGAAATGCGTCCCCTGATCTATAGATCTCCCTCTCCCTTATTCCTCGGGCGGGTGGCATGTTCAGCGGGAATCTTGGACCAAAGATCATTCAACGCACATACTTTCGTTTCGGGGGGATAGAACGTATTCATAATGGTCGGCTTGCGTTCAAAAGAAAGGTTATATAAGAATCAGTTAGTATTGCCAGAGCAGAATAGATGATCGCCCCGAGCGTAGTCGAGGGGAGGAAAGTCCGAGCTCTCCAGGGCAAGGCGCCACGTAACGCGTGGGCCCGTAAGGATTCATCCTGAAGGGACGGAAAGTGCCACAGAAAAGATACCGCCTCAAAGTCCCGCCTCTGGCGGGATCGAAGGGTAAGGGTGAAAAGGTGGTGTAAGAGACCACCCGTTCCCGTGGTAACACAGGCCTGGGTAAACCCCACCTGAGAGCAAGACCAAGTATGGGAGTAAGAGGTTGCCCGCCTCGCCCCGCCTTCGGCGGGATAGCTTCCGGGTAGGTCGCTTGAATCCTTTGGCGACAAAGGATCCAGATAGATGATCATCACCCTGAGTCCCGCCGACGGCGGGATCGAAGGGAACAGAACTCGGCTTATTTTCTGCTCTGGCAACTTTTTTTTCTAGTCTTCCTAACAGAGTCTCCCGTCGAATAAAAACCAATTCTTGAGGGAGTATTAAAACCGGCACGGCTGAATCACCTATCCTATGGACAACTCACCATCAGACGCTGCAGGGGCGGGACTTCATGCCGCCTGAGGATGCGGTTTTCTCGGAAGGCTTGCAGCCTTCAAGTAGCGGAATTCCGCTCTCCAGTGTGACCTGCGATGAAAAAAGTGAAAAAGACTTCTTTACTTTTCGGGAGCAGGAAGTTTATTTACAATTCCGCTGAGGCGTAGAGCCTGAGCGACGCGCAGCGAACGTTGTTGACCAAAAAGACGGCAGCTTGAAGCCTGCTCAACACAAGAAAGCACGAAATCCGCCGCATGAAGCAGAAGAAGAAAAGTAAGGCCCCCACTGTCCCAAAGGACACCACAGCGCAATTCTATTTGATCTCCGGGAAGGCAGATGCCCTGCTTCAGAAAAGAGCGGTCAGCCTTGTCTACCTGGGAATCTTGTTTCTGATCGCCCTTTTGGTGCGGCTTTCCATTCTCGAATACTTCCAGGCTCCACTTGTCGGGGATGCGGCCGTTTACGGCAAGATCGCCTGGGGAATAAAGAACGGGCACGGGCTTCACTGGTGGTCGGTGGTCTGGCCGCCCCTTTACCCGTTTATGATACTTCTCTTCTCGCCGGTGGCGGGATCGCTGGAATCGGCCGCCTCTTTAGTCTCGCTCTTTCTGGGAAGCCTGACGGTGGTTCCCTTTTTCTATCTGGCAAAAAGGATCCTCGGATACAGGTCGGCCTACTCAGGCGCCTTTCTGGTGGTCTTCTTCCCCGCACTGGTGGCCATCTCAGGGATTTCTTTATCTGAGGCAACCTACACCTTTTTTCTATTGGTCGCTCTCTTCTTGGGTTGGCTTTTGATCACGGTGAGATCTCTTCTTTACGCCATTCTGTTCGGGCTCCTCAGCGGTATCTGTTATCTTACCCGTCCTGAGTTTCTGGTGGCTTTCGCCCTGTTGCTCCTGGTTTTTCTGATAGTCGGGATAAAGAAGAAAATGCACAGAAGACTGAAGACAGTAGCATTGCTTTTGACCTGCTTAGCCGGCTTTCTTATCCTGGCTTTTCCATATGTCAATTTCATGCATTCTCAGACCGGACACTGGATCTTAAGCGGGAAGACGGCTCATAACATTCTAAAGCAAAAAGCTTACTCTAAGGGCTTGAACTATCTCGAGCAAAGAAAGGCCTTTGCCCAGGTGCTGGACGGACTGACTCCGGAGAGCGAAATAAAAGGAAAGGTGCTTCTGGGGGAGGAGAACATGGTGAGCTATGTAACCTCCTCCGGCTTTTTCGCCGGCTACCTGAAAAACATCTGGAAGGGCGTGAGCGGGTTGAATCTCTTCCTCTTGCCCTTTCTCCTGTTATCCCTGTCCTATCTGTTCTCCTGGAAGATCGATAAAGCGCCTTTGGAAAAGAGGATTTTTCTTTTGTGTGCCTTCTCTCCCATCTTGACCATGCCCATCTTCTTTTCTCCCGCCGGCCGGCTTATCCAGCCATACGCTCCTCTGTTGATCTTGCTGTCGGTGGCCGGGATTCTGAACATTAGAAAGGCGCTGGGTAAGTTCTCCAAAGGATCAGGACAGAGCAGTAGCCTGAGTTTGGGCGCTTTTGCGGTTCTTTTGGCCGTGGGCCTCCTTTCGATTTTCTCGTGGATCGAGGCAACCGGCGCAGCCGAGAAGCATCAGGCTACGTTCAGGAATTTGAAGCTGGAGAGTGAGGAGCTCAAAAAACTGGGACAGTGGGCAGATGGGACTCTGCCGCAGGATGCAGCGGTTATGTATCTTTCCGGAGACTCATTCTTCTTCTACTGTAACCGGGTGACATTCCCCATTCCCTTCGCTCCTTATGAAAAGGTGGTTGACTTCGCTAAAAAAAACAGCGTGGAATATCTGGTGGTAAGTCTGGGAAAAGAAGCCTCCTGGAGGACGGATCTCTCTTTTCTTTTGGAGCCGATAAAAGATCGTTCTAAGATCCCGGGTAGGCCTGAACTTAGTTTAATCGATGTCTACAAGGCTCCGTCCGGATTGGGAGCGGTGCTGTACAAAATCGAGTTTTGATGGCATGGAGACACAAAAGAGATTGATGGAACCAAAATGGGAGTTGTCACCTGAGCCTGACCAGGCGCTGGTGAGCCGGTTGACCTCGGAGCTTTCGCTGCCCCCCATGGCAGTCAGAATCCTGATCAGCCGGGGTATTGACACCAAAGCCAGAGCCGAGGAATTCCTTACTCCCTCCCTGGAAAACCTGGTGGATCCATTTGTTCTGCAGGACATGGAAAAGGGGGTGGATCGGGTCATCCAGGCTTTGAGGAACAAGGAGAAGATCATGATCTTCGGCGACTATGACGTGGACGGCATAACCTCAACCTCTCTTTTGTTTCTGATACTGAACAAGCTGGGGGGAGAGGTCACTTACTACCTGCCCAACCGGCTGATCGAGGGCTACGGCCTCTCAGAGGAGGGCATCCAGGAGGCGCAAAGGCGTGGGGTTAAACTGATCGTCACGGTCGATTGCGGGATTACAGCCGTGGAGGAGATAGCCTTCGCCAAAGGTAAGGGTATCGATACCATCGTCACCGATCACCACGAACCCAAGGACATCCTGCCCGATGCGTCTGCCATCATCAATCCCAAGGCCATTAAGGGCGGCCAATACCAGGGGGGTGAGCTTTCCGGCGTAGGGGTTGCTTTCAAGCTTGCCCAGGCCATTTACAGGAGGCTGGCACAGGATGAGGGGGAGTTGGAGGAGCATCTGGATTTGGTGGCCCTGGGAACCACGGCCGACATCGTTCCGCTGGTGGGGGAGAATCGAATCCTGACTAAATTCGGCATGGCCGAGATTGCCAGAACCAACAAGCCCGGCTTGAAGTCCCTTATATTCGTCTGCGGGCTCCTGGGTCAAAGAATCGGAACCGGACAGGTGGTCTTCGTTCTGGCTCCGCGCATAAATGCCGTGGGGAGGCTGGGAGATGCCGATCTGGCCATCAAGCTGCTTACCACCAGGGACGAGTCTAAAGCCGCAGAGATGGCCCGTGTTCTGGACGAGGAGAATCGACGTAGAAAAACCATCGACGAGACCACTTTAAGGGAAGCCCTGGAGATGGTCGAAAGCGAGGTGGATTTAACCAGTGACAAAGCCATAGTATTAGCGTCGTCGGGGTGGCACCAGGGTGTGATTGGAATCGTCGCCTCCCGCCTGGTGGAAAGGTACCACCGTCCCACGGTAATGATCGCTATCGAGGGTGAGGAGGGTAAGGGGTCGGCCCGGAGCATACGCGGGTTTGATCTCTACGATGCCATAACGGAGTGCGATGAACATCTCATCAGGTATGGCGGACACAAGTATGCGGCAGGGCTTTCCATATCCCCGGAGGAAGTCGAACCCTTCCGAAAGAAATTCAAGAAAGTCTCGGGCGAAAGGCTCTCCCCGGAGGACCTGATTCCCAGGTTGACCATCGATGCCGAGTTGGACCTCGATCAGGTCAATCCCGAGCTGATCAGGATTCTGGATCTTTTTGCCCCCTTCGGTCCGCAAAACATGCGGCCGGTCTTCGTAAGCCGAAGTTTGCGTGTCTGGGGCCAACCTTATGTCGTGGGAAACAATCATCTGCGCATGAGGGTAAAAAAGGAGGGCCCAGTTTTCGACTGCATCGGCTTCGGGATGGGTGATCTGGCCAAAATTCTCTGCATGAAGGGAATCCGCGTCGACTTAGCCTACGTAGCGGAGACTAACTTTTGGAACGATACCTACAAAATCCAACTAAGGATAAAGGACTTAAAGATCTCTGATCATATAATCTAAGTTTTGAATTGGGAGCGAAGGTAGAGCGGTAAATCCAAGAAGCTTCATTCCATCTGTATGAGCATACTGGAGAGATTCAACCAGGGCGACAGAATCGCCCTGTCCAAGATAATCTCCTACGTGGAGAACCAGTCTCTTGGCTACAGGAGGGTATTAGCGCAACTTTACCCCAGGGCCGGCAAGGCATACCGCGTCGGATTCACCGGTCCTCCGGGATCCGGAAAGAGCACCATCGTAGATAAGCTGACCTCTTTGTTGGTTGAAGAAGACCGGAGGGTGGGAATAATCGCGGTAGATCCGACCAGCCCCTTTACCGGCGGAGCCCTTCTGGGAGATCGCATCCGCATGCAGGATCTGACCACCCGGGAGGGAGTCTTCATTCGCAGTATGGCCACCAGGGGATCCTACGGGGGACTGGCCACCACGACCAAGGAGGTGGCAATAGTCATGGATGCCTTTGGCAAGGATTACATTCTGATCGAAACCGTGGGAGTGGGGCAGGTGGAGCTGGATGTGGTGAATGCGTGCGATACCACGGTGGTGGTGCTGGTGCCGGAGTCGGGCGATGCCATCCAGGCCATGAAGGCCGGTTTGATGGAGATCGCCGATATATTCGTGATCAATAAATCCGACCGGGAAGGGGCCAAGAGAATCGTCGGCGAGCTGGAGATGATCCTCGATATCCGCCGCAAGAATGGAGAATGGGAGTACCCGGTGGTCTCAACCGAGGCGGTCAACGATAAGGGGATAGACGTTCTGCTTTCCAAGATTTTCCAGCACAGGGAGTTCATCATAGGCAGCCACTACTTTGAAAAGCACAGGAAGGGCCAGATAAAGACACAGATAAAGAGGATTGTAGAGCTAAAGATAAAAGATGTAATCGATGAGAAGGTTCTAAGCTCTTTGGATTTAGACCAGTTGGCGGAGAGTGTTTTCCAGGGGGAGGACGATCCTTATTCCGCTGGCGAGAGGATTTTCGCTCAGATTAAGATAGACAATTCAGGTCGATAGAACTAAGAACCTCTCCCCCTTAGTCCCCTTCAGGGTGAATCCCTTCAGGGTGAACCCCTCTCCCCCGCCTGCGGCGGGATCTTCGACATGAAATGGAGAGGAGGAACACAAGGGGGTGAGGTACAAGGAAGCCACAGGCGGCTATCTGGTCGCCTTCAGGCTTCAGGTTTTCAGATTTGACTTTTTGACCGGCTGTATGTAAATTGCTCCAGGTAGTCTGTATCTGTGACAAGATCAAGAAATCAAAAGAGGTGATCCGTATGTCCGACCAAACGAAATTGAACGAAATCGCCCAGCGCCAGAAAAAGTGGGAAGAGGAGATGAAGCAGGCCAAGTCTCTTCCGGACAGAAAATTCATAACAGTCTCCGGAGAGCCGATCAAGGAGCTTTACACTCCTCTGGACGTTCAGGACTTAGACTACAATCGGGATATAGGCTTTCCGGGAGAATACCCCTATACCCGGGGGGTGAGAAAAAACATGTACCGGGGGCGACTGTGGACCATGCGGCAGTTTTCCGGGATGGGTTCGGCGCGCCAGACCAACGAAAGATACCACTTTCTCTTAGACCGGGGCCAGACCGGGTTGTCTGTAGCTTTTGATTTGCCCACCCTTATGGGATGGGACTCAGATCAGCCGCTCTCCGTGGGGGAGGTGGGTATCTGCGGGGTGGTGGTCGATTCACTGGAGGATATGGAGATACTCTTTGACCGGATCAGTCTGGAAAAGATATCCACCTCCATGACCATTAATGCTCCTGCATCCATTCTCTTAGCCATGTATATCGCGGTGGGCGAAAAACAGGGGGTGCCTTCGGAGAAGCTCACCGGAACCCTGCAAAATGACATTCTGAAGGAATATATCGCCCAGAAGGAGTGGATCTTTCCGCCCGAGCCTCACATGAGGCTGATCACAGACTTAATTGCCTTCTGCACCCGGCACGTTCCCAAGTGGAACACCATCTCCATTTCAGGTTATCACATAAGAGAGGCCGGGTCCACCGCGGTGCAGGAGTTAGCCTTCACCCTGGCCGACGGGTTCGCCTACGTGGAGGCGGCCATGAAAGCCGGGTTGGACGTTGACGCATTTGCTCCCCGGCTTTCGTTATTCTTCAATGCCCATCTGGATTTTTTCGAAGAGATCGCCAAATACAGGGCCGCCCGGCGCATCTGGGCAAGACACATGAGGGAAAAATACAAGGCCAAAAAGCCGGAGTCCTGGCTCATGAGATTCCACACCCAGACTGCCGGATGCAGCCTCACTGCCCAACAGCCGGAGAACAACATCGTGCGCACCGCCTTTGAGGCATTGGCCGGAGTTCTGGGAGGCACCCAGAGCCTCCACACCAACTCAATGGACGAGACCTATGCTCTCCCCTCGGAGAAAGCAGTCCACATCGCATTGAGGACCCAGCAGTTGATTGCTCATGAAACCGGTGTTGCCAATACCATCGATCCCCTGGCAGGCTCTTATTTCGTGGAATCGCTGACCAACAAGATGGAAGAGGAGGCGGAGAAGTACTTCGATGAGATCGAAGGGCGGGGTGGAGTCCTCAAGTGCATCGAAGAGGGGTATTTCCAGAGAGAGATCGCTGAAGCGGCCTACCGGTATCAGAAACAGATAGAGAAGAAGGAGAGAATCGTGGTGGGGGTGAATGATTTCGTCCTGGAGGAGGAGAAGGTTGAGATTCCTATTCTCAAGATCGATCCGGAGGTGGAAAAAGAGCAGGTAAGAAATCTCCAGAAAATGCGGGAAAGAAGGGACAATGACAAGGTGAAAAGGTCTTTGGAGGACTTAAAGAAGGTTGCCCAGGGAACGGATAACACCATGCCCGCCCTGCTCGAATGCGTGCGCTGCTACACCACCGAAGGCGAAATCTGCGACGTTTTGCGAGAGGTCTTTGGAGAATACACCGAGCCACCGCTTATATAGGGTCAAGGGGCATGGGACAAGGGTCAAGAGTTGAATGCAACAATTCGCGGAACATAGTGATCTACTTCATCCCCTCTCCCCGTCGGGGAGAGAGGGATCAATATTGTTTCGGGGTGCCCTTCAGGATGAACCCTCACCCCGAAACATAAGAAGGTCACGGGCAAGCGTACCCTTGACTGACTAAATCTTGGGTTCGTGCGGGAATCGGATTTCCCGCACAGGGTCAGGAATTCCAATTCCTGACCCAACGAAAGATGAAGAAACATCATGCAACCGGAACTTAATCTGGAAGGAAAACTATGGAACGAAAAATCAGAATTCTTTTGGCCAAGCCCGGCTTGGACGGGCATGATCGGGGGATAAAGGTAATCGCCGCCGCATTCCGGGATGCCGGGTTCGAGGTGATTTACACCGGCTTGAGGCAAACCGCCGAGATGATCGTGGAAGCGGCCATCCAGGAGGATGCGGATGCCATCGGGATGAGCATCCTCTCCGGCGCCCACATGACCCTGTTTCCCAGGGTAAAAGAGCTTCTGAAAGAAAAAGGAGCCGAACATGTGCTTCTTTTCGGAGGAGGAATCATCCCCAAGGAGGACGTGGAAAAGCTGCAGAAGATCGGCGTGGGGATGCTCTTCACCCCGGGAACCACCACTACCGAGGCGATTGAGTACGTCAGGAAAGCAGTCGGTGAAAGGCGAAAGGAAGAAGAGATACTTTAACCACCTTTTCGCCAGGGCTTTTCCAGCCGGAGCGATTCTAAAAACCCCCTGAGCAAGAAAAGCTCTCGTTGGTCATCTTGATACTTACACAGGACCTGATCTTCCACCAGTGGCGCATTTTCTCCCTCGTTCCGCTTCTGAACAAATTCTTTTTTCTAATCTTCATTTTCCTGTTGTTTTATAGCAAAAAAATCCATAGATTATATGGTTGCGTACCTTTTGGGATTTACGCCGCACCGCTTTGCAGCAAATTACAATCGATCGGTTAACCCTAAAACGGAATTGGAGGAGACATGACCTACAACGTGGCCGAAAGTCAGCAGACAGTGAGGGATATGGCCAAGGAGTTCGGACAAAAACATATAGCTCCCATCGCCGTGGAGATGGATCGAAAACCGGCGGAGTTTCCCCGCGAGCTGTTCAAGAAAATGGCGGAAGCCGGGTTTATGGCCTTTCCCATGGGAAAGGAACACGGGGGGCTGGGAAAAAGCAAGATAGAGTATGCCACCTTAATCGAGGAGATAGCCTGGTTTGACGCCTCTACCTCCATAATCATGGCTGTGGACAATTTGGCCTCTTACCCCATAGAGAAATTCGGCTCAGACGAGCAGAAGAAAAAGTACCTGCCGAAGATCGCGAAGGGTGAGATCCTGGCCGCCTTTGCCTTAACCGAGCCGACTGCCGGATCGGATGCAGCCAACCAGAAGACCACCGCCAAGATAGACGGGGATCACTTTGTGATAAACGGGGAGAAGACCTTCATCACCTCTGGCGACGTGGCAGACGTAACCGTGTTGATCGCCAAGATCGTGGAAGAAGGGGAGAGAGAGAAGATGTCGGCCGTTCTGGTGGAGAAGGATACGCCAGGATTCTCGTCGGAAATGCTCAAGTGGAAGATGGGGTTGCGAGCTTCGACGACGGCAAAATTGAAACTCGAGAACGTCCGCGTTCCCCGGTCAAACCTTCTGGGAGAAGCCGGTAAAGGGTTCAAGATGGCATTGAAGACGTTGGATGGCGCCCGCATTGGTGTGGCGGCTCAGGCTGTGGGAATCGCGCAGAGGGCCTTCGACGAGTCGGTCAACTATGCCAAAACAAGGGAACAGTTTGGCGGACCTATCGGAAAACTCCAGGCCATTCAGTGGATGATCGCGGATATGAGCACCCGCCTGGAGGCGGCAAGAGCTTTAACCTACAAGGCCGCCGTGATGGAAGACCGAGGCGAACGCATAAATTTGGCGGCTGCACAGGCGAAGCTCTTTGCGTCGGAGGCGGCCAACTTCATCTGCGATCGGGCCATGCAGATTCATGGCGGATACGGATATATAGGCGAATTCTCGGAGATAGAAAGAATCTACAGAGATCAGAGGATCACAGAAATCTATGAGGGAACGTCTGAGATTCAAAGGCTGGTGATCGCCGCCAATTATTTAAGATAGATGGCAGGTCGGGTTTCCCTCCGAAGCCGGGATACCCGATAACAAACGGCAGAATTGTAGTGTCATTGCAAGGAGTCCCCCTCCTCTGGGGAGCCCGTACGGGTACCCCTCTGGCGGGGGACGACGCTGCAATCTCAAGGGATTGCTTCGTCGCTTCGTTCCTCGCAATGACGGAACAGGGCTCTTCCGGCGTGTTCACCTTGAAGCGAAGGGAGTGCTGTGAAACTCGGTAAGTTTGAGATCTTCTCCATCGTGGAAAACAGCTTCAAGATAGACGGTGGAGCCATGTTCGGAGTGGTTCCCAGGATCATCTGGCAGAAGGTGTATCCTCCCGATGAGAACAACATGGT
>JBARPX010000054.1:0-13524 GCA_049643405.1 Candidatus Zixiibacteriota bacterium
AGATCGCAGGACGTTCCGGAAAGAGTCAGGGTGCGAAGCATCCCTCAACTGAAAAACGAGTATTATCCCACTGACCCAATCGTCCCCTTCCTGGAGACCACCCATGACCGTTTGACCATCGAGATCATGCGCGGCTGCCCCAAGCGATGCCGTTTCTGTGCGGCCACGGCGACCTATCAGCCCAAACGAGAAAGATCGGTGGATGACATAGTTCGGCAGGCGGGAATCGGAATAGCCAAGTCGGGCTGGGACGAGATATCACTCCTTTCGCTTTCCACCACGGACTATTCCGAACTGCCAGAACTGGCCAAAAGTCTTGCGCGGGAATTTTATTCAAAAAGGGTTTCCGTGTCACTCCCCTCGCTTAGACCGGGTACGTTCTCCCTGGAACTGGCGCGGCTTCTCAGCCAGGTCAAAAAGTCGGGCTTGACCTTTGCGCCGGAAGCAGGCACTTCCAGGCTGAGGAGCGTAGTCGGCAAAAGCTTGAATGAACAGGATCTTTTGAATACTGCAAGGCTGGCCTTTTCTTCCGGCTGGAATCTGATCAAGCTTTACTTCATGATCGGATTGCCCACCGAAAGAGAGGAGGATCTGCAAGGGATAGTGGATCTGCTGAAGAAGGTACTCCGAGTCGGCAAAGAGACGGGTAGAACGAAAAACCTCAACGTAACCATCTCACCTTTTACCCCCAAAGCGCATACTCCATTTCAATGGGAGAAACAGGAGGATGAGGAGAGCCTTCAAGAGAAATTGCGTTTTTTGAAGATGAATCTGAGGAGAGGGAATATCAAGTTGAAATTGAGGGATCCGCAGGTCTCCTTTCTGGAAGGAGTGTTTAGCCGGGGAGATCGGCGCCTCTCCTCTGTGATCTTTTCGGCCTGGAAGAGCGGAGCCAAGCTGGATGGCTGGACTGAACACTTCAATTACGAGCTGTGGAAGGAGGCTTTTAGCGAAGCGGGAATCGATCCCCGAGCTTATGCTCGGGCGAGGGATCCGAAGGATCCTCTTCCCTGGGATCACATAGACAAGGGGATCAGAAAAGAGGCTCTTAAGAAGGAGAGAGATAGAGCCCATGCTCTTCAAGAAGATTTATTGCCAGGAGAAAGGTGCCCAGAAGAACCTGTTGCGGAGGGATTGGGGAAGCTCCAGGCTCCAACTGAGGAATCGGTCGCTCCTTCTCCCTCGTATGGTCGGAAGAAGAAAAGAAGACTCCCTTCGCCAGCCATGACCGTCGCCCGCAGCCGGGTGAGACTGAAATGGAGCAAATCCGAGCAGGTCAGATTCACCTCACATCTGGACGTGGGACGCACCTTCGAGCGCACCATCCGCAGGTCCGGAATTCCCATCGCCTACAGCGAGGGATTTCATCCCCATCAGAAGATTGCCTTTGCCCCCCCGCTGCCATTGGGATTTGTCTCCGACGCGGAGTATCTGGACATTCAGCTGACCGAACCATACGCTGGCCCCGTTCTTTCCCGGCTGAACCGAGACTTGCCCCCTGGATTTGAATTTCTGGAGGGAAAACCGATTTTCGGCAAGTCAGATTCCTTGAGCTCGATCATAAATCTGGCTTACTACGAAGTGAGACTGGATTTTCCCTTAGATGAGATCGAGAAATCGATCAAGTCCATCCTGGAGAAGCAGAATCTGTGGGTGAAACGAGTTTCCAAAAAGCAGGACGTTAGGGAAGTGGATATCAGAAGGCGCATTATGAAACTGGAGTTCGAACCCGATGGCGATCAGGTTGTGCTTAAGATGGATTTAGGCCTGGGAAGGGATGGTTATGCCCGGCCGGAGGAGGTTTTGACATATGGGTTTGGGTTTGAGGGAAGAGAGGTTTCAAAACTTGTTTTCAGAAGAACCGGCCTTTTCGTCCTGAAGAACGAAAAGATTCTGACACCCATGGATATGGTTTAGTCAATGATTCGAGTTGAGTTCAAGTTCAACCACAAGCTTGACCAGAGAAAATCCTCACGATAGAGTGACAAAACGACAAGACACAAACCCCCGAGAGATCGCTTTAAAGGTTCTCTATCGAATAGAAACCGAGGAGACCTTTGCCGACCAAGCCATCCTCTCTTCCGTTCGCGACCTGTATCTCTCCTCCCTGGATCGTAGATTCATAAGCCAGCTGGTTCACGGAACCACCAAGATGAGGAGAAGGTTGGATTATGTGTTAGGTCTTTTTCTGGAAAGGAAGCTGGAGGAGCTGACTCCCTGGATTCGCAATATCTTGAGAATGGGGCTCTACCAGATAGACTTTTTAGATAAGGTTCCGGAGAGAGCAGCCGTGGACGAGTCGGTCGAGTTGTCCAAGAAGTTCGGGCACCGGGGTACGGTTGCCCTGGTCAACGCAGTCCTGAGGAATTACCTGCGAGACAGAGGTCGGATAACCTTTCCTTCCAGAGAGGAGAATCAGATTGAGAACATCGCCCTGTTCTACTCATTCCCCGACTGGATGGTGGAGAGCTGGCTGGAACTTTTCGGAGAAGAGCAGACGGTGACGCTGTGCGAGGCTTTTAACAGAAGACCACAGTTATGCTGTCGTCTGAACTCACTTAAGACCGATAAGGAGGGCTTGGAGACGGTATTCAAGCGGGAAAAAACTAAATTCAAGCCGGGGAGGTTTCTCCAGGATTTTTATGCCGTTGAATCCAAAATTGACCTGGAACGGTTCGCTCCACTGCGGAAGGGTTTGGTCTATTTTCAGGATGAGAGCGCGGGACTGCCGGTTATGCTTTTGGACCCACAGCCTGGCGAACGCATCCTGGATCTGTGCGCCGCTCCCGGTGGAAAGAGCACTTTTGTCGCAGAAAAGATGCAGGATCAGGGGATGGTTGTGGCGGTCGATGCCAGCATGCAAAAGCTGAAGACCGTGAAGGAGAATTGCAGAAGGCTGGGAGTAAGCTCGGTGGCTTTGTGTCGTGCCGACGCCCGAGATTTCAAGTGCAATGATGTGGATAGGATTCTGGTTGACGCTCCCTGCTCAGCGTTGGGCACTCTGGGGCGAAACTCGGATGCTCGCTGGAAAAAACAAAAGGAGGATCTGCTCAGGCTGCAAAAACTCCAGTTGGAGATTCTGTCGAATGCGGCGGCGCTTCTGAAAAAAGGGGGTGTTTTGGTATACAGCACCTGTACCATCACACCGGAGGAAAATGACTGGGTGATCGAAAAATTCCTGGGGATAAGGAAAGATTTTAGGCTGCGAGACGGCTCGGAGTTCGTAGACCCTGGGGTGGTGGATCAGAATGGTATGGTCAGGACGCTGCCCCACATTCACAAGACGGACGGCAGCTTTGCCTGTCGCTTGGAAAAGACGTAGCCCGGCTAAGCAAGGGGATTTTTGACTGGATTTTCGGGCAGAATGGTGTATTTTTGGTTGAACGTGCAAGTTTAAAACTCAATCTTTGAAAGCATCTATGGAGAAGAGAATAACGACGACGCTGAAGCTCTGGCTGAGGACCACATTTGGATTCATCTGGGGAAACCAGCCGATAAGGTATCCGGTTCTGCTCTTTGCAGGAGTTGCCGCTGTTTTTCTCCTGCTGCTTTTCTCTGACCGGGTGATTATGCCCATAGTCGTCCACTGGGGAGAGGCTATCACGGTGCCTGATCTAATCGGTTTGAGTTTAGAAGAGGCAGAGACCATTTCAGAAAGGAAGGGCCTTAGCCTTCAGGTGCTGGCCGAGGTGCATGATCCCACTCAGCCTCCGGGAACCATCCTTTCTCAGATTCCCCTTCCTAATACCAGGGTCAGAGAGGGGAGATTCGTGAAGATAACGTTGAGCAAGGGTGGAAAGACGGTTCTGGTGCCCAAACTGGAGGGTGTTTCCATCAGACAAGCCGAGCTTCTGCTGATGCACGAAGGATTGGAAATGGGTGACGTAAGCTGGGTTCCGTCCGATTTTTTCCCTGAGGACGTGGTGATCGCCAGCATACCCTCCCACGAAACCCCGGTTCCGGCTGGAATGCCCGTAAACCTGACGGTAAGCCTGGGGATGATGCCCGATACCGTTGTGGTGCCCGATCTTGTGGGGACAAACATAGACCAAGGCAAGAAGATGCTGCGGGAGATCGGACTTGAGCTCGGCAGGATAAAGCTAAAGGTAAACGACGATTTCCTCCCTGGCACGATATTGAGACAATCTCTGGAACCGGGCCAAAAGGTTGAAAGAGGGGCCAGGATCGTGTTGGAGGTAAGCACCACGGAATAGAGTTCACAGCGCCTTTGCACGCTCGATTATTCTCTATCCTGGATTTTCACTGATTTTGGAGAACTCGAACCCTCAGAATCTTTCCGTGAGGTGTTAAATGGTAAAAGTGGCGCCTTCTCTCTTGTCTGCTGATTTTAAGAACATAGAAAAGGAAATCAAACGGGTGGAAAAGTGCAAGGTTGATCTCCTTCATCTGGACGTGATGGATGGGCACTTCGTTCCCAACATCACCTTTGGCCCTATGATCGTCGAGGCCATAAACCGATGCTCCAAACTCCCATTAGACGTTCATTTGATGATAGAGGACCCTGACTCCTACCTGGAGTCATTCGTCAAAAGCGGCGCAGATTATCTGACGGTAAGTTTTGAGGCCTGCCGGCATCTCCACCGGACCATAGATCTGATCAAGAGCTTTAAGGTCAAAGCAGGATGTGCCCTAAATCCCGGAACTCCATTTTCCGTGGTCAAGTCTCTCTTAAAGGAGTTGGATCTGCTTCTACTGATGACGGTCAATCCCGGATTTGGCGGGCAGAAGTTCATGTCATCGGTTCTGCCCAAGATAAAAGAGGCAAAGAAGTTCATACGAGAGAACAAGTTGAAAACAAAAATAGAGGTGGATGGAGGGATAAACCCTGAGACAGCTGGGTTGGTCAAGAAGGCAGGGGCAGAGATTTTGGTGGCGGGGGCGGCGATATTTAAGAGTAAGAACTATTGCCGAGTAGTCCAAGCTTTGAAAGAACAATGAGAAATCGTTCGTCGAGGATGCGCCCACCCCCAGCCTGTAGGTGTGTGGCAGGGCCATGATCCTGCCGCACTATTGAAGACAATCACCCAAGAATAAAAGGGAGTTTTCAGAATGTCAAAGAGATGGCTTGGTTGGGCGCTGGTTTTGGTGATGGCTGTCTGGATTGCACTTTCTGCCTGCACCAAGAAGTCCACCCACACTGACGACGGGCTGCCGGTATGGACTACCTACAACACCTCAAACAGCGGGCTTGCTCACAACGATGTCCTGGCTATAGCAGTTGATGCCTCCGGCGGCAAGTGGTTTGGGACTCACGAGGGAGGTGTCTGTAAGTTTGATGGTGCCAACTGGACTACATACGATACCTCAAACAGTGGACTCGCTTTCAATGATGTCAGGGCTATAGCAATTGATGCTTCAGGCGATAAGTGGTTTGGAACTAGCGGACGGGGTGTAA
Organism: Candidatus Zixiibacteriota bacterium; assembly: GCA_049643405.1. GTDB lineage: Bacteria > Zixibacteria > MSB-5A5 > MSB-5A5 > SM1-73 > SM23-73-3. The sequence goes on from JBARPX010000054.1 coordinate 5,417, forward strand.
GTAGGTTCGACGGCACTAACTGGACTACCTATAATTACTCAAATAGCGGACTTGCTTCTGACTACATCAGGGTAGTGGCCATTGACAACTCAGGCAGCAAGTGGTTCGGGACCTCTTTTAGTGGCGCAAGCAAGTTTGACGGTAGCCATTGTATCACTTATAATACCTCAAACAGCGGGCTTGGTTCTGACCATATCCGGGCAATAGCAATTGACTCCTCAGGCTACACTTGGTTTGGAACTGATGGAGGAGGCGTAAGTAAGTTTGACGGCACCAATTGGACGACCTATAATACCTCCAACAGCGGCCTTGCTCACAACGATGTCATGGCAATAGCAATTGATGCCTCAGGCAATAAATGGTTTGGAACTCGTGAGGGTGCGTCCAAGTTTGACGGCACTAACTGGACTACCTACGATACCTCCAACAGCGGACTGGCAGACAACCATGTGTGGGCCATAGCAGTTGATGTTGCCGGCAACAAATGGTTCGGTACTCATGGAGGTGTAAGCAGGTTTGACGGCATCAACTGGACCTCCTACACCAGTTCGAACAGCGGACTTGCGAATGATCACGTGTCGGTTGTGGCCATTGATGCATCGGGGGACAAGTGGTTTGGAGGTCGGGGATACGGGGTAAGCAGGCTTCAGGACCACTGACCCCTGAAGAGATGCTTTTGTGCAGAATTGGGATGGGCTAACCAAGTGCCCCCAAAGTTGCTTAACACGCTCTGTGAATCACGTAGTAGACGAATAAGAGAGAACGAGGAGGGGATGCCGGCAAAAAGCAGGAAGATTTCTGTTGCAAAAAGGGCCGGAGAGATTATATTATAATTTTTGGGTTTGAGCCTGTTCAGCCGTATGATAAGCCATAGAGGAGAGGGAGGTTCTTCTCCGTTGATTTAAGGGACTCAAGTTAGGGTCAACTCTAAGACCATGTTTGAAGATTTAACCATAAAGTTGGAAGGCGTTTTCAAGAAGCTCCGGGGACGGGGGAAGCTCTCCGAGAGCAACATAAAGGACGCCCTGCGAGAGGTCCGGCGGGCGCTTCTGGAGGCCGACGTTAATTTCAAGGTGGTGAAGGATTTTGTCAGCCAGGTGGAATCCAAAGCCGTCGGTCAGGAGGTTCTGCGAAGCATCACGCCGGGTCAGCAGATTGTCAAGATAGTCAACGGCGAGCTAACCACTCTCCTGGGCAAAGAGAGGGTGGAGGTGAAGTTCTCTGCCCAGCCTCCTACCGTCTTCATGCTGGTAGGCCTGCAGGGGTCGGGTAAAACCACCGCCTGCGGGAAGCTGGCGCGATACTACGGCAAGAAGGGCAGATTCCCCTTGCTGGTTGCAGCGGACGTTTATCGTCCCGCCGCCAAGGACCAGCTCAAGATTCTGGGGAAGATGCTTAATATCCCGGTCTTTTCTTCGAGTGACGATCCTGTGAAGATATGCAAAGCTTCGGTTGGACATGCCAGAAAAGAGGGCAAGGATCTGGTGATAATCGACACAGCGGGAAGGCTGCACATCGACGAGCCTTTGATGCTGGAGCTCTCGAAGATCAAGAAGGCGGTTCCTCCTCAGGAGATCATTTTAGTGGCGGACGCCATGACCGGACAGGATGCGGTTAACATCGCCAAGACCTTTGACGAGAAGATCGGCTTGGACGGGATCTTTTTGACCAAGATGGACGGGGACGCCCGAGGCGGAGCCGCCCTGTCCATTCGGGCAGTTACGGGCAAGCCCATAAAGTTTGTGGGTGCAGGGGAGAAGTTAGACCAGTTGGAGATGTTCTATCCGGATCGGATGGCCTCGCGCATCCTGGGGATGGGAGACGTTGTCTCCTTAGTGGAGAAGGCTGAGGAGGCGGTAAGCTCAGAAGAAGCCCAGAAGCTGGAAAAGAAGCTGAGGAAAGAAGCTTTCACCCTGGACGATTTCTACAACCAGCTTCAGCAGCTTAAGAAGATGGGTCCCTTGGAATCAATCCTGGAGATGATTCCCGGCATGGGAGGGAAGATGATGCGGGGCCTCAAAATTGACGAGAAGGCCATGGGGCGGGTGGAGGCCATGATCAACTCCATGACCAAAGAGGAGAGACAGAAACCGCATGTGATCGATGGAAGCAGAAGAAGGAGAATCGCCCAGGGAAGCGGGACTTCGGTGCAGAACGTGAATCAGCTTCTGAAGCAGTTCGTCATGATGCAGAAGATGATTAAGAACGTCTCCAAGATGGATCTGGGGAAACTGGAGAAAGGATTCATGTCCTTTCGCTGACGGGAGGGAACAGGCGAGTCTGAATCAGAGTCTTTGTAGTTGCCCGATTCCCGGACGGCAGCGTGGGTTTATCGGGCTTTCAATATCGTATGAAACCACATTAAACGGAGGTAGCTTTGGCGGTAAAAATCAGATTGAGAAGAATGGGTGCAAAGAAAAGACCCTCCTACCGGTTCGTTGCCACGGACTCCCGGATGCCCCGGGATGGCAGGTTCATCGAGATCTTGGGCCACTACAATCCTATCGAGAGGCCGGCAAAGGTAGAGCTCAAGGAGGAGAAGGTTTACTACTGGCTGAAACAGGGCGCCATCCCGACCGACACGGTGAACAGCCTTTTCAAGCAGGTCGGGCTGTGGAAGAAGTGGGAAATGATCAAAAAGGGAGAGGACGTCTCCCAGGTTGCCCTGGCTACGCAGCTTGCGGAGAAGGCCAGGAAGAAGAAAAAGAAAGGCAAGGCCGCAGAGGCGACGGTTCCGGCAGCGGAGGGAGAGGCCGCTAAGGCGGAAGCGCCCGCTGAGGAGCCCAAGAAAGAGGAGAAGAAAGAAGAGGAAAAGAAAGAAGAGAAGAAGGAGGAAAAGAAGGAGGAGAAGGAGACAAAAGTAGAAGTGAAGGAGGAGAAGAAGGAAGAGGTAAAGGAAGAAAAGAAGGAAGAGAAGAAAGCCGAGAAGGAAGAGAAGCCGGAAGAAAAGAAAGAAGAAAAGCAGGAGAAGAAGGAAGAGGTAAAGGAAGAGAAGAAAGAAGAGAAGAAGGAGGACGAGAAGAACGAGGAGAAGCCCAAAGAGTGATTTCGTTCTGAGGGAAGGCAGCTGCAAGGGCGAGTCTGAAGAATGGATCCTGGCAGCGTCGCTGCTGTGAGAGAAGCAGACCGTCTCCTTTCCTCTGCCGGTAGAGAATTTTTGGAAGATGAACAAGGTAACCATAGGGAAGATATCGCGGGCGCGAGGCTTAAGGGGAGAGATGGTGGTCGTTCCTTTGACCGACGATCCTGAAAGATTTCTCAAGCTGGAAAAGGTCACCCTCACCAAGGACGGAACCTCAAAGGAGTTCTTTGTCGAAAAGGCGAGAGAATTCAAGGGCAAGGTCCTGCTCAAGCTTAAAGAGGTGGACAGCCCGGAAGAGGCAAAAGAGCTTGCCGGCGGATTTATAGAGATAGAAAAAGATCAACTTGTCCGGCTTCCCCAAGGGAGTTATTTCATATTCGACATAGTGGGCCTTGAGGTCGTCACCACCACAGGAGAAAAAATCGGAACGGTCAAGGAGGTCATCTCGCTTCCCGCAAATGATCTTTACCTGGTGGAAGGCGACGAGAAGCTCTACTTAATCCCTGCCGTAAAACAGGTAGTGAAGGGAATCGATTTGAAAGAGAAGAAGATGATCATACAACCGATGGAAGGTCTTTTCGACCTGTAAGAGTGGAATCACTCATGCTGATTGAGATTTTGACCATCTTTCCCGGCATGTTCGCCGGACCTTTGGATGCCAGCCTGATTCAAAAAGCTAAGGAGAAGGGTCTGATCGAAGTGCGTACGCACGACATCAGGGATTACGCCGACGATAAGCACATGACTGTGGATGATACCCCTTTTGGAGGTGGAGGAGGGATGGTCATGAAGCTCGAGCCTTTGAGCAGGTGCCTGGATTCGATCCTGGATCGAAGCAGGAGAGGCTCGCAGACCGGCATAATCTTAACCACGGCCCGGGGAGAGAAATTATCACAAGAAAAGGCAAAAGAGCTTTCCTTGAAAGATCATCTGATCATAATATGCGGGCATTATAAGGGAACAGACGCCCGGTTAAGTGAGCTTTATCCCGTGGAGGAGATCTCCATCGGGGATTACGTTCTCACCGGGGGAGAAATTCCCGCCTTAGTCATCATCGACGCGGTGGTGAGATTGATCCCCGGCGTGCTGGGAGACTTTGAGTCGGCTCAAAGCGATTCGTTCTTCGAGGGAATCTTAGGACCACCGGAATATACCCGGCCGCAGGAGTTTAGGGGATTGAGCGTGCCGGAAGCGTTGCTCTCCGGAGATCACGAGAGGATTAAGACGTGGCGGAGGAGAGAGGCGCTGAGGAGGACTCTGTACCGAAGGCCGGATCTGTTAAATGAGGAGCAGCTTTCTGACGAAGAAAGAGAATGGATCAGGGAGATTGAGAGCCAGAAAGAGTGAGCGACGTTGAATTTATGCCAACGGTTTTGCCGCGACGGCCGTTATTTCTTGCACGGAGGAGAAAATGGACCAGATTTCAGCAGTTGAAGCAAAACACCTAAAAGACAAGATCCCGGAATTCGCCCCGGGAGATACCCTGAAAGTCCACACCAGGATCAAGGAGGGAGATAAGGAGAGGACTCAGGTATTCGAGGGTGTGGTGATTCAGCGGAGAGGCGCCTCCACCGGGGCGACCTTCACCTTGAGGAAGGTCTCCGGAGGCGTGGGGGTAGAACGCATCTTCCCCCTGCACTCGCCCAACCTTATCAAGATAGAACGGCTGCGGCAGGGAAAGGTGAGAAGGGCCAAGCTTTTCTACTTGAGAGGTTTGAAAGGCAAGTCTGCCCGCATACAGGAAAAGAGAAAAGAGGGAGAGAGCAGATCAGAATCCTGATGGGTTCAGCAGAGTGTCGGATTCTCCCTCAAGATTGAGACAGAGCATGAGGCCAACTCCCTTTCCTGCTGGATTTCTTCTTTTCTTCCGAGACCTTTCTCTTGTAAGTTCGGTGAGAAGATTATTCTTCAAAAGTGACGCTTCTCGTCGGAGGCAGATCCTCCGGGATCAACTCCAACGGGAGAAGCTCATTCAAAACAGCCTTTTTGCCAATGTCAGAACCTCAGCGCCTCTGAAACAGGTTAGCTGAAGGCGGCGAGATTCCAAGCGGGTCGAGCGGCGCCTTTGGTCGGGGACAAGAAACCAGCACCTAACTTAAGTTAGGTGCTGGTTTCTTTATTTTTTGAAGGCATCGGGGATATCTCATCGAAAGAAAAAGCCGCCTGGAAGTGCAAAACACTTCAAGGCGGCTTCAGCCCCCCTTATGTTGTCTTTGTTCAAATGATCTGCTGCCTAAACTCCATCGAATTTCTCTCCTAAGAGAATCTTTCCTCTGTTACCTTAGTAACTGTATCGGCATTGGCGGCAAAAGCATTAGCTCTCATGCTGCGGGCCATGTCCCTGAAATGACATGGGGCAGGTCAAGTAACAGGCGGAACTGCTGAAAGAATAAAAAAAGCCCCACCATATTTCAGTTCCCGGATGAAGCCATCAAGATAGAGATGTTCAAAGGGGGGGCATTTCGGACCTACGGTGGCGTTAAATTCGACCTCACCCCCTTTTGTCCCCTTCCTCCACAAAGAGGCTGTGTCGCAACCTTCAAAAACGTACAGTTGTCATTCTGAGCGAAGCGAAGAATCTAATAATTCCAATAAGTTACAAAATCGAGATTCTTCGGCTGACGCCTCAGAATGACATTATGACACACCCTCTTTGGGGAGAGGGCAAGGGTGAGGGGGAGTAAACGGAAGGCGACCATTCTTCACCAGCTATGTTGCGGGGTAAGGGCTTGCCCTGAAGGCGCAGGCTGAGGGGTATCCCGAAAGAACAACCAACCTCACCTCCTCGTTCCCCCTCTCCATAAAATGGAGAGGGGGACACAGGGGAGAGGTTTTTGACTGAGCCTTTCAAGAGTGCAACAAAAAAAATCACCCCCGCCCAAAGGGGCAGGGGTGACTTTTTTTGTCGGTTAGCTCTGGTCGAGCTTAGTTCCATACAGGATTCAGGAACAAGCTCGGTCTGCTCCAGAACTGCTCGATGTAGCGCACGTAGTCAACCGGTGGAGGTCCGCCCTTGTAAATGAAGTTGAGCAGGTAAACCAAGTCCTGCACATCCACATTGTTCTTCGGGCAAACGGTGTCAACCGGACCACCATAGGGACCCATACCATCTACGTTACCCTGATCGGCAAACGGCAGAGGCGCAGGACCGCCTCTGTAGAGGTAGTTGATCAGGTAAACAAGATCGCTGACATCCAGCGAAGGCAGATCCAGAGTATCCGAGGCGTTCACATCTCCCCGGTACATTCCGACGTACCTCAAGATCTTCTTGTACCACTGTTCCCAGGTCATTCCGTCGCCGAGGTTCCTGCCGAAGTCGATCCAGATCTCGATGTGCTTCTCGCCTTGGTTCAGCGAGAAGGGCGGGCTGCTCATCAGTATGGAACGATCGTCCGGATCTGGTGACCAGTATCCCGGATACCTGTAGCCAGGTTCGCTCATCAGCTTGAACAGGTATTTTCCGCCGGGCTCTGTGGGCCCCACATCGCCGCACTGGAAGCTGCTGTCGCCAGGAGTATAGACCTCTGTGGGGTGATGCAGGAAGACCATGCTGTTGCAGAACTGATCGTAGAACGGAACGCTCATGGCACCGAAGACGATGGATGGATCAGCCGGATCCCACTGGTACATCAGGTTGTGGAGGGTGTCCATATCGCCCCAGTCATCGCCAACAACGTCCCAATCCTCGAATAGGCCAGCCCACAGCTCGGGAATGTCAGGACCATTCGGGTTGTAGTAGATCTTGATTTTAATCGAGAAGTCGGTGCACTCCACGTCCCGGAGGCCGATGACAAACAACGAATCCCACTCGCCTTCAATGACGCTCGGCTCAGTGTAGAAGTTGCTGTAGGCCACCTCGCCGTACAGCTCTTCATACGTGGGATCTCCCGCACACCCGGCATAGTCGGTGATGGTCATATGCTGGGTCGGTGTGAAGGGATAGTCGCAGCCACCGTAAACCAGGTGCATGTGCTGCTCCTGCTCGTCATAAACCGGCCAGGTCATGGCTGAAATAATGGTACCCGCATACAGAGGGTCAGCGCCATACCACTCGAAGTTATCACCCGCATCGTTTCCGACCAGTCCGAAGTTCGAGGCCCTCTGGAATCCATGGTAGAAGTTGACCAGGCCCTCGTCATACGGCGGCTGGACTCTTAAGGTGACGCCGCAGGTCTTGGTCTGCTGGTCGGCTCCTACGCCCTGGAAGGTCAGGGTGTAATCACCATAAGGCACACCGGCTCCAACGGTTATGGCCGCGTCCGAAACGAAGTCGGGCGGGACGCCGTTGGGGTTGAAGGTGGCGGTGATGTCATCCGCAGGGGATACGCTCAACAGACTCAAGGTGACGTTCTCGGCGTAGCCTATCACAGCTCCGACCTCGACTTGGAACACGTCAACCGACGGATCGCCGGGAGTGGCAAAGCCGATGGACGGGGTGCAACGCATGCTGAAGGTCGGATTCTCAGGCGCAAACGGGCAGATGATGGCGTCGAGGGAGAACAAATAAGCGCCGAAATCGCCCCACGCGGCGCCGTCCCAGGAACTGGCACGACCGGCAGTTCCCGCATCCCCCAGCCAGGCTAAGGTGTCGCCCGCCTCGTGCGCATGTCCGCCTCCGATGTGGAACAGCTCACCCGCATCAAAGACCAAGTTGTACTCATAAGCGTCGAAGTAGGTCAAACCCGGGAACCAGAGGATATCGTCGAAGAGCATGTGGAATTCAGCGATAGCCTGGAACGGCGGGTTGTTGTCCAGCGGGAAGGTTCCGTCTGAGAGCCACACGTACATGTCGGGGTCGGGAGTTCCATAGCTGCCGGTGGTCGCATAGTCATAGAATGCCACCTGAAATCCCTCTAAGCGTCCGCTGTGATCGGAGGGCATCTCGAACTTCAAGTTCAGGAATTGCTCGTTGGTCGGCTGCTTGAAGTAGTACGCAACGGTGGGCGAGCCGCCCAGAGTCTCCAGCGTGGTGTCGCACTGCGGGATGTCGCAATCAGGCGCCTCGGTATATCCGCTCACCCGAATC
>JBARPX010000055.1:0-2642 GCA_049643405.1 Candidatus Zixiibacteriota bacterium
AGAAATGGTGGTGGTGGGAGATTGCCAAGCAGATCAAGTTCTTCAAGCCGGGAGCACCGGAGGAATACCAGCGGATAGTGATCAAGTACGTTCGGGTTAAGCGGCAGGATCCCCCTGGCTGGTGGCCTGAACAGACGCCCTTCAGTGGTTATGAAGATACCTACATCGGCTTCGCCATGGACCTTGACGCTCCATTCGACAGCACTGGCGGGCCTGAGCCTAATCTCGGAGACGAGAATGGCCTAAACTATGGAAGATATGACGACGTCAACGAGATCGCCTACGTGACCGGGTTCGGCCGAGCCGGCGAGCATCCGGAGTATAACGATTACTACGCGGGAATAGCTTTGGCCGAGGGCGGAACCGGCAGCCCGACAACTCCCTATGCCACGGCCAACGTCAAGAACAATTACTATCTTTATCCACAGTCTCCTTGGGGCTGGGAGGAGGGAGAATTGTACCAGCTTGCTGCTGGTCTGGTGGGCGGGACCACCTTCATCCAGGATCCTGACTCCATCGTCGACCGCACGGTTGTCTTGACTGCAAGCAAGATTGATGCTGGAACCAATCCCGACCAGGAGGCGGAGTTCACCCTTATAGAGGTTCTAGCCCCCGAGGGAGAGGCCCAGATGCAGGCGTTGGTGGACACTGCGCGCGCCATCGTTGCCAGAGAGAGGGAACAGGCAGGTTTGCCTGCAATCTGCGGCGACTGCAATGGAGACTTCATCGTAGACGTTGGCGACGTGGTCTGCCTGATCAGCTACCTGTTTAGAGACGGCACGCCGCCCAAGTGCCCTTCGAACCGCGCAGACATTAACTCAAGCGGTGTAATAGACATCGGAGACGTTGTGTACTTGGTCGGCTTCCTGTATAAAGCTGCCGCCGAGCCGAGTTGTCCGGGCATTTGGTATTGATGAAGCCTTAAAGCAAGGGTTGTTGTAATACATTGCGAGGAGGAAGAGGCATGAAGAAGCTACTTTCAATTGTTGTATCGATCTCTCTGGTCTGGGGTCTATTTGTAGCAGAGAGCTTTCCTGCTGCTGTCAAGCAGAAGGTTAAGGTCAGGCACATCTCTGAGGACGTCCGGGTGGACGCTCCCGGCTATGAGCTGCAGCTTCCGTTTCCCGAAACTGCGGGGAAGTACCGGGCAACTGCCGTGAGGTACAACGGGGACTGCTTCAACATCATTCCAGACGCCGGACTCGATCCCCCCGTGGAACACGACCAGGTGGGCACTACTTGGTATGAATACCAGCAGAATGGCTCCATGGGCCGGATGATCTCGGTGACCTCCGCGGGCACGGGCGGTTACCGCCACGTCTCCTGGATGTGGACAGCCGGTGTGTATCCGGGAACACAACGCCGGGTGTATGCCCGGACCAAGCCTGATGCCGGCGCCTGGGGTACTCCCTACGAGGTGGGTCTCGGTGCCGTCAACTCGGGGTACAGTAATCAAGCGCATCTGAACGACGGAACCCCGGTGGTAATCTTTCACCGGACCGGGATAGGGGGTAACTGGTCTTACCTAAGCATAGCGGACGGCCCAGCAGCCGACCCGGTTTACACCCGTAAGTGGGATCTTCCGGACGACATGCCGGAAGCTCCTTCCGGTGAGGTAGGAGCCTGGCCCAAGTGCGAGGTCTTGTATTGCCTGGATACGACGGTCCATCCCGATCCGCTCAACTACTTCCACATCATCGAGAACGAGGGGAACGTGGATGCCGGGGCGTTGCAGTGGATCGGCTATCTGCGCTGCTACGTGGACCCGTCGGACAGCAATAATCTCAAGTGCCAAACCCCCACCACCTATCCGGAGGTGTATAACATCCCGGCCAACACCGCCTTTCAGGATGAAGTCTACGGTTGGGACTTCGAGTGCGACATCTCTGCGATAGTTGTCACCGGTAGAGGCCTTGTCGGCAGGAGAGTGGCGATTCCCTACATGCCGCCGGCTGTGACCGGTGACTGTGACTATCTGGGCGATGCTGCCTACATTGAGTGTATCGACAATGGGGACGGCTGGATCGACGGAACCAATTGGCCTCCTACCGTCCACAAGATCACAAACTTCGGCACGACTGGGTTCGAACGGGCTTCTCACGACCTGTCCGCGTGTTATGATTACGAAGACAGCCTGCACGTAGTGTATGTCACCTGCGGCTTCGATCCGGCCAACCCCGGATTCTATCAGCCTGGGATGGCCCTTCTGTACCACTGGAGTAAGAAGACAGGCATCAGCATAATCGCCAGCAAGATTCAGGAAGGTGCCAATCCCGGCTCACACAACGTCAACATAGCCAAGCCGAGCATCTCGGCCAAGGACCCTGTCTATCACCCAGGCGGTGATTCGATTTACCTCTTCTGCGTTTGGACTCAGGTTGACTCGTCCGACCAGAACGCTGCCGGGGGTCAGGGTAACGGCGATCTTTTTGGATCAGGCAGCTTCGATGGCGGAAACACCTGGGCAAACATCTATAACCTGACCGGTACGCATACTTCGGGCTGTCTGCCTGGCGATTGCCTGAGCGAACACTGGCCCTCTCTGGCGCAGAACATGTATGATGGTGATTTGCACATCGAATATATTTGCGATAGGGACGCAGGCGCGGCGATTATGAACGAAGGTACCTGGACGGAAAACC
>JBARPX010000056.1:0-13830 GCA_049643405.1 Candidatus Zixiibacteriota bacterium
ACGGAATCTCGGAATTCAGGATCGGAGTGTGGTGGGACATCCTCATCAGATTTTTCGTACCGGTGGTGCTGGGGGGCCTGTTTCTTGCCGAGCTTCTGGAAAGGATAGGAAGCTCGTACGAGGGCTACCCCAGGCTGGCTGAGTTCTTGGGTGGCTGGATGATGGTCCTGCTCCTGCCAGTATTGGGAATCATTCTTATGATACTAAAAAGGAGAGACTAATGCCCTTCTCCGCGATTGTCATGATGATCATTACGTTCCTGGTGTTGTTCGGCGGTATCGGAATCTGTACCTATATAGCTCTCCGGAAGAAATAGCGAACCAGCACCCCGGTCTTCCGTATCATAATGAGAGGGTAGCTTCTGTCTTAGTCTGACGGATGGGCTCGAGTCACGATTTCGTCTGAAGCAACACAGCATCGAATCTTATGGGCACCTTTTTCGCAGTTGCAGTGGGTATTGTTGCCATTCTGGCTCTGATTTGTCTTGTTGCCCCCATCCGCCTGCGATTGAGCTTTAATGATCGCAAGAGAGCGGTGGCTCTGAGGTGGCTGGTAATCGATCTGGAGGGAAACCTGCAAGAGAAGGCCTTTAAACTAAATCTGTTTAATCAGACAATCATCGCAAGGAGATTCAAAAGGGCAGAAGAGGAGGTTAAGAAGACGAAAAAGAAGAGGCCAAAGGCAATGGGAAAAGTTGCAAAAGGCAAAAAGAAAAAATCCAAGCTGGGTCTGCTCGATGTGTGGTCGAGGAAGGAGTTGGTCCTGCGAGTCATTCGGGTAGCATTTCGCTTTGTCGTAGAGATCCTCAGAACCATCCGGTGGGATAAGCTTTGCCTCGAGTTAGATGTGGCTACGCCTGATCCGGCGCTGACCGGCATTCTGTACGGGCAACTCTGTGCCGCGAAATATTCTGCGTGTCATTTCTTCCCCGGTGCCCAAATCCAGGTTCAACCGGATTTCATCAATCAACTCCCGCGAGGGAATGCGGAGACGGCCTTCAGTGTTAGGCCGGTAAACGTCATTGCTCCTGCATCAAAGATGTTTCTGGCCCTGCCGAAAATACAAATAGTGAAAGTTCTAATTGAACTTAAAAGGAGGTGAAATTAAAGATGGCAAGCACAGCCGAGGCAATTATCAAGACCTTGATGGACGAGATCAAGTCAATTACCCGAACGGAGACTATTCTGGGCGATCCCATCAATGTCGGCAGCAACACCATCATTCCGGTCTGCAGGATAATGGTAGGATTCGGAGCAGGCGGCGGTGAAGGCGAGATGAAGGAGAAGCAAGGAGGCTCTGGTGGCGGCGGTGGCGGCGGGTTGAAGGTCGAGCCGGCCGCCTTCATCGTGATCAAAGGAGATGAGGTCACGATACACGGGGCAAAACCGGGCAAGCTGGAAGGTCTGTTTGAGGCGGTTCCCGGCATAATCGAAAAAATCCAGAATGCCAAGAAAGCCAAAAAGGAAGAAGAAGAGAAGAAGTAAGAGCCTCAGTTAACTCTCTTATCCACCGACGGGCCGCTAAACGTACTCGGGATCAGGCGGGCGAAGTATGCCCGCCTTGCCTTTTCAACACTCCACCGTCTTCCCGACTACCGCTTTCCACCTGCCTTAATCGGATATTCTCTTCTAATCACGTTTCCTCAGATATTCTTTTCCTGCGTAGCAATCCGAAGCACGAACCGCCATATTTCCACCTGGGATCGTTCAATTGACTGGTATTGACGCCCTCTGAGCTTCAATCTCATAATATCTGTATAATCCTTCAAATACTCTCCGACGGCCCATTCATAGGACCCACGGCGGAGAAACGGCCTAGAGCAAAGAAAATCGCCAAAAATGTCGCTTAAGCGGGATGCGCAGCCTGTCGATAAAAGCAATGAAACTGAAACGACAGCGCTGCAGACCCTGTGCCGAAGAATCATTGAGATCCAGGTAATATGACATGATACCGTCCCCCAAGCCCCAAAAGGAGAAGTTTCTCGGAATACGCTTCATAAACTCCTCTGCTGCCAACGTTCTTCTATTTGTCTTCATAATCGGCTTGGCAGCTTTTCTCGGATGTTTCTGCTTATCCGCGGATCTCCCGCTGAGTCTATCGTGGAGCCAGGACGTCAACACCGACCCTGACCAGTACACCTCCTTTGCCAGAAGCAAAGCATTGTGGGGCGAGTGGGACCTCTTTGGACGTAATCTTGTTTTGGCTTTGAATTCCGCCTTGACCCTGATCTCTTATTTGTTTTTCAAGCTCCTGGGGGTAGGCCGCTGGCAAGCCAACTTTGTGGCCGCCAGTCTGAGTCTCCTGACTCTAATCTTCTTCTATCTGGCGATTAAGAAAGGGAAAGACGAGAAGACCGCCCTTTTGGCGACCTTTTTTTTGGGCATCAACTACATTCTGGTGATGTACAGCCGGAGCACTTTTGCCGAAGTCTCGGTAATCTTCTTCATCGCTCTGGGGATATACTTTTTTGTCTTGGGTTCGAAAAGGGTTTGGCTCTTTATTCCTTCCGGTGCCTGCTTTGCAGTTTCCATCTTCTTCGGTAAAATGTTGGCAATGTTCATGCTCCCCGTATGTCTGGGCGTGTTAATTCTCAGCGCCTTGGAGGGGTCTCCAGGGAATCACGCCAAGATTAAGTTTTCCCGCCTCCTGTCTTTTGGGGCTGGGCTTTCCTCGGTGGCATTACTCTGGGTTTTTCTGATTTACTCTCCCTTTTCTGAGAGCGTGTCTCACTTCGTCTCTGGGATGTCGGTGGGATTGTACGGTTCCCCCAGGGGTTTTGAGTCAATCTCCGATTTCTTTTATTCACTATTCTCCTTTGGCGGGGTAACCCAAGTTTTCGCCAGTAAAGAATATTCACTCGGCACAGATCTTTTCTACCGGATGCCTTTTCTTTTCATCTTGTCCATGCTTTTTCTATTAGGACTCTTTTTCAGAATCTTCAAAATCAGGAGAATTCTCGAAATCCTCAGAACATGCTCAAGGCTGGAGCTATTTTTCGCATTGTGGTTTGTGGTGGGCCTTTTTGCCTTAATGCCCTGGAATTATCGCCCCTTGAGGTATCAGGTGCTTCTGATCCCTCCGATGTGTGCCTTGGCGGCCTTCTGTCTTGTCGACTTCTTGAATCCCTCTGAGATCAAAAAGAAGCCCAAGAGAAGTGTGTGGTTTTGGATATTCTCCATTCCCGCAGCTTCATTTCTCATGTTTCATACCATATCCTTTTTTCCGAAGATGCTGGGAATGACCGTCGGGCTGAATTCAATTATAGTTCTCTCGCTTTTGCTCTCTTTTCCCCTGATTTACGTTTTTCACGAAGCGAAAAGATGGAAACCCAACTTGCGTATGAAAGCGCGCAAGAGGGTGATCGTGGCAGAAGCGATCTTACTGGTTGTCATAATCAATGGTGTGCAGTTTTGGCACTCTGCCGGAAACATGCAGCATTCTCTTCTCAACTCATCTAAGGATTTAGGCCAGATATTGGGTGAAGGGGCCGTGATCTCTGGACCCTACTCCCAAGCGCTCGTCATGGAAAACGACTTGAAGTTGGTTCTGCGCATGTTCCATGCCGGTGATGACGATCCCGATTTCTTCCTGAAGCACCCCATAACACATGTGGCCCTGGAGGCGGAAGGTGGACAGAGAAACCAAGCTTTCACAGATTATCCAGAGGTCATGAGAAATGCCAAGCCTGTTACCAACTATCATTTGAGAAACTTCCCGGTGCAGATTCTAAGGGTGGCGGAATCGAGCGGAAATCCGAGAACCAAGAATTACAGATTATCGGATTTTGAGAAAGCAAAATTGCTCATCCAAGAGGATCAAGTCGACTCAGCCATAGCAATGCTTGATCAATTTGTTTCATGGCATCCCCAGAGTCTCAGTGGATATCTGACCTTAGCGGAGATCTACTATGACAGACAGGATTACGAGAAGGCCGCTTCGTACTTGGAGAGAGCTTCGAGGTCTGATCCGACCAACTCGTTTGTTCACGAACTCTTGGGCGCAGTATACGCTGATCAGTACGACCAAAAAAGAGGTTATAATTATCTGCTTCTGGCGATCAAGGAATGGGAAAAGGCTCTAAAATTGCATCCGCAGAATATTCGCCTGTTAACTCAATTGGAAGAGATTAGGGGACATTGAAGAATGCGAAGCTTAAGGTACAGAACTCGCGCAGCAGAGCGGATTGTCAAATCTCGCGACCCAGAACCCCAGGGAGTTGGGACCTCAAGCGTAATGCCTGCTTACGACCGGCTCGGGATTATAGCTACAACAGAGAAGAAAGTATCTGAGCTGGAAGTATCAATAGTGATGCCGTGTCTGAATGAGGCAGAGACCCTCCAAGGGTGCATCAGAAAGGCTCAGCAGTCCATCCGACGACATGATCTTAGAGCAGAGATCATAGTGGCCGACAACGGAAGCACTGATGGATCGAGGGAGATTGCACAGGCAAGCGGTGCTCGCTTAGTCCCGGTGGAAGCAAAAGGATATGGAGCCGCACTCGCGGGAGGTATCGAGGCAGCCCAAGGGCGGTACGTGATTATGGGAGATGCCGATGATAGTTACGATTTTTCCCATATCTTCCCATTTATCGAGAAACTGCGAGAGGGCCATGATTTGGTGATGGGCTGTCGTCTACCTTCAGGCGGCGGCACCGTGGTACCTGGCGCCATGCCCTGGAAACACAGGTGGATTGGCAATCCCGTGTTGACCGGAATAGGTCGACTCTTCTTCCGCAGTCCGATTTCTGACTTTCATTGCGGACTGCGTGCATTCCGCAAAGATGCTTATCAGAAGCTGGACATGCGGACTACGGGAATGGAGTTTGCATCCGAAATGGTGATAAAGGCTACGTTGAGGAAAATGCGAGTCACTCAGATGCCAATAACCTTGCACGAGGACGGACGCTCACGCCCCCCTCACCT
This sequence comes from Candidatus Zixiibacteriota bacterium, assembly GCA_049643405.1. Classification (GTDB taxonomy): domain Bacteria; phylum Zixibacteria; class MSB-5A5; order MSB-5A5; family SM1-73; genus SM23-73-3. Next base: position 4,923 of record JBARPX010000056.1, read on the forward strand.
GAGGAGTTGGCGTGATGGCTGGCGGCACCTTCGATTCATGCTGATGTACAGTCCCAGGTGGCTTTTCCTTTTTCCAGGGATCATAGGCTTTCTGGTGGGAGCGTTCTTCTTTGCCCTGTTGCTGCAGGGTCCTCTAAGACTTGGGATGGCATTCTTTGATACCAATACTCTTTTAGTTTCCGCTATGGCTATTATTCTGAGCTTTCAGTTGATCTCATTCGCCATGTTCACCAAGATATTTGCCATATCCGAGGGATTGCTTCCGGAAGATCCGAGGCTGAATCGCCTTTTTTCTATTGTCACCCTTGAGGTGGGCATTTTGATCGGGCTCATTCTAGCGGTCTCCGGTTTGGGTCTGCTTCTAGGTGCTGTGGTCTATTGGGCCGAACTAGGTTTTGGAGAGCTTTCCTATCCTGATAGCCTGCGTCTGATCATTCCGGCGGTAACGTCATTGATGCTTGGCGTACAGATAATCTTCTCCAGTTTTTTTGTGAGTATTCTTGGGTTGAAAAGAAAGAATAACCATACGGTCTGGCATTACCCCGGGAGTTCCGTAGCAACGTCAGAGTCGTGCGTTTCTCATGAGTACGAGCGGAATCATTAAGATAGTGCCGGCGTGACTCACGGTTGATGGATGGCCAGATGCCACCAAGGCGCAGAAATTCCAGCTTTGTATTTTCCCTGTGAGATTTTGATCTATGAAAATACTGATAGTCTCTGCCTACGCACCTCCCCACCGGGGAGGGATCGAGTTTGTCGTCTGGGAGCAGGCGAGGCGATTTGTGCGCAAGGGTCATGAGGTGACCTGGATTTCCTCCCGTTTCGCCCACGAGGCGCCTGTGGAAGACCACGAGGGTTATACGCTCCTGCGGGCTAAGGCGCTGAATCCCTTTGAATCTCGAGGCGTCCCCTATCCCATTTTCACTAGAGAGCTCAAAAGGACCATCTGCAACCAGGTGGACCGCTCGCAAATCGTCCACGTCCATGGCATGCTCTACCAAGCAACCTCGCTGGCTATCCGGGAGGCATGCAACCGAGGCCGTCCAGTGGTGTTGACTTCCCATGTAATCGATCAGGCCAGACCTCCCGGGGGCGACGGGATTGGGTCGGTGAAGAAAATGATGAATCGAGGTATCAAGCTCGTGGAGTGGAGCGCGCATCGTTTTGTTGGCCACCGCAATGTCAGAAACTCGGATGCGATTGTGGTATTGAATTCTGCCGTTCGTGACTACATCCGTCGGGTACTGGGTTCCGACAGCAATATCCACTGGATACCCAACGGGGTTGATACCTCTCTCTTCAGCCCTGTCTCTGAGGAGGGGAAGATGTCCATTAGGAACCGGCTGGGACTTCCCATAGGAAAGAACATTGCCACTTTCGTGGGGCGCCTGGTACCACGGAAGGGACCACAACTGGTGGTCCAGGCGGTAAGACCGGACATGGGCATCCACGTGGTGGTGGTGGGGAACGGGAGCATACCGTGCCCGGAACACGTGCCGGCCCCTCACATTACCATTTGGCCGGCACAGCCAAGGGAAAAGATCCCCGATATCTTGCGAGCCAGTGACGTGCTGGTGCTTCCCTCAATCGGTGAGGGTTTTCCGCTGATTGCTCAGGAGGCTATGGCCTGCGGGATCCCTGTGATTTTATCCGATGATCCCAGTTACAAGGATTACGTAGACTCCTCCTGTGCCAAGTTGGTTTCGCCCACGGTTGAAGGCGTGAGAGAGGGTCTTTCTGAGATTCTGGAGTCAAAACAGAAGCTGGAACGTGCAGGCCAATCTGCGCGCAAATTGGTGGAGAAGAAATTTGCTTGGGACAGTAACGTGCAAAAACATCTTGATCTGTATGCCTCGCTGGTGGACAGAAGCCAACATTCACTGATAAAGAAGGAAACACAATGCTACGTTCAAGGGATAAACTGAAGGTAGCCGTGGTTGGTGCCGGATGGGTGGTTTCCAACAGGCATGTCCCGTCCTTGCTGAAAAGCGACCTCTGTGACCTGGTGGGAGTCGTGGACGCTGACCCCCAAAGGGCGGATAAACTGCAGAGAAGGTATCGCTTGAAATACCAGGCCGGTGCGCAATCGCTTTCTGAGGTGGAGTGGATGGAGGAAGTCCAGGCGCTCTCTATCGGGGTCTCGCCTATGATGCACTACCAGCTGACCAAAGAGGCCCTTAATTCGGGCAAGCATGTTATTCTTGAAAAGCCAATGGCGCTGACCGTGGAGCAAGGCCAAGACCTTTGCAGGATAGCGCGTCAGACACGTTTAACGCTCTCCATCGTTCACAATTTCCAGTTTACCTCCTCCTTCCTCGCATTAAAGCGGATGATTGCACAGGGAGACATGGGCGAGATTAGAGGAATCGCTGCCATTCAACTCAGCAGTCCGCAGCGTCGCCTCCCCTCTTGGTATGACACATTGCCGTATGGTCTTTTCTATGACGAATCCCCACACCTGCTTTACCTTTTGAAGAGTTTGGCCAAAGGGATTCGGCTCCTCTCTGCTGTAACGCACCCTTCTTCAGACGGCAAGTCTACCCCAGCCCTGATTACCGCCCATTATACAGATGACCAAAATCTGCCTATCTTTCTTTATATGAATTTCGAGAGTCCCATCTCTGAATGGCAACTGTGCGTCATGGGTGCCCGAAAAATAGCTGCAGTGGACGTGTTTCGCGACGTCCTGGTGGTAATTCCATGTGATCGTTCGCACCAGGCGACCGACATCCTACGCACCTCTTTTGCAGCCGCCTCTTCTCATTTTTGGGGTGTGTTTGTCTCAGGGATGCGGCTGATCACCAAGAACCTGCTTTACGGCAACGAAGAGGTTTTTGCACGCTTTCTTAAGGCCGTGAAAACCGGAGCCATTCCCGCCGAGATAAGCAGTGAGGATGGGTTGCAGGTACTCCGCATGCAGCATGAGATCATGGACAAAGCCCAAGTATTATCTTAGCATATTTCGCATAAATAAAACAGGCTGAAACTAATATGCTTCCATATAATACGTTGTGTGATATTTTGAGGAAGTTGGCTTTTGGTAATATCTTTCAACCAGCCACCTTATTCTGGCGCCTCTTCGAGATAGAAGCATTGGTCCAGAAGACGCGTATGAGGGGCAGAATTCTGGATCTCGGATGCGGCGATGGTAAAGTAAGCAGCACGATATTTTCACATGCAGAGCGTTCCTGGAATAAGAAGGAAGAGCTTAGACTAACGGGGATTGATCCAGATGTCGAAGATTGTGCTATTGCGAGAAAGAGCGGACTTTACGAAAAGGTGCATACCTGTTCAGCAAATGCTATCCCAGAAGGAAGTAACAGTTTCGACCTCTGTTTTGCAAATTCCGTAATTGAGCATATACCCGATGTTGATGACGTGTTAGCGGAAGTTAGTCGCGTACTAAAGCCGAACGGAAAATTCATTTTCACGGTGCCGAGTACCGGCTTTGATAGGCTGATGAAGACGAGCAGGTTCTGGGCCAAGAGGTTTTCAGGCGGGAATTTGGAAGAGTATTCGCTGATGATAGACGCGAGGCTTGATCACTACCATTACTGGAATCATCATAAAGCTGAGGCACGGTTGAAAGATGTCGGCTTGGACATTGTTCAGGAAGGACACTATTTTCCAGAATTAGCCGTGCGCATATGGGAGTCCATTTCCAATCATACAACCGGATATTTGTATAAACTATTAGGATCAAGGCTCAAACCGCACGCTATACAGAAGAAAACTGGCCTCTTAAGGCTACAGTATGCAATCCCAGAAAGCGTCCAAACATGCGTCCTAGGTGCCTTCTTGAAGCCAAAGATAAGGAGGGTGCTGAGGGATGGACAACGTGATAAGACGTATGGCGGCTATTTAGCTGTTGCTCAGAAATTTCCGCCTATCTAGCGGTATACTGAGAAACACATTCCACACTGAGAGATTGTCATTCTCCAATTTTCTGATTTCCCCGTGGTGTTCGTCAAAGCTGTCCCCGCCCATAGCCGTAACTCAATATTGAACAGCCAATTAAAAGGCAAAGACTGGAATTCGAGCCCGAATCTTGGTTTTCAACCGGAGCCTCAGCACTCCCACTTCCGTTTCCCCACTTGATATGGTGTTCACACCCCCACCTGTCTTCGAACACGTTCAAGCACGGGAAAACTTGAACCTTGCGGCACCAAGCAGGTTCTAAAATCGTCCACGAATTAACCACGTCCAGAAACCCCTTAGGATTACCTCCATCATCTGCACCACAATCCGGAAAGAACTCAGGCTAAAGTTGACTCGTTTGGAGTCGATATTAAGACAATGCTGAACGGGATGAAACGCTTCTGGTGAGTCCTCATCCCACTAAATTGTCTTTTTTCTCAGGGTGACTTTGTAGCAAGCGAAGCTTAATTAAGGAACAGCGCGTCTCTTCAGGGAAAAGAATACCGCGGGTACTTGCCCGGAAACCAAAACGACCGAAAACCAAAGGGGGTGATGAATCAAGTTGCATTCGTGCGTTTTCAGTCTCAGTCAATCCTAGTAGTGAACCTTAAGAAGAGGGGGAAACTAAAAATGAAAAAGCTGACAATCTTAATCAGTTTGATATTTATCCTGGGCATGTTCACCTCCGCCTCCGCAATAGACCGAACCGGTACCTTTGCCGTCGGCGGACACCTCGGTTACTCCTTTGGATTTGGAGATGCTTTCAAGGAATTGGAGTGGACTGAAAAGTGGGGAACGTCTAACTGGGGATTCAAATACGAAAACAAGGTCACCTATAGTTTCTGGGCAGATGTGAAATACGGCGTAACCCCGAATTTCGCTTTGATGGCGTGTGTCGACTATCAGGCTGGAGATATGAACGTCTCAGGTACTTTCGGAGACTACAGCGGAAGCGCGAGTGGGACCTACGATTGGACCAGCGTTCTGGGCAACGCCGTCTTCATCCTCAGCCCGGCAAAGAACACCTGTCCCTACTTTGCGTTCGGTACCGGCATATACTTCAACGAGGACGTCAGCAAGCCCGGAATAAACTTGGGCGGGGGAATTGAGCATTTCTTCCAGGAGAACCTGGCTCTGGACGTGGGCACAAGGTACCACATGATCTTCACCGAGGGGGAGAATACCAACTACATCAACCTGTATGCCGGACTCAACTACTACATCGGAGTCAAATAAGAGAGCTGACTCTCAACAGGATAGCCCCAGGAATTCCATCCTGGGGCTATTTTCTTATCTGCTACCAACATACAGTTCGAAAGAATCAATTCAACCAGCTTCGAAGTCGCAATCGCTACCGGTCGAAGATTCTATTCCCCCTTCAGCTCTTTTAGAAGTCTTTCAATCATGTCCCTCTCAACCGGATTTCCTTTTCCTGATCTGACGAATTTCTCCAAGCGGATTATGGCCTCCTCCTTTCTACCCATCTGTCGATAAATCTCTGCCAGTCGATACAAGGCCAGGACATGCCGAGGATCTAATTCGATCGTTTTCTCGAATTCACCGGCAGCATCCTTTAGCATGCCTCTACGAGAATATAAATCCCCCAGGAGGTAGTGGACCTCGGGATCACCCCTCAACAAGAGCGAAAGTTTGTAGTCTTTCTCGGCTTGGTCCAACACTCCCAGGCTGAAATAAGCATAGCCCATGTTCGAGAGGATAAATGCGCTGTCGGCACCATTCTCCAATGCCTTCTGGAAGTACTCCAGGGCCAGCCGGTGTCTTCCTTGATCTCCGAATAGAGCCCCAAGATTCACGTAAGCTTCAGGCAGGTATGGGTTGTATTCCAGGGCCTTTTGAAATTCCTTAATTGCCCCGATCCCATCGCCCTTTTTGGTGTGGAGCACCCCCATGGTGTAGTGGGCGTGCGCCAGATTTGCAGTGCGGTATTTGGACATGCTAAGATTGATCGGTATCAGAAAAACCAAAAGCACGAAAACGTATTTCCCGACCGGGAGATATTTCCTCTCTCTGATCCGGGAAATGAACCAGTCTATAGCATAGGCCGCGAATAGAATCAACACCGGAATCAAGGGAACCCGGTAGCGGGCATTGACGAAGAACAGAATTATGCTGAGCATGTAAACGAAGAGAAAAATCTCTAAGAGCAAGACGTCTTTCTTTGCCCGGTGGGCCAGGATGATCCCCACCAGTGCCAGGGGAGCGATCAGCCCGAACGGAAAGTATACGATGAATCTCCACAGCAGGAGTCTCAACACCGATGAGCTTCTGGTGAAGAAATAGAGATCCCGGTTATTCCCCAGCTCGTTTCCGTTCCAGAAGAGAATGGACTTCTTCAGCATCAATCTCAGGTAATTGACCGGCTCGTTGACGATAAACTTGAGTCCCTCCACATACCAGAAGCGCGATTGTTCGGAAGGTTTCAGACTCCTTCCCATCGTTTCTTCAGCTATGATCTTCGCGTCTCCGTACGAGCCCCACCAGGTGGTTCTGGCTCCGGGAATGGTGGCCGAGGTTCCGTCCGACTGGGAGTTGTTTCCTATGTAGAAATTCATCCCTCCCTGCCAGGCAATGAGCACTAAATCGTCTGCTTTGACGTAGTTTCTCAAAGTTACCGGAGAGATGACCAGAGCTGCCCCCGCAGCGAAAAGGCAAGCGTACAACGCCGATCTTGACTTTCCACCAGCCTTGCCTCCGAAGCGCAAAATAACCCAAAGGAAAATGGCAGCTCCCACCAGAAGAATGTTGGGCCGGGCCAGGGCCGACAAGCCCAGGATTGTTCCGCAAGCCAGCCACCTGCCGTAAGATGGTTTTTCCTTAGCCCAGAAAAGGGCCAGCAGAAGAAGTAAGTCCAGAAAGACCAGCAGAACCGGAATGAGAAGTTCACCGTCGAAGTAGATCATAACCCCGTTAAGCGAAGCTAAAAGCGCAGCAATTATGGCAATCCTCCTATTGAAAACCCTCTTGCCCAGTAGATACACCAAAACGCAACTGACAGCCCCTAACAGCAACTGAATCAATCTAACCTGGAAGTGACCGGCACCGAATATCTTGTAGACAAAGGCTAAGAAGTAAGCATACAGCGGTGCACGGAAAAAGGCGCCCTCGCTGAAATCCTCCCCTTGCAGTATCATGCGCGCCCATTGGTCATGATACTCCGAATCCATGATAAGAGTATCAAACATGGGGGAGCTTTTGATCTGTTGCAGATAGATAAATCTGACGGCGAAAGCGAAGATGAAGAGTGCAAAAATAAAAAGCAGTTGTCTCCGAACCGTTCTTCTCATCTGTTTAATCCCTTCGTCTCCTAAGCTAATCTTCCGCATCGCCCAAGTCAAGCCTTTCCGGCCGCCTCAGATCTTCATATTCTCTCCCGGATGAGGTTTTCGAGCACTTCGTGCTCCTCCGCTTCGTCCGATTCTGTTGGTACTCAGTAGTGTCGTAGGCAGATCAGCCCTCCAAATCGAGTTTTGCGGTTTCTACGGGTGAAATTTCTTGACACCACAATGCTGGTTTAGTAAATTGGCATTTCTTTCGTATACCTTATGTTCTGCGGAGAGGTGACATGCTAAAAAATCTAATTCACGAAGAATGCGGTGTCTTTGGCATATTTGGGGCGAGAAAGGCAGCCGAGCTGACCTACCTGGGGCTCTATGCTTTGCAGCACCGGGGCCAGGAGGGGGCGGGAATCGTCTCCTCCAACGATGGGAAAATCTATCAGCATAGAGGTCCGGGGGAGGTAAATGAGATCTTCTCCCAAAAAGAGACCCTCAATGGATTGAAAGGAAACTTAGCCATCGGACATAACCGCTACTCTACCACCGGCGCCTCCTCTTCAATTAACATTCAACCCCTTTTGATCACCTACAAGAAGGGCAACTTAGCCTTAGCTCACAATGGAAACTTAACCAATTCCTACAGCCTGCGCACTTCTATGGAGAGGAATGGTTCCATCTTTCAGACCTCCAGTGACAGCGAGATAATCTTGCATCTGGTGGCTCGTTCCAAGAAAACAACTGTGGAGGAGATGATCCAGGACGCCCTTTCGAAAGTTAAGGGAGCGTATTCGGTGGTCTTCAATACTGGTGATTCCATTGTGGCCGCCAGAGATCCTCATGGATTCCGCCCACTGGCTTTGGGCAGACTCAAAAAAGCCTGGGTGGTGGCATCGGAGACCTGTGCGTTCGATATCATCGGAGCAAAATACGAAAGGGACATTGATCCGGGTGAGATCGTGATAATCAACCGCGAAGGTATTAAATCCTACTTCCCTTTCAAGCCGGTCAAGCGCGCATTCTGTATTTTTGAGTTCATCTACTTCGCCCGGCCGGACAGCATCATCTTCGGCGAAAACGTGGACAAAATCCGCAGAAGATTGGGCAGACAGCTGGCGAAAGAAAAACCAGTATCAGCCGACATTGTGATTTCGGTTCCCGATTCGTCGAATACGGCCACGCTGGGCTATTGTGAGGAATCCGGGATAAAGTATGAGGTGGGTCTGATTCGCAATCATTACATCGGAAGGACCTTCATCGAGCCGGAGCAGACCATAAGGGACTTGGATGCGCGTATCAAGTTCAATCCGGTGAGAGGGGTTTTGAAGAATCAAAGGGTGGTGGTGGTGGATGATTCCATTGTCCGGGGAACCACCAGCAGAAAGCTCATCCACATGCTTAGGAATGCCGGGGCAAAGGAAGTTCATTTCCGGGCAAGCTCGCCACCCATAATCTCCCCCTGCTTCTATGGGGTAGATATGCCCACCAAGGAGGAACTCATCGCCTCGTCCAAATCGGTGGAAGAGATCAGAGAATACTTAGACGTTGATAGTCTGGGTTATCTATCCTTGCCGGGGATGCTCTCCATGCACTCGCTGAACGGGCGGAATTTCTGTGCCGCCTGCTTTTCCGGCAAATACCCCACCAAAATCGAGATGAATTCCGGCAAATATGTGCTGGAGAGAAAGTGCTGCGGA
>JBARPX010000057.1:0-5147 GCA_049643405.1 Candidatus Zixiibacteriota bacterium
ACATAGTCTATCTTGTGGGCTACTTATACAGGGGTGGACCAACGCCAGTATGTCCGGGAATCTGGTAATTAGCACAGCCCTGTAGCACAGATTCCTGTAACGTTTTGCGAGGAGGAAGTGAGATGAAAAAGTCACTCGCATTTGTGGTATCGATCTGTCTTGTAGCGGTGGTCCTTGTAGGGGAGAGTTTTCCTGCCACAGCCAAGCAGAAGGTGAAGGTAAGACATATCTCTGAGGACGTCCGTGTGGACGCTCCCGGCTATGAGCTGCAGCTTCCGTTTCCCGAAGCTGCGGCGAAGTACCGGGCAACTGCCGTGAGGTACAACGGAGACTGCTTCAACATCATTCCAGACGCCGGACTCGATCCCCCCGTGGAACACGACCAGGTGGGCACCACCTGGTACGAATACCAGAAGAACGGCTCCATGGGCCGGATGATCTCGGTGACCTCCGCGGGGACGGGCGGTTACCGCCACATCTCCTGGATGTGGAGTGCCGGCGTATATCCGGGGACTCAGCGCCGGGTGTATGCCAGGAGCAAACCTGAGGCCGGCGCATGGGGCACACCCTATGAAGTGGGGCTTGGCCCGGTTAACTCCGGCTACTCTAACCAGACTCATTTCAACGACGGAACTCCGGTGGTGATCTTTCACCGAACCGGGATAGGAGGCAACTGGTGTTACCTGGGCATAGCGGATGCCGCGGCAGTCGACCCGCAGTTCACCCGTAAATGGGATATTCCGGATGCCATGCCTGACGGTTCATCGGGTGAGCCTGGAGCCTGGCCCAAGTGCGAGGTCTTGTATTGCCTGGATACGACGGTCCATCCCGATCCGCTCAACTACATTCACATCATTGAGAACGAGGGGAACACGACGAGTGGTGAGGGTTGGATTGGTTATCTGCGCTGCTATGTGGACCCGTCGGACAGCAACAATCTCAAGTGCCAGACCCCAACCGTATATCCCGAGGTGTACAACATTCCGGCCAACGCCGCCTTCCAGGATGAGGTTTACAGTTTTGCCGATTTTAGTTCCTGTGATATCTCTCCAGTAGTGGTGACCGGTAGAGACATTGTGGGCAAGAGGGTGGCTATCCCTTACATGCCGCGGGCCGTCTACGGAACCTGCGATTATCTATCCGACGTTGCCTTTATCGAATGTGTGGATAATGGGGACGGTTGGATTGACGCAACCGACTGGCCTCCAACCATACACAAGATCACCAACTTTGGCGTCACCGGCACCGAGCGTGCTTTCCATGATCTCTCCGGGTGCTATGATTACGAGGACAGCCTGCACATAGTCTACGTCACCTGCGGATTCGACCCAGCCAACCCGGGCTCCTATCAGCCTGGAGTGGCCCGTCTGTATCATTGGAGCAAGAAAACCGGCCTCAGCCTAATCGCCAGCAAGATTCAGGAGGGAGCCAACCCGTCCGCTCACAACGTCAACCTGAGCAAACCGAACATCTCTGCCAAGGATCCGATCTATCACCCCGGGGGTGATTCGATTTACCTCTTCTGCGTATGGACTCAGGTTGACTCGTCCGACCAGAACGCTGCCGGGGATCAGGGTAACGGCGATCTTTTCGGATCAGGCAGCTTCGATGGCGGAAACACCTGGGCAAACATCTATAACCTGACCGGTACGCATACTCCGGGCTGTCTGCCTGGCGATTGCGTGAGCGAGCACTGGCCCTCTCTGGCGCAGAACATGTATGACGGTGATTTGCACATTGAATATATATGCGATAAGGACGCAGGCGGGGCGATTATGAACGAAGGCACCTGGACGGAAAACCCGGTCATGTACATGCGCTTGCCTGAGTGGGAGGTGTGGTCGTGTCGACCTGGCATTCAATATAGGATTATAGAACCGCCGCACTGGTATCATCCTCCCATCAAGGTGCTTCCCAACCAGAGTAGAACCATCGTCATTAGGATGCAAAACGCCTGCAGCCATACAGTCATGTATAGCGTGACCAGCGACCACCCCTGCATCCAAGTGAACATTCCGCAGAGTCCCCTTGCACCCAAAGACTCCGTTACCGTCAATACGTTACTGGACGGGACCGGAGCCTGCGACGGCACCTTTATTGCCGGCAACGTGATCATCTGGACCGATCTGTGCGGGGGAACCACCGATTATTTGCGGGTTCACGCCGTGGTTTCCGCCGATTACTACGAGTGCCCCCGCGACCCGGAGACGGTTGATACACTGGAGAATGACTATCTGCGGATGTACGTAAATGCCAGCTGCCAGCAGTGGATTCACGACATTGGCTGGGATGTCCCGTTGGACACCACCCATGAGGTTTTCTTCCAGGGTGGCACCATCGTTGCCACCACCTCGGGCGGCGACACCCTGGTCGGTCGGTACATGGGTCAAAACGACATGTGTGCGGGTCCGCAAGACAGGCTGTACAAGGAGCAGTGTGAGCCTGACTGGGAGCCTCATTTCTGGATCGTCTATACCAAGGACGTGTATATCGAGGCCACGAATCTGGACCCTCCGGCTCACCAGAAATGGTGGTGGTGGGAGATTGCCAAGCAGATCAAGTTTTTCAAACCGGGAGCACCCGAAGAGTACCAGCGGATAGTGATCAAGTACGTCCGGGTTAAGCGACAAGACCCCCCTGGCTGGTGGCCTGATCAGACGCCCTTCACCAATTACGAGGACACTTACATCGGCTTTGCCATGGACCTTGACGCTCCATTCGATAGCACCGGCGGACCCGAGCCCAACCTCGGAGACGAGAATGGCATAAATTATGGAAGATATGACGACGTCAACGAGATCGCTTACGTGACCGGATTTGGCCGAGCCGGCGAGCATCCGGAGTATCTCAATTACCACGCCGGAATAGCTTTGGCCGAGGGCGGAACCGGCAGCCCGACCACTCCCTATGCCACGGCCAACGTCAAGAACAACTACTATCTCTATCCGCAGTCTCCTTGGGGCTGGGAGGAGGGAGAGTTGTACCAGCTTGCCGCAGGTCTTGTGGGTGGGACCACCTTTATCCAGGATCCTGACTCCATCGTCGACCGCAATGTTGTCTTGACTGCGAGCAAGATCGATCCTGGGACCAATGCCGACCGGGAGGCCCAGTTCACCCTGATAGAGGTGCTGGCACCCGAAGGCCAGGCTCAGATGCAGGCGCTCGTAGACACTGCCCGCGCCATCGTTGCCAGGGAGAGTCCGCAGTTCCCGGCCATCTGCGGGGATATCAACGAAGATGGTGTGGTTGATATTGGTGACGTCATCGATTGCATCAATTATCTGTTCAAATACGGCTCTCCCGTTTGGAGACCGATTTCCTGTCCCATAAGCCGAGCGGACACCAACAGCGACGGGATCATAAACATAGGAGATATTGTGTACCTGGTGAGCTTCCTGTATAAAGGTGGCTCGGAACCTCTTTGTCCCGGCATCTGGTATTGATGAAGCCTCGAAGCAAGAGTTGTTGTAATACATTGCGAGGAGGAAGAGCCATGAAGAAGCTACTTTCAATTGTTGTATCGATCTCTCTGGTCTGGGGTCTATTTGTAGCAGAGAGCTCTTCTGCCACTGCCAAGCAGAAGGTAGAAGTCAGGCATATCTCTGAGGACGTTTGGGTGGACGCTCCCGGATATGAGTCACAGATTCCGTCTTCAAGTGCGGTGACAAAGTATCGAACTGCCGGGATGAGGTATAACGGAGACTGCTTCGATATCTACCCCGATGCCGGGCTTGATCCGGTGCTGGAGCACGACCAGGTGGGCACGACCTGGTATGAATACCAGCAGAATGGCTCCATGGGCCGGATGATCTCGGTGACGAGTAACGGATATCGGCATTTCAGCTGGATGTACACCGATCACCCGTATCCCCCCGGTCCTCGCTTCGTCGATGCCAATCGCAAGGGCCCGGCGGGCGGCTTTCTCGGTCAGGTTCACGCAGACGGGGGGGACATCAACGCGGGGTACAGCAACCAGACCCACCTGCACGACGGAACCTCGGTCATCGTTCACAACCGCCTCCTTTATGGGGGGATCACCACCTGGGGAAGCGCACTGACCATGAACGAAGGGGTGTCCGGTGACTCGTTCCCCAGGCACTGGGACATTCCGGATTATATTACCGGCGCACCTTCAGGAGAGCCCGGCATATGGCCCAAAGCCGAGGTCTTATATCATGAGACCGAGGACAGGGACTACATTCACATAGTGCTCACGGAGCGCAGTAGCTACGGTCCGCATGCGGTGGCATACGAGCGCTGCTATCTAAGTGCAGGCGATACCCTCATCTGTCAGTGCTGCGAGAGCGGGGTACCGAGGACCTACAAGATCGCCAGCAACGTGGATGGTCCGGGTGCTCTTGCTCCCATCGATTGTTTTGATTACTCGGGCGACGTTAGCTCCGCCGTGACCGTCTCTCCTGTCTCCCACAGAGTGGCAGTGGCTTACGGTCGACCGGCTTGTGACGAAACCGGAGCCTATCACTCTGATCTCTGCTATGTTGAATCCATGAGCAACGGAGACGACTGGGTGGACGGGACGAACTGGCCTCCCCTAATACACAATATCACCAACTTCGGGTGCACGGGAAGCGAGCGAGTCAAGTTCGATCTCTCTGCCTGCTACGACTATGAGGACAGCCTGCACATAGTCTATGTGACCTGCGGGTTCGATCCCGACAGGCCCGGCTATTATCAGCCCGGTGTGGCACGTCTCTATCACTGGTGCAAGCAGAATGGCATAAGCCTGATCGCCAGCAAAATTCAGGAAGGAGCCAACCCGTCCGCTCACAATATCAACCTGAGCAAGCCCAGCATCTCCGCTAAGGATCCTGTCTATCACCCCGACGGCGATTCGATTTACCTATTCTGCGTATGGACTCAGGTCGACTCGTCCGACCAGAACGCTGCCGGTGATCAGGGGAACGGTGATCTCTTCGGATGTGGCAGCTTCGACGGCGGAAACACCTGGGGAAGAACCTATAACCTGACCGGTACGCATACTCCGGATTGTCTGCCTGGGGATTGCCTGAGCGAACACTGGCCCTCTCTGGCGCAGAACATGTATGATGGTGATTTGCACATCGAATATATTTGCGATAGGGACGCAGGCGCGGCGATTATGAACGAAGGTACCTGGACGGAAAACC
>JBARPX010000058.1:0-4899 GCA_049643405.1 Candidatus Zixiibacteriota bacterium
CGAAAGCGTGGTAGCCAACCGGAAAATGTGTCGTATCCAGGCAGATCGTAGTGGTATCCTCCAGCGTAAAGGTGAGCGTCGCCACCAGAACCCGGCTTCCTCCGCAGAATCTCTGATCCTGTGTTCCGGTGGGAACCAGGGAGCACATTATCATACCCTGTCCGGCCAAATACAGTATCCTGGTATCCCAGTCCAGCCCGGTTCCTTGCTCAGAGAGATCCATCATCCAGTTGCGCTCTTGCGGGGATTCCATGCTGGTAAGATGGCGAAATATGCTTCGATTCAGGTCGGGGGAAGGATGTAAATCGTGCGCCCCGCATTTGTTGTAATCCGGGTCCAGCCAGACATTGGCTGCTGGATTGCTGGAGCTATAGCCAAGCTGAATGATCATCCCGGTGATGGAGTCGATCACAGGATTCGGGATGTCATTGGTCACGCGCATGGGAAAACGGGCATGCGCCGGAAATGAAACCTGATACCGGTCCGAAGGATAAATCTCCACATTAAGGGAATCACAGTCGCCATTGTCGTTGGGGTGCTGCCCGGGGCACCCCTGGTCTCGGATAGTCGCACAATGAGGCATGTTGTGGCGGGGGATATAGATTACCGCATCAGATCTGGCGAACCTCAGTCTCTCCAAGGGTTGATAAAAACAAGTGTCCAGACACAGGGTGGTGGTATCGCTCACCGTGAGGGTGATGGTCCCGACGAGCACTCTGCTGCCACCTGGGAACCACTGATCCTGCGCGCCGGACGGAACCAGGGTGAAATCAACACCCTCCGGATGCATAACCAGTATCCTGGTGTCCCACTCCAGGCCCGTCTGCGGCTCGGAAAGATCCATCATCCAATTGCGAATCTGCGGATCGTCCATGCCGGGCAGGTGACGGAAGACGCTTTTGTCTAAGTCGGAGGAGGGATAGACCTCCAGGTTATTATGGGCAGCTTCGATCTCTACCCAAGCGGCAGGATTGCTCGAGGTAAAAGTCAAGGGTATGACCATACCCGCGACCGAGTCTGTGGCCGGGTCGGGTATGTCGTTGGTGATCAGTATGGGAAAACGAACCTGCCAGGGAGGGGGAGTATAGTTGAACGGGTCGTAGCATTCGACGTAAAGCGTGTCGCATACTCCTGGATCGTTCCCGTCTTCAGGGCATTGAGCCCAAGCAGAACCGGGCAGGCCCAACAGAACCATACCTACTACTGATAGCAATACATACTTTTTCATCCCTTCCTCCTCCTAAGATTCTTGTGGATCTTTTCCTTTGTTAGCTTTACTTAAAATCAGAATGAGAGTTCGGTAACCTTTCATTATCAGCTTCTCCCTGGGGCGAAGGCCGCTCAAAGATCGGAATGCCGGAGGATGTGCGCACTGGCGTTCCGCCGGGATTAGGATGGTGTCACAAAGTAAAAGGTTATCCGTAATAAATTTAATCTATATAATTCACTTGTCAAGAAAAATCGGTGCCTTTCCCTATTCCTTTTTTCCGGCTTTTGCGGATCGAGCCCGAAAACACCATAATCTCGGTTGTACTCTCGGCTTCCCAACGCTTGATGTCCATCGACCGTAATGCAATAGGGCCGAGACGTGTAAATAATTGCTTGACAAAACCGATAGCTTATATTAAGCTAAATGCAAAATGGCTCGCGCGTGCGTTTCGTCGAGGAATTGATTTGAGAACCCGAGGATAGGAAGGTTCTGGATCCTTCGAAAATTAGGCCTTGTGACAAGGCCTTTTCAGTACAGACCGGCAATGACTGTGACTATGATGGTAGACGAAGATATTCAAAGGGTGGCAAAAGAGGAGGGGCTCACCTCCGCTTTCATAGAGAAAGGGGTGGCTGAAGGCTCCATCGTGATCCTCAAGAACAAAGTCCACGAATGGTCCAAACCGGTGGGAGTGGGCAGGGGATTAAAGACCAAGATAAACGTGAACCTGGGTACCTCCCCGGACAGAATTGACTACGACCTGGAGCTTGAGAAAGTCAAGCTCTCCATGGAATTGGGGGCGGACACGGTAATGGACCTCTCCACCGGCGGGGAGGTTCGGGATTTGCGCATGAGGGTCTTGAAGGAATCGAAAATCCCCGTGGGGACCGTACCCATATACGAGGCGGTCTGCATACTGGCTCGAGGTGGAAAGGCCCTGCTGGAGATGACCAAGGAATCGCTTTTCTCGGTGATTGAGGATCATCTCAAATCCGGGGTCGACTTTCTCACCGTGCACTGTGGTCTGACCAGAAGAGCCCTTCCCATCATTGATGAGAAGAAGAGGGCCACCGGCATCGTGAGCCGGGGAGGATCGTTCCTTTACCGGTGGATGAAGCACAACAACAGGGAGAACCCCCTGTATGAGTACTACGACGACCTTCTGGACATGACTAAGGAGTACAATGCCACCCTGAGCCTGGGGGACGGTTTAAGGCCCGGCAGCATAGCCGATTCCACCGATCGCACCCAGGTGGAGGAGCTTTTGATATTAGGAGAGCTGGTAGAGAGAGCACGGGAAAAAGGAGTACAGGCAATGGTGGAGGGTCCCGGCCATATCCCCATACATGAGATAGAGGCCAACGTGCTTTTAGAGAAAAAGCTCTGCTCTGGCGCGCCTTTTTACGTTCTCGGTCCCCTGGTGATAGATTGCGCTCCCGGATACGACCATATCGTCTCCGCCATCGGCGGTGCGGTGGCGGCGTCCGCCGGCGCGGATTTCCTCTGCTACGTCACCCCGTCTGAGCATCTGGGCCTGCCCGATTTAGACGACGTCAGGGAAGGTATCATCGCCTCCAAGATCGCCGCACATGCCGCGGACATCGCTAAAGGGGTGCAGATGGCGGAAAAACAGGACGCCCTCATCTCGCAGGCGAGGAAGAATTTTGACTGGGAGCGGATGATGGCCTTGAGCCTCGATCCCAAAAGGGCAAAGAGAAAAAGGGGAGCGATCGAATCGGACCACAAGAAATGCACCATGTGTGGCCAGTTCTGCGCCATGCGCGAGGATATGATCTAACGGAATGCGGAATCGTTCAACTAAAGAATCAAATGAGCGGTTTAAACCGCTCAAGAATGGAGGAACTAATGAGGTTTAAACACCCTTTGATCGGTGCGACTTTGGCAGTGTTCGCCAGCCTGCTCTATGTGATCTTTTATTCGTCCTCATCTTTTGCCCAGAAGGATTCCTTCGGTAAGCCCGACACTTGCCGGATCATCGTGTTCCAGGAGGAAAAGAGCAACCAGGTGATGGCATCGGTATCTGTCTTCAATGATGAAGGACTGGCGGCGATGACGCTTCCCTTTCGGTACGGCGACGGGAAAAGCCCAATTAAATGTGACTCCATAAAATTCTGGGATACCCGAACCATGTTCTTCGACATGAAGACCGAACTGATCGACACCGTCCGGCAGGCGGTGCTGATTGGACTGATCGCCGACATGTCCGGGCAGAAACCTCCCATGAAGAAGGGAGACGGAGAGGTGGCGAAAATATACTTCACCATCCCTAAGGGTGCCAAGTTCCAGGATTTCTATATGGACACCACCTGGTTCCACCCCATGAACGTGCTGAAGCTCGTCACCCCGGAGGTGAAGAGCGTGTACCCGGCGTTTGACAACTCTAAGGCCTTGATAAGGGGCGGAATTCCTCTGCCCCCTCCGACCGAGAAGCAAAAAGAGAGCGAGACAGAGAAAGCCTCAGGGGCTAAGAAAGAAGGAAAGAATTAGAAGTTCGGAGAAGTGATTGGAGGTAACCCGCGCTTTCATCTCGCCTGAGTGTGTTTGGCTGAATGTGCCATGAAGGCGTTCCAATTGCCTGTCAGACGAAGAGTCCTCCCGCCTTCGGAAGGGGCTGGCCAGCCATCTGGCTCTTCCGACAAAAGGGAAGTTTAAGTCTCATTCCACATGGGAAGTAGGTCGGCCTAAAGAGAAGATGACCCCCTTTTCTGCAGGTCAGGTTAGCGTCCCCTTTGCCGGCGCCTCCATGGAAAGCGGGTTTGGTGAGAGATCCACAACGGTGATTTCTGGTCGAATTTTCAACACAGCTTTTGATTGACAAATTTGCAAAATGAATTATATTCTACTCTGGAAGAGTTAATGCTTCACTTTAGCTAAGCGCTTCATTTGAAGTGACGCTGCTTCCGGGGAAACTTACCAGGTCATTTTAGTCTTAAAGCCTTAGTTGTTCACTGGCTGGGAATAATCGAATAATGCCGCACGGAGGTTGAAATGAAGACCTTGAGAATTCTGTTCACAGCGTTGATTCTGCTCTTCTCTGTCCTTACCCTCCCGGCCTTATCGGCACAACAGGTCATGCAGGCGAGAATTCATCTGGCTCACAAGGCGCAGATGAAGGACGTCATCAGGCTACACCTGGACGTGATCGACGTGGAATACGGGCGATATTTCGACATCGTAACTGATCAAGAAGAGGTTGATGAACTTCGCTCTATGGGATATCAGGTGGAGGTAGTGCACGAAGATCTGGTGGCTTTCTATCAGAGCAGGCTGGAGGTAACCAAGGACATGGGCGGATACCATACCTACAGCGAGGTCCTGGCGGTTTTAGACTCCATGCATACGCTCTATCCCACCATCACCACAGATAAGATGGACATCGGCCACAGCTTAGAAGACAGCATCATCTGGGCTTTTAAGATCTCGGACAACCCGGGCGTGGACGAGGACGAGCCGGAGGTCTTTTTCAACAGTTTGATTCATGCACGCGAGCCGGCAGGTTTGGAGGTGCTTCTATATTTCATGTGGTATCTTCTGGACAACTACGGCGTCGATTCCCTGGCAACCTATTTGGTGGATGAACGAGAGATGTGGTTCGTTCCGGTGGTTAATCCGGACGGGTATTGCTACAACGAATATACTCAGCCGGGCGGCGGCGGGATGTGGAGGAA
>JBARPX010000059.1:0-43375 GCA_049643405.1 Candidatus Zixiibacteriota bacterium
AAATCAAGCATCTCTCTGGCCTGGCGACATAAGGCGATATTTCTGCCTGTTGCCTCTTTCCTGATCGTTTTCTCTTCTTTTTTCCACTCAAAAGCCAATCTGAGTTCTCCGGAGTCAGATCCCGAGGGTACAACTCAGGGGTTCTCCGTGAATCTGGTGATCGCCGGAATGTCGGAGGAGACCGAGGAGGGGGGCACCGTGATCAGGGTCAACGCCGATTTCAACGAGAAAAACAGAAACGCAGAAGGGAATCCGCTGGCGGACTATCAACCGGACGAAAAAAAGGGTCACCGGATCGTGGCCGACGACCCGAACCTGATGGACGGGGCACTTTTCATAGAGGAACCCGGAAAAGGAAAATGGAGGCTCATCTTTCCGGAGAACATAAAGATTTGGAGAAAGGAAGAAGGTTCTGGGTACCAGGAATTAGACACCTCTTGGTTTTCAGACAAGATGAAACTTCCATTCTCCTGTGAGCTTAAGGTCGAAGGCATCAGAGGGAGCCAATCTGCCAACGACGTACGAATCTTGGCCGAGTTCACCCCCGCTGAGTCAAAAAAGACCTACCGCGACTCGGCCTTTCTTACCGTTCTGGAGACCCAATTCGCGCTGACCTTCGATGACGGACCTCTGCGGGAGAAGACAGAAAAGATAATAGGGGCGCTGAAGAATTTCTATCATAATGGTGAGCCGGTCAGAGCGGCCTTTTTCCAGAGAACCCCCAAAATCCACCAGTTCCCGGAACTTACCCGACTTGTGGATGAGAACGGACATCTGGTGTTCTGCCGCGCCCTGGAACTGGAACGTCGCGTGCGCAAGAGGCTTAGGGCGGAGGAAATCGAGCAGATAATTCTTCTGTGGGAAGAGGAAATTTACAAAGCGCTTGGCAGAAAGCCGGAGAGGATGATCCGGGCCAGGTACCTGAAGAAAGGTGAGCGATTTGAGAAAGAGGCTGCGAAAATCGGCACCAGAATCTGCGGCGGCGAGTTGGTGTTTGATTTCCGTACCTCCTCACCCACCAAGGTCAAGGGGAAGGCAACAAAGATTCTTGAGGGTTGGAATACAAGAGAGAATCCGCAACTCCATCCTTACCCGGCCATCTTGATTTTCCACGAGTTTCCCAAGGTGACCTATGACCACATCGAGGGGATCATCAGCTATCTGCAGGATCGCGGATTCGTTCTGGTCAACTTTGATCCCGATCTGATCTATTGAAAGACCCTTAGAAGGATTACGTTTCGTTTCCGCAGCTGTCTCGATCTGCAGTCTTCTCGCCCATATACAACTAGCCTACTTTTCCCGAGAAAAAGGATTTTTCCCTTGCCTGATTGGTCAAAAGGATATTCATTAGGGGGAGTTTGCGGCGGCTTTTGCTGGCTTAACCTCAAATCGACGAATCGGAATTGAGTCAAGGAATGAAAATCCCACGGTTTCTTATCTCATTATTCCTTCTGCTGACGCTGATGCATTGCGGGGGTAATCCGCACGACGGCAATCCGAATAACGAATTTGACTTCAGCCTTCCCGATCTAAAGGGAAAGACTCATAGCCTGAAGGATTTCAGCGGGGAGGTTGTGGTGCTGAACTTCTGGGCCACCTGGTGTCCTCCCTGCCTGGAGGAGGCCGCCAAGCTGAATGATCTTTATTCACGATATCACGATAGCGGTGTGCACGTAATCGGCATCGCCTTAGACAAGGACAGCCTGGATGTCGTAAGACCGTTCGTGAAGAAAAACAACATCACCTATACCATCCTTAGAGGCGACCAGGAGACTTTTGCCATTCTGTCCAGTGGCTCCTCAGGGAAGGATTTCAAAGGAGTGCCGACCACGCTGCTTATCGATAGAAAAGGCAAGATTCGAGAGAGGTTCGACGGCTCCTTCGAATTGGAACAACTGGAGGAGCGCCTGCGCTCGCTGCTTGCGGAATGAGATAGACACCATACTCCCAAAGAGAGGTAAGATATGGAAAGAAAGCACAAATTAGCCACGCTGGCCATTCATGCCGGGGAGGAAGAGTTTTCACCACCCGGAGCGGTGACAACGCCGATTTATCAGACCTCCACATTTGCCTTCAGGAATACGGCGGAGGTGATAGAGTATCAGAAAGGGGACCCGTCCAAATATCTTTATACCCGGTACGGAAATCCCACCGTGGCCGCAGTGGAGAAGAAGATGGCGGCTTTAGAGGGAGGAGAAGCAGCCTTGGTGGTCTCCTCGGGGATGGCAGCCGTATCGACGCTCGCTTTGACTTTGGCCTCCTCGGGTGAGGAGATTATCAGCACCGAGCCGGTCTACGGGGGGACTTTTCATCTGTTCAAGGATGCCCTCGCTAAGCTTGGCATCAAGGTTCATTTCGTGGATCCGGAAAGAATTGATGAAGCGAAGGGCTTGCTGAGTGAAAAGGTCAAACTCTTCTTCTGCGAGACCCCGACCAATCCTAATCTCAAAGTTGCGGACATCAGAAGAATCGTGAAGATAGCCAGGGAGAGACAGGTGCCGGTAGCCATAGACAATACCTTCGCCACCCCGTACAACCAGAATCCACTCTCCCTGGGAGCGGACTTCGTGATTCACAGCGGAACCAAATACCTGGGAGGGCACAGCGACCTGGTGGCAGGGGTTATCGTGGGATCGAAGAACGTCTTAGACAGAGCCCGAGAGACCATGAAGGTGATGGGCGGTTGTATCGACCCCTTCGGGGCCTTCCTTCTGTTGCGCGGTTTGAAGACCTTAGCCGTCAGGGTAGACAGGCAGAATAGCAATGCATTGAAGGCAGCCGAATTCCTGTCTGCCCACGAAAAGGTCAGCCGGGTATTCTATCCGGGTCTTGCCAGCTCTGCCCAGCATGATCTGGCGAAAAGCCAGATGAGAGGTTTCGGGGGGATGGTCTGTTTCGAGGTGAAAGGAGGGCTTGAGTCGGCCACTAAGGTGATCGATAACCTTAAGCTTTTCATCAACGCCACCAGCCTGGGCGGGGTGGAATCCTTGGCCAGCCTTCCCGTCTTGACCTCCCATTTTGGTTTTGAGGAGAAGGAGCTGAGAAGGGCTGACGTGACGCCGGGAATGGTGCGCCTCTCCTGCGGCATCGAGGACCAAGAGGATCTACTTGAAGACTTGGAGCAGGCTCTGACTAAGATATGATGACACACTCTTGACTGGATGCAAAAAGGAATATATCAACTCTTGATCCGTCTGCCTGAATCCGTTCATATCCAAATCGGAAAGAGGGGAAGATACAGATTTCCAAAGGGCTACTACATCTACACCGGCAGCGCCAAAAACGGGCTCAGAGGGAGGATAAAGCGGCATCTTCGAAAAGAGAAGAAACACTTCTGGCACATAGACTATCTTTTGGATCATGCATCGGTGAAGGCCGTTCTTTCTTTCGCCAATGAAAGAAAAGATGAATGCTCCCTATCTTTAGAGACATTAGCAGGGCCAGGGGCGGAGGTGATAGTCCCCAAGTTTGGGTCAAGCGACTGCGGTTGTTCAACCCACCTGGTCTTCTTCAGGAGACTGAAAGACGTTCCTTCAAGAAACAGCGAAGCAAGTTCTTCCTCATACACTGAGAGGTGATGAAATGCCCAGCAGAGTCTATTTCATAAATGCGCGGGTGGATACATTCGATTACAGGGACAGCGTCGAAGGCAGGTTGGAGCGCACGCTGAAAAAGATCGATCTCAAGAAATACTTCTCCGAAGATGAACTGGTCCCTGTCAAGATGCACCTGGGCAATCCGGGGGCGCACCATACCATCAGGCCCAATTTCGTCAGGCTGGTGGTGGATCAGCTAAAGAAGATCGGCACCAAACCTTTTGTGACCGACTCGGTACGGTTGAAGGCCTATGAGTATCTGGATGCGGCCAACCGGAGGGGTTACAACCTCACGAGCTTGGGTGCGCCGGTGATAATCGCCGACGGCATCTTCGGATTGGATTCGGTAAAGGTGAAGGCCGGCAAGATTTTAAAGGAGCTCTCCATCCCTTCGGCGATTCATGATGCGACTTCTATGATGGTCCTCTCCCACGTGAAAGGGCACATAGACTCAGGGCTGGCCGGAGCCATTAAGAACCTGGCCATGGGCTGCGTGACCGCCGTGCCCCGGGGATGCGACTGGAAGGAGGGCGGAAGGGGAAAGATGCACTTTCAGATGGATGAGGTGATGACCTGGTATGAGGATCTCTGCACCTTCTGCGGCATCTGCGTCCGCACCTGCCCCCTGGACGCCATCTCGATTAAGGCAAAGTCCTTTTTGGTGGATGAAAAGAAGTGCTGGAGATGCGGACGGTGCGTGCGGGTGTGCCCGGAGAAGGCCCTGACCGTTCCCCTATCCATTAAGAGATTCTCCGTATCCTTGGCCGAAGCAGCCAAGACGGTTCTCTCCACATTCAAGAAGGGGAGAGTCTTTTATATTAACTTCCTCTTTGACATCCAGCCGGAGTGCGACTGCATGGCCGTCTCCGATACCCCGGTGGTGCAGGACCAGGGGATCTTGCTGTCGGACGATATCGTGGCCATCGATCAGGCGTCGCTGGATCTGATTGCCAAAGCTCAAGGCCTTCCGCAATCCAAAGCAGCAGAGCTGAAGAGAAAAAGGTACGCAGACATCCTAGGTGCCCTTCACGAAAAGGACTCCAGGGTTCAGATAAAGGCGGCCGAGAAGATGGGTTTGGGGAAGAGTGATTATAGGATTATCGAGGTCTAAATCGATCTAAACACCAGCACCTAACTTAAGTTAGGTGCTGGTTGACATTCAAAACCCAATCAGACAGAGGGGGGTCCAGTCTTGACAACATCGTTGACCATATCATGAGGATATTGGAACCTATCCAGCAGAACTCTGAAACGTGCTGAGCCCATCCCGAAAAGCTGAACTGTCCCTTCTGCTTTTGACCTTCATCTGGGGAACCACCTTTCCCCTGGTCAAGACCGCGCTGAACTTCTCCTCCCCGTTTCTCTTTGTGCTCCTCCGATTCGCGCTGGCCGCCCTGGCGGTCTGGCTGGTCTTCCGGGGAAGAATCTCCTTTGAAGCTAAGGGCATTGTCAAAGCCGGAGCCATAATCGGGGTTTTTCTTTTTCTCGGCTTTGCCTTCCAGACTCTGGGACTGAAATACACGTCAGCGTCCAAGTCGGCCTTCATCACCGGGCTTTTTGTGGTTATGATTCCTCCGCTCTCTTATCTGATACTCAAAGAAAAGGTGAGGATATTTTCCTTGATCGGAGTTGTCTTAGCTTTGGGCGGCTTGTGTCTCATGACCCGTCCCGGGGGTTCGCAGTTCAACATAGGCGACTTCTTCACCTTTTTCTGCGCGATCTCCTTCTCGCTGCAGGTAATCTTCGTGCAGATATATACCAGGAGGTTTGACTTCCTCGCGCTCACCTTCATTCAGATAGCGGTCACCGCCCTTCTGAGTATCCCTTTTACCCTGGCACTGGAAACCACCAGGCTGGTGTACGATCCCTGGCTGATCTTGGCCATTTTCGTCTGTGCCATCCTGGCCACAGCCCTTGCCCTTTTCCTTCAAAACCGGATGCAGAAGGACACCACCACGGTCAAAGCCGCTCTCATTTACGCCATGGAACCGGTCTTCGCCGCGGTCTTCTCCTATCTTCTGTTGAGTGAAATCCTGGGCTGGCTCGGAATCTTGGGGGGCGGCCTGATCCTCTCCGGCATGCTTTGCTCTGAGTTGGGCAGGCGGTAGAATCGGCCGGGACAAGCTTCGAAGACATCTCTCTCAGAAGGCAAACTTTTCTCATCACGTCCCGTAATAGAATGGTAGTAATTGAGATTGAGATTCAGTCTCAATTAGGGAGGAGCACATGACTCGTGCCATTCAAGTTTTTGCCGAGTACCTCAACTCGAAGGACTTGAAGCTGACCAAGGAGAGAAAGGCTGTTCTGCAGGAGATCTTTCTTCACCCGGGACATCTGGAGGCGGAGGAACTGGCTCACAATCTGCGGAAGAAAAGAAAAAGAGCCTCCCGGGCCACCATCTACCGAACCTTAGATCTTCTGGTGGAGGGTGGGATAGTCCGAAAGGTGGATTTAGGACACGGGCACAGCCACTACGAGTTGGAGTTGGATCACCCCCATCACGAGCATATGATCTGTCTTAAATGTGGCAGGGTGCTTGAGTTCTCAGACAAAGCCATTGAAAAAGCACTGAGCCGACTCTGCCGGAGGAGTGGATTTGAACATAGTTCCCACCGTTTCCAGGTCTTCGGGTATTGCGACAGATGCAAGAAGGCCGAGAAGCAAGGTGACCAGGTCTGATGGAGCTGGCTGTAAAAGAGTGAAGAATCAAGGCCGTACTCTCGTGTTCGGAAGAGAGAGAAATTAGGAGAAGATGACGACTATAGATCTGACTCAACTGGAAGAGGGAGAATCCGGGCGGATCGTATTGATAAGCGGCGGACACGGTCTGATACGACGCCTTGAATCTCTGGGGATGAGAGTGGGAAAAAACGTGACCAAGGTGAGCGCTCAGTTTATGCGGGGCCCGGTCACGGTGAGGATAGACGGTTTTCAGGTGGCCGTGGGGTTCGGGATGGCAAAGAAGATTTTGGTGGAGATAAAGAGGTGACTGAAGCCTCTTTATCGGATACTGTTCAAGCCTTGAAAAGATTAATCTCATCCCAGTCGATGGTTCATTGCGCGGAAAGACGTGATAAGAAATAAGCGGCTATCCGGCGCATAATCTGGGTGAAGGAGCAATCGGTGCGCAGGATTCTGTTAATCGGCAACCCCAATGTGGGCAAAAGCGTGATCTTCTCCCGGCTCACCGGGGTCAACGTGATCGCCTCCAACTACCCGGGCACCACGGTGGAGTATACCCGGGGGCACATGAAGTTGGGTGATGAGGAGGTGGAGATAATTGACGTGCCCGGAACCTACGACCTGGACCCCACCTCGCCGGCAGAAGAGGTGGCCGTTCAGATGGCCAAAGAAGGGGACGTGATCGTCGACGTGGTGGATGCCACCAACTTGGAGAGGAACCTGAACCTTACCCTTCAGTTGCTCAAAGACGGAAAGCCGGTTGTCGTGGCCCTGAACCTCTGGGATGAGACCCGTCATACCGGCATCTCCATTGACGTGGAGAAACTCCGCGATATTCTGGGGGTGCCGGTTATCCCCACCTGTGCCATAACGGGTGAGGGGATCAGGGAACTGGTCTCAGAACTTCCCCATGCCAGATCAAACACCTTCCAATATGAAGAAGAAAAAAGATGGGAGAAGGTGGGAGAGATCGTGGGCCAGGTGCAAAAGATTACCAACCGCCATCACACCTTCTTAGAGAGGCTGGAGGATCTCTCCATAAAGCCGGTTACCGGTTTGCCCCTGGCTGTGATAACCTTATTGGTGGCTTTTCAAATCATCCGGTTTATCGGCGAGGGGCTGATCGGACTCCTATTTGAACCCATATTTGAGAAACTCTGGGCACCATCGATGATGTGGGTCTCAGATTTCCTTGGTGACGGATTCGTTCACGATCTACTTATAGGAAAGCTCGTGGACGGCCGGATAAACTTTGTGGAATCGTTAGGGCTTTTGACCACCGGTCTCTTTGTGCCCATCGCCATGGTTCTCCCTTATGTTTTCTCTTTCTATCTGGTTTTGAGCTTTCTCGAGGATTCGGGCTATCTTCCCCGTCTGGCGGTTCTGGTGGATAACGTAATGCACAAATTCGGCCTGCATGGACTGGCCATCATTCCCATGATGCTGGGCTTGGGCTGCAACGTGCCCGGAGCAATGGCCACCCGGGTGCTGGAGACTAAAAGGGAGCGGTTCATCGCAGCCACCCTGATGGCGATTGCAGTTCCCTGCATGGCGCAGATGGCCATGGTGATTGGGCTGATAGGAAGATACGGGGCCAAAGGGTTAGGGTTAGTCTTTGGGACTCTTCTGGTCGTATGGGTAGCGCTTGGGTTTTTGCTTAACCGGTTTTCCAAAGGTGAAAGCCCGGAGATCTTCGTGGAGATTCCTCGCTACCGCATACCCTATTGGGGAGCACTTCTTAAGAAGCTCTCAATGCGAATCAGAGGATTCTTGAGAGAAGCAATACCTTTTGTCCTCTTGGGGGTGTTTATCACCAACATTCTCTACTCACTGGGGATAATCCGGTTCATCGGGCAGTTCGCTTCTCCTATCATCACCGGGGTCCTGGGTTTGCCCCAGGATGCCACAGGTGCCCTCATTATCGGCTTTCTGCGCAAGGACGTGGCAGTGGGCATGCTTCTTCCATTGGGCCTGGACCTGCGCCAGATGGTTGTTGCCAGCGTGGTTTTGACCATGTACTTCCCCTGCGTTGCCGCATTCGCCGTCTTGGTAAGGGAATTGGGAATCAAGGACATGATGAAATCTGCTGCCATCATGATCGCCTCTGCCCTGATCGTCGGGGGGCTGCTTAATCTTATCCTTCGATAAGAGTTGAATCTCTTATTCTCTCGAAACTGCCAACGGATCAAACGGATGGGTCAACGGATTGAGCGCCCGGACGGGCGTCCGTCTGGACGGATGCAACGGATGAATGGGCGGTAGTCTCGTAGGCAGGGCTTCCAGCCCTGCTGGCAAAGTTCGTGGAAGATTTGTTTCGGGAACAACCAACGGATCAAACGGATGGGTCAACGGATTGAGCGGATCGGTCAACGGATTTAACGGATGAAACGGATAAAGATTACGGGGGCCTGGTAGGCAGGGCTTCCAGCCCTGCTGGCAAAGTTCGTGGAAGATTTGTTTCGGGAGCAGCCAACGGATCAAACGGATGGGTCAACGGATTAAGCGCCCGGACGGGCGTCCGTCTGGACGGATGGAACGGATAACAGCAGCAAGCCGACGCTCGCTCGTCTGGGCGGGCAACATCCTTGGGCCTGTCGGTCAAACCCTGTCTGGTGAAGGTGTTTCTGTGTAAAAGAGGTTGACTCTCCGCCACTTTTCGTTTCCTTATGCTAAAGTCATGAAACAAAAGGTCGAAAAACAGAAAAGGAGCAAGGGTGAAAGTTGGATTCTTTCAGTTCTCCCCGATCTTAGGGAGGAAGGACGAAAACGTAGAGCGAGCGATAAGCTCATTAAGGGGGGCAAGGGCTGACCTCTTGGTTTTGCCGGAGCTTTTCAGCACCGGCTATCTCTTCGGAAACGAAGAGGAGACCAAGAGGTCAGCTGAATTTATTCCCGACGGTCCTACTTTCGTGAAGCTGGCCCATGCGGCCGCGCGGGAAAAGGTAAACTTAGTTTACGGAATCGCAGAAAGGGAGGGAGACAAACTCTTTAACTCATCAGTTCTGGTGACGCCAAAGGGAGACTTCTCAGTCTACCGAAAACTTCATCTGTTCAATCTGGAGAAGCTGTGGTTTTCCCCCGGCGATAAGGAACTGAGGGTCGTCGACGTCGGCGGCGCGAAAGTGGGAATGATGATCTGCTTTGACTGGATCTTTCCGGAGACGGCGAGGATATTGGCTTTAAACGGGGCAGACGTAATATGCCATCCTTCTAACCTGGTCTTGCCCCACTTTTGCCAGAATGCTATGATCACCAGATGCGTGGAGAATGGAGTTTTTGCCATCACGGCAAACCGGACAGGTGCTGAGGAAAAGGAGGACGTGAAACTATCGTTCACCGGAAGAAGTCAGGTGGTTGATCCGAAGGGGCATATCCTTGCACAGGCGGATGAATCCTCGGAGGGCGTGTGGACGGTTGACATCGACCCCACAATCGCCCGGGGCAAAAAGATCACCCCTCGCAACCATCTTCTTGAGGATCGGAGAACAGAATTCTACCGGAAGGGGAATCTATGTTAGGTTCAAACTGCGACGGAGATGACTTTTTAGGCGTATCTCAGGCTGCCAAGGTTGCCGATGCCAAGAAACGCAAACCGGCCAAGATTCTGGTGATCGACGACGAGCCGGAGATCACCGACATAGTCGAGACCTTTTTGGAGACTGCCGGCTACGAGGTGGAATCGGAGAACGCCAGCCGACCGGGAATAGACAAAGCTAAAACCTTTCTGCCCGATTTAGTTCTTCTGGACATAATGATGCCTACCATGGATGGCTACGAGATCTGCAGCGAGTTGAAGAGATCTGAGAAGACCAAACGTATCCCGGTGGTGTTTTTGACCGGGAAAGATGCCCGGAGCGATGAAGGGCGAAGCTTCAAGGTAGGAGGTGTTCTATACATTAAGAAGCCTTTTAGCTGTGAACGTCTTCTGGACATCGTCAAGGTAGTCTTGCAGAGTGTAGAAAAAGAAAACAAGAGATAACCAGACGGTAAATTCTTAGATACGAACTAACTGGTATTTAGAGCGAACGAAGAGGGGGTAGGCCAGCACCCGACCTCAGGAAGTACCTCTTGAGGTTAGATGCTGGCTTTTTTTCTGTGGTCAGTCAAGCTGCAAATCTGATTCAAAGAAGGCGAACCAGACTGACAACGCGACCAGGCTCGGGATACTTGAAGATATATCATTCCTGCAAATAATACAGTCTCTCGTCCAACTGCCACTCGGGGTCAAAAAAGCCGGCACAAATGACGCCTCCCCAGCCTTTGAATTTCACCTCTTCATCGAAGATAATGAAATCAGGCAATCCGGCGCCGGAGTAAAGAGCGGTGAAGAGAGTAGAGAGCTTCAATCCGCTTAAGCCCACTCCCTGGTGAACGCAAACGAATCTCTCCGGATTAAACGGGTTAGGATAGATGAACTTGGCGGCTATGCCCTCTCCATCGATCTGCTTTTTTCCAAAGACGATTTTCTCACCTTCTATCCTGATGGGTAACTTTCTGTTGAGTTTGGCGGTCACGGAATTCTCTGACGGTCCTCCGAAAAGGATTAAGTTAAAGTTTTCCATCGTCTCTGAAGTGACCTCAGAATCCGGGAGAACCTCCGCGAAGCCGTTTGCCCTTCTCCACCATCTGACCGCCTCCAGCCTGGCCTGATGAAGCGTTATCTCGGTGGTGAGCGAATCCCCTTTAGTGCCGTAGACCAGCACAAACGGAGAGAAGTATGCCTGTTTTATCGGCCCGTAAGACCCCGGCGATTTGCTCAAGCGGCGATGCTTGGTGCTGCCTATTCGAAATTCGTCGCCTTTTTTGTAGAAGGATACCTCTTCACTTTTTCTCAACTGATAGCCAATCTCCTGACCATTCGCGGCGAAAACTATCTTACCAAGAGGCAATAGATTCTGTGATAAGTGCAGGGCGAACTCCCGGACGTTCCTGGCGCTTACTTCAATTCTTCCCTCTTTCACCTCCGCCTCAATGCGGGATTCAAAGAATGGTTTTTCCTGCCGGATTATCTCCACCCAATAGCTTCTGTGGTTTTGTCCCAGATTGGTGGTCTTGAAGATCACACGCTTAGGCCAGGGATTTCTAATCCTCTCCTTCAGAAACTCCACGAGTTCAGGGTCATCGACGCATACGGTCTTATCCGGGTCATCAAGACTAAACCAGTGCCCTTTTTCCGGGATCTCCTTGTACCGATACTCATAACCAAGCCGTTCCAGAAGGGAGGCGAAGAGTCTGGAATGCACTGGTGGAACATTATCGTCGTTGCCCCCCTGTGAGATGAAGATTGGCAGGTTCAGGGCATTCTCCACAAAATTGGGAGCAAAATCCTCTCTTAAGCTCATGTCCCGTATGGCAAGCTGTGTCGGCTCGGCGAAAGTGTAACTTTTTTGCAGAAACCAGGGGATATAAAGCTGAAAACAGGTCCATCCGGCTAAAGGAGCGACGGCGGCAAAAAGATCGGGATGTGCTAAAGCTATGTGCCAGGTCCCATGTCCTCCCATGGAATGACCGGTGAGATAAGCCCTGTTGGTGTCGATGGGCAAGGTCTCTTTCACCTGCTCGAAAACTTCGAGGGCGTCCAGCCGTCCCCAATCCTGCCAATCAAATCCGAATCTTCGCCGGTTGGTGGGAGCAACCACGAAAGCCCAATCTTTTTGGCTGTAGCAATCCACCAGACCCGATGCTCTTACGCTGGCCCCATGAAGGGTCAGGATAAGAGAATATCTCCTTTGAGGATCATGATCTTTGGGAGGGAGAACGGCGTAATACTGACAGGAGTGGTCAATCCTGGAGATGAATGTCACCTTGTACGATTCCCCCTTCCCCCTTACTCTTAAGGATAGACCATCTTTTGAAGAGAAATTGTGGTAAGAGACCTCGACCGGAATAGAAATCGTGTCCATTTCGCTCAATGGTTCCGTCATCTCTATTGTAATGGGAACTTTTTTGACACAGAGGGGCATAAGAGAGGGAATCGTAATCTGGTTTTCTTTAAAGAATTCCTCCCCTCCGATAGAAAGCTTGACGTCTTTCAGCCTCTTCGAGGTTGTGTTAAGTATGGCAATACCGGCCCACAATTTCTGTTCTCCTCCTTCGATTATGTCGGGCAGGGTTGCATCTTTGGCAATGAGCATCACCGGAGCTTCGGCAGGGATGAGCTTGAAGGTGAAACGGTGATCGCTATATCCACTCAATGGTACCAGAATCCGGTTGACGCCATCTTCCAAAACAACCGGAGTCTTCACAAAGCCGTGGGCGTAAGGATCACCCCAAAACCTCTTGCCGTTTAGATAAAACGAGCCCACCCTCTCTGCGATTACCAGGGCCCGCTTTCTTCCGATGTTCCCAAACTCTGTGTAAGCATAGCCGGCATCCAGAATTCCCGCCACCCCATAGTAATCCATCAGGGTATCCCACTGGACATTTTCATATTCCAGATTCACCCAGCCCAGGGAGTCGGGTGCGATTCTCTTCCAGGTCACCTCCCCGCCCTGCGGCAGGGTGCTGCGAAGTTTTTCTCCTTCACGTGGCCGAAGATTCTCCAAATCTTCGATCACACCCACGATTCCCTCGCGCGCACCCACGGAAAAGGGACCCGCATAAAGCCAGTCCTGCGGGGACAGGGAGTCTTCAATTGTTGGAAGAAAGTCGTCCTGTGCGAAAGGAGAGGAAGGGAGGAAAAAGAAAACAAGAAACAACAGACCCAGGTTCCAGCGAATTCTCATTCGGGATGAACTCAGCATAGCAGACTCCTTTACGTTTCAGGCCGATGGCATGTAGAGGAAACCTTCAGGTTTCCACGCAGCGATACATATAGCAGATGATCACCGAGCATGTCAATCGAATTCTCGGCTTGATCAGAATTTCAGGACCGGTCTTCGGGACTACGAAATGCCCGGTGATTCGAGGTTGTGTGTGGAAAGACCAGGACCTAACTTAAGTTAGGTCCTGGCTTCAAACCCCATCCAAAACAAATGTGGAGGTTGCATAAGTCCGATCCCCCCCGCAGGCTCAAGCCTGCGGCTACCATCACCCCATTCTTCACCGAACGCTCTCCAAAGGAGCGAATCTGCTTGACAAATCGGTTTCCTCTCATTAGATATAGTCCGTTGTTTTGGGGCCGGAGGCTGGTTTTGCAGACGATTTACCCTTTCTTGCATTAAAGGTGCTGTGATGACATACGCTATCGGGATTCGACGAGAAGACAAGAGTAAGTGGGAAAGGCGAGTGCCCTTAACCCCGGAGCACGTTAAAGAACTGATCGAAAATGATGGAATAGAGGTTTATCTGCAGCCATCCCCCATCCGCATTTTCTCTGACCAGGAGTTCATACAGGCGGGGGCAAAAATCCAGGAGGATCTTTCTGCCTGCCCGGTCATCTTTGCAGTCAAGGAGATACCTGTCGACTTCTTCCGGCCAGGCGGGACCTACGTCTTCTTCTCACACGTCATCAAAGGACAAAAGCACAACATGCCCATGCTGAAGAAGATGATGGAGTTGAAATGTAATCTTATCGATTACGAGAAGGTGGCAGACGATGAAGGGAGACGTCTAATCTTCTTTGGGCGTCATGCCGGGCTGGCCGGGATGATCGACACCCTGTGGGCACTGGGGAAAAGGCTGGATTGGGAGGGGATTGCCACTCCTCTGGGCGAAATCAAGAATGCCTATAGATATGAAAGCCTGGCGGAGGTGAAGGAAAGCATCTCCCGGGTGGGAGATCAAATCGGAAAAGACGGTTTACAGAAATCACTGGCTCCTTTGATCCTGGGCGTAACCGGATACGGAAACGTTTCTAAGGGAGCTCAGGAGATACTCGATCTGTTGCCCTTCCACCAGATAGAGCCGGAAGAGATATTCGCGCTGGTTAAGCGATCTGATTCCTCCGGAAATCATATCTACAAAGCTGTCTTCAAAGAAGAGCATATAGTGGAACCCGTTGCCCCGGAAGATCGGTTTGACCTTCAGGATTATTATGATCATCCGCAAAAGTATCGATCCCAATTCGAGAAGTACATTCCCCATCTCACCGTTCTGGTGAACTGCATCTACTGGGATGAACGTTACCCAAGATTGGTGACGAAGAAATTCTTGAAGGAACTGTTTAACAGGGAGAAAAATCCCCGCTTGAGGGTTATAGGCGACATAAGCTGTGACGTCGAGGGTTCGATAGAGTGCACGGCTAAGGTAACCCAGCCTGATAATCCGGTTTATGTGTACAATCCTATTGAGGAGGGGGTGACTGACGGACATGAGGGAGAAGGTGTGGTGATTCTGGCGGTGGATAATCTGCCCTGCGAGATCTCTAGAGAGGCATCTTTGGATTTCGGCCAGGTCTTAAAGACCTTCGTTCCCCAGATCGCGAAGGCCGATCTTTCGGTCAGTTTCGACGAATGTAAACTTCCTGGTCCGATCAAGAAAGGGATGATCCTTTATCACGGCGAGCTTACGCCCGATTATCATTACATACAAGACTTTTTATAGAGAACCGAACGGCCAAAGTTTGCCCAAACTTTTCGCGGGCACCTGCGTTAATAAGCTGATAGTCAAAGTTAGTGAATTTTTTCACAAAGGAGCAACAGCATGAAAAAGGTTTTAGTCTTGGGCGCCGGTCTGGTATCAAAACCTTTAGTGCAGTACCTGCTGGATCAACCCGATTTTCACGTTACTGTTGCCAGCCGCACGGTGAGCAAGGCGGAGAAGCTGGTCGGCGATCATCCCAGAGGAAAAGCATTGCCTCTGAACGTGAAGGATACCGACACGCTGAGAAATCTGATATCGGATGCGGACCTGGCGATCAGCCTGGTGCCGTATGCCCATCACGTCACGGTGGCCAATTTCTGTATCGAGCTTAAGAAACAAATGGTGACCACCTCTTACGTGAGCGCTGCCATGAAGGAGCTGGATCAGAAGGCCAAAGATGCCGGCGTACTTATCTTAAATGAGATCGGCCTGGATCCGGGAATCGATCACATGTCCGCCATGAGAATCATCCACGACGTGCAGAACAAGGGCGGAAGGATCGCCAGCTTCTACTCCTACTGCGGAGGGCTGCCCGCTCCCGAGGCCAACACCAATCCCTGGGGATACAAGTTCTCCTGGAGTCCACGCGGTGTCGTTCTCGCCGGAAAGAACCCCGGCAGATACCTCAAGGACAAAAAGGAAGTGAAGATCGCTTCCGAAGACCTCTTTGCCCACTTCTGGCCCATGAACATCGAGGGGGTGCCGCCTCTTGAAGCCTATCCCAACCGTGATTCCATTCCATACCTCGAGATATACGGCATAGCCGATGCCGACTCCATGTATCGTGGAACCTTCCGGTATCCGGGATGGTGTCAGACTCTGAAGAAGGTGGTGGATCTCGGACTGCTGGACGAAACCGAGCAGGACGTGAAGGGTCTCTCCTATGCGGACCTTTTGTGGAAGTTGATGAAGAAAGACAAGGGGGAGAATCTGAAGAAAGATTTGGCCGACTACCTCAAGATCGACCAGGATTCAGAGCCGACTAAGAGATTCGAATGGCTTGGGCTTCTGGGCGACGATGTGATACCGGCCGAGAAAAGTTCCCCCTTGGACGTTTTTGCCGATCGTCTCTTGGAGAAGCTCAAATACGAGGAAGGGGAGAGAGACATGATCGTGCTGCATCACGATTTCAGAGTTGAGTATCCGGGAGGGAAAAAGGAGCAGATTACCTCTACGCTGGTGGATTACGGGATTCCGCACGGAGATTCATCCATGTCGAGGACCGTGGGCCTTCCCGCTGCCATCGGCGCCGCCCTGATCCTCAACGGAAAGATCAAAGAGACCGGCGTGCACATCCCGGTGAGCCCCACCATCTACGAGCCAGCCTTAGATGAGCTGGAGAAGCTTGGTATCGTGTGCAAAGAGAAAAGCCAGCCTCTCTAATCTTCGCTCCAAGCTTGAGTTCGAAAAGGGACACCCAAGATGTAGTGAGCCAGAACCTAACTTAAGTTAGGTTCTGGCTTTTTTCTTTCTGTCAGGACACACCTAACATTTTTGATTTGCGTTGACAAAATCTACTAAGATTCTTGACAAGATTGAATAAGTGTTTACAATGATTTATATGAACAGGATAGATTTTGCGGGAAATCGGATTATGATCAATATTCTCTGGAGAGACACCGGTGGGCGAGTGAATGATGCCTGCGATTAGGAGCGTGACGAGGAAAGCGACATGTCTCGGAAATACGCAAAGAGCAGCAAGGTTCAAGCGTGCCACCAGCCATACTTTCAGACATTCTTTCGCCACTCATTTGCTCGAAAGTGGTTATGACATTCGCACGGTACAGGAGCTTCTCGGTCATAAGGATGTGCGAACCACAATGTTCTATGCCCACGTGCTGAACCGTGGCGGCCGAGGGGCAAAAAGCCCGTCGGACAGCCTATGAGGAGGGAGTGGTTGCGTATTATGCGCCCGGACGGGCGCCCCCAGACGCCCCCCCCTGCAGGCCTGTAAGGCGTATGGGCGTCTGGGCGGAAACCATATAACCATAGTTAGGTTTTACAGCCTTGCAGGATGTATTGTCGTAAACCACTCTGAAAATGGCCGAATCAAAGCAATCTTGGAGGAAACTTATGAAAGCGATTGTATGCACAAAATATGGCCCCCCCGATGTTCTTCAACTCAAAGTGGTAGAAAAACCTACTCCCAAGGACAATGAAGTACTCATCAAAGTATTTGCAGCAACAGTAACATCAGGGGACGTGAGAATTCGAAGTTCCACATACGCTCGCTGGTTCTGGCTCCCCGGGCGAATAATGTATGGTCTTAGAAAACCAAGAAAAAAAATACCAGGGAATGAGTTAGCCGGGGAAATTGAATCAGTCGGCAAAGACGTCACACGATTTAGGAAGGGTGACCAAGTCCTTGGGATTTCCTGGGGAACCAGCTTTCAGGGCGCGACTGCCGAGTACAAATGTCTCCCTGAAGATGGGATGGTCGCAATAAAACCGGCCAACATGACCTATGAAGAAGCCGCCGCCCTTCCTGTTGGAGGCCTCACCGCTTTGCATTTTCTGCGAAAAGGAGGTATTCAGCGCGGACAAGAAGTTCTTATCTTTGGCGCTTCCGGAAGTGTAGGTACATTTGCAGTACAGCTTGCCAGGTACTTCGGGGCAGAAGTTACCGGGGTATGCAGTACCACGAATATAGAAATGGTGAAATCACTTGGTGCCGACAAGGTCCTCGACTACACCAAAGAGGATTTTACCAAGAACGGCCAGACCTACGATATCATTTTCGACGCGGTAAACAAGACTTCGTTTTCACGCTGCAAAAACTCGCTAAAGCAAAGAGGAGTCTATCTTACGGTTGATTGGCCTCTTCTTCAAGCACTATGGACTTCAATGGTAGGTAGCAAGAAGGTAATAGTTGGAATGGCAAGCCAGAATCTTGAAGATCTCATTTTCCTCAAACAGCTTATTGAGGCGGGAAAATTAAAAGTGGTGATTGATAGGCGCTATCCGCTGGAACAGACTGCCGAGGCTCACAGGTATGTCGAAAAAGGGCACAAAAAGGGAAATGTCGTCATAACTGTGGAACATAATAACAAATAAAAGGAGAAAAAAATGAATTCAAACGAAATAAGCGCAAGAATCATTGATACATCGCAACGTAAAGCTGCAAGAGTTGCAGGCTTCATGTTCCTATTTAGCTTAATAATCCCCACACTTAACTGGACTTTTGTGCTCTCCAAATTTATCGTTGCAGAAAATGCCCTAGCCACAGCCAAGAACATCATGGCCAATGAGTTGCTATTTCGTATTGGTATTACTGTCGAACTATTCATGTCTGTCGGTTTGGTAGTATTGGCCCTGGCTCTTTATATAATACTCAAACCGGTAAACAAGAATCTTGCTTTGCTTGCACTGTTTTTGAAGTTGGCAGAGGCGATTATAGCGGCCGTTATTGTGCTTGTTTCTTTTATTGCTTTGCAGGTTTTAAAAGGAGACGCATATTTAACAGTATTTACACCGGAACAGCTGCAGGTCCCCGTCGGATTAATTCTCAACGCGCATTTTGCTATATATTCTATTCCCATGGTGTTTCTTGGCTTGGACATGATGGTATTTTCTTATTTGTTTTTCAAATCGAAGTATATACCAAGGATATTGGCCGGCTTTGGAATCCTTTCATTTGCGCTTATTTTCATTCACGCTCTAATGTTTATTCTTGCACCCAAATGCGCAACGATGCCGATAAATCAAATCGTTTTTTGGGCCCCGAGCGGTCTTTTTGAAATAATAATTGGCATATGGCTTTTGTCTAAAGGTCTAAAGGTCCAGCAGGGGGATAACCGTTATTCTGAATCTCCCTGAATGCAGTCCATGCCGGGGGAAAGGTAGTTGTAATTTTTTACGAATTAACGGAGAACAATATGACGACAAAGCAGACAATATTGATTACTGGAGCAACCGGTAACATTGGTGGAGGAGCTGCAGTTGCGATGGCAAAACGTGGCGCCAGTGTTGTATTACTTGGCCGTAGTCGCGACAAGTTAAAAGCTAAGGTGGAGCGTATCCGAGTCGCTTTATCTGAAGCCCGGATCGATTGCCAGGATATGGACATTGCCACGTTGGTACTCGACTTCTCTGATATGGAGTCTGTGAGACTCGCGGCTGCGGAGGCTATGAACCGATTCCCCATGATAAATGGTCTGATACTATCTGTTGGCGTCTATATCGAAAATGGTCCGAACATCCTGCCCAGCGGTCGTGAGGTGATGTTTGCTGCGAATGTGATGGGGCCGTTTCTGTTTACCCAGCTGTTGTTAAAGAGGATGCGGCAATCAGACGGATTGGTCCTTCATGTGATTGCACCATTCTATAAAGAAATCGACTGGGATGATCTTGAAAGTATCAGGAATCACCGGACAATGACTGCATTCAACAGGACCAAGACATGCAACCGGGTGATCGCCGGGGAGTTGGCTCGACGATATGCAGGAAAAATCTCCTCTGTAGCATTCGATCCTACGTTCGTCATCGATAAATCAGACCCAGAGTTGGACAAGAGGTGGCCATCCGGATTCATGGGCTTCTTCTGGCGGATGATGACAGTATTCCGTGCAAAGCCACCTGCGGTCGCGGGTGAGCCCATTGCGGACCTGATGCTTTCGCATCGAGATCGTAGTGCAATCAATGGAGCGTTGTTCATACTGGATAAACGCGTCGAAAAACCTGATAAGGCAATGAATGACGAAGTGTCCGGCAAAAGGCTTTGGAATGAATTGGATCGACTTACAGGACTAACGCCTGAATGAATCCCGATAGCTTGTTTTCAGCCTCGTATTTTGGATTGTGAATCTTCTTAACATTTGGGATAAGTGCACCGATGCCCTTTTTTAATAGAGTTTGAAGGAATACTCATGAAAGCGATTGTATACACAAAATACGGACCACCGGAAGTTCTTCAGCTTAAAGAGGTAGAAAAACCTTCTCCCAAGGACAATGAAGTGCTGGTAAGAATATTTGCAACAACAGTATCATCAGGGGTCGTGAGAATTCGAAGTTTCACATTCCCTACCTGGGCCTGGCTCCCCATGCGAATACAGTTTGGTTTCAGAAAACCAAGAAGAACTATACTAGGAGTTGAGCTAGCCGGGGAAATTGAATCAATAGGCAAAGATGTAAAACTATTTAAGAAAGGGGACCAAGTTTTTGGATCTACCAGGATGAGTCTTGGTGCTTATGCTGAGTACATATGTCTACCTGAAGAAAAGGTGCTGGCAATAAAACCGGCCAATATGACCTATGAGGAAGCCGCCGCCGTTCCTGTTGGGGCAACAACCGCATTGCTTTTCATTAGAAAAGGAAATATCCAGAGCGGACAAAAAGTTCTTATCTATGGGGCTTCTGGAAGTATAGGTACTTTTGCAGTACAGCTTGCCAAGTACTTTGGAGCGGAAGTTACCGGGGTATGCAGTACCACGAATTTAGAAATGGTGAAATCTCTGGGAGCCGATAAGGTAATTGATTACACTAAAGAGGATTTTACCAAAAGCGGTGAGATCTATGATATTATTTTTGACGCGGTAGGCAGGACTTCGTTTTCACGCTGTAAAAGCTCGCTAAAGCAAAAAGGCATCTATCTTGCAGCTGCCTTTGGGCCGGCAATTCTTCTTCAAATGTTATGGACTTCAATGGCAAGCAGCAAGAAAGTAATAACTGGGATATCAAGCGAAAAGACTGAAGATTTAATTTTCCTCAAAAAGCTTATTGAGGCGGGGAAGATAAAATCGGTCATAGATAGACGCTATCCGTTGGAACAAATTGTCGAGGCTCACCGGTATGTTGATAAAGGGCACAAAAAGGGAAATGTAGTGATAAATTTGGAACATAATAACAAAACCTAACAAAGCGCTCCAGCCGACCGCTTTTCCGCTGCGCTTCATAGCGGCAGGTGAGCTTGGTCGTTAATCCGGCAGGGCTAAATGCCCTTCCCTAATAACAAAATCCCTCTCTCGGCTTTTCTTTCGTGCAATATTGAGCAAAGGCAGATAGAAAGAAGCCACCGAGCGGGCTCGAACCGCTGACCTAGGGTTTACGAAACCCTTGCTCTACCAACTGAGCTACGGTGGCAGGAAACTACGACAGATGGGTCAAAGGCAAGCCTGGCTGGGCCGATTCAACTTCCTTGCTTCCGGGCCTTCTCTATGTCCGCCTCCTCCCTTTCTTTCTGCTTGAGAATGGTATTCAGAAGCTCTGCCGCACTGGGGTCAAACTCCTTGATGACCTCATATCGAGCCCATGCCTTGTAAGGATAGCCCTGCTCGGAGTAAGTCATGCCGAGGTAAAGCTGGGCGGTAGTATCCTTGGGATTGGCTTTTACCGCCATCTCGTATTCGTCGCCGGCCAGAATAAAGTAAGCTTGGCTCAGTTTGGAGTAGGTCTCGGCGTCAGCGCTGTCAACCTCGATCTTGTTATGATACTCCTGCACCAGAGCGACTAGTCCTGTCTTGTCCTCGAAGGGCAGTTGCCTGGTGGTGTCTGGTAGCCAATAAGCCACCTGATCCCTTTTCACTGCCCTACTCCAGGCCATCAACCCTCTCTCGTAATAGAGATTGGCAAAGCCGGTGTGGACCCTGGGGTAGTTGGGGTCTATCCGCAGCAATTCCTTGTATTCCTTGAGAGCGAGTGAGTAAGCCTTGGCCGTGTGATAGAGACTCCCCAGGTGATACCGCGCGTGTGTATGCTGGGGATTAAGCTCAAGCGCCTTCTTCAGCTCTCGAAGCGCATCATCCAGTTGTTTGTCTGCGAAATACTGAGCCCCCAGCCTAAAGTGCTCCTCTGCCTGCTCAGTCTTGTCGCCGCCTCCACCTCCGCAGCCAGACAGCAAGAACAAGCTGGCCAGTAGCATCATCCCCGTGCAAGCAAGGGTGTTTCTACTCTGCTTCATACGTTCCTCCTTTTTTTGTGACTTTTTTCTGTTTTTGCGAATTTGGCTCTTTTATGAGACAAAGGTGAACCCTTCGGTTCACCTCCTGCAACTCGCCAGATTTCTGAATGTCGACGAAGGACTCTTATCTGTTGTTTATGCCGCCCCGCAGAATCGAACTGCGGACACACGGATTTTCAGTCCGTTGCTCTACCAACTGAGCTAGGGCGGCAATTTTAAACTCTATATACGCTTTCGAAGGTCGATTCTGTTGTCGCCTTCCGAAAAGTCTTCGCCAATTTAATAGTATCGGTTATAGTTGTCAACAGTTAAATTAGGAAGACGGCGAAGTGTCAGGGGTCGTCAAATGCCTGTTTTATGTACCTACACTCTCGACCGGTTGTTCGGAGATTCAGGTTCGCTCGGCCAGATTTCGAGCGATTTTATTCTTGACAAAGCAAGGGTTATCAGTATCTTGGTTTAGGTTTCAGACTATGGTCAGAGGTTTGCCGGTGACTTCTGACTATTTGCTATTGACTGATTTTGTG
Source organism: Candidatus Zixiibacteriota bacterium (assembly GCA_049643405.1). Classification (GTDB taxonomy): domain Bacteria; phylum Zixibacteria; class MSB-5A5; order MSB-5A5; family SM1-73; genus SM23-73-3. The sequence goes on from JBARPX010000059.1 coordinate 22,224, forward strand.
GGGCCGTAGTTCAGTTGGGAGAACGTCCCGATAGCAATCGGGAAGGTCAGAGGTTGGAGAACAGTGCGATTTTGCTTGACCGTAAGGCGTAATGTAGTAGTTGCTTGTGTGGGGCCATAGTTCAGTTGGGAGAACGTCCCGATAGCAATCGGGAAGGTCAGAGGGTGAAGAACAGTTCGATCTTGCCCGATCACAAGAGACGGTATTGGAGAGACACTTCGTATATATTTTGCAGAGTCAGAAAGACGGTAGCTACTATGTAGGTGCAAGCAAAAACGTGGAGAGCAGACTTGACCAACACAATCGTGGAACCGGGAGATCCACAAGAGCAAGAAGGCCCTGGCGATTGATATACACAGAAGAACACAACACCCGGTCGGAGGCAGTAAGAAGAGAAATGGAGATAAAGAAACAGAAAAGCAGGTTTTACATCAAGAGCATCATCAGTTTCCACGAACAGCAGTGTGACTGATTCCGTGGGGCCATAGTTCAGTTGGGAGAACGTCCCGATAGCAATCGGGAAGGTCAGAGGTTGGAGAACAGTGCGATTTTGCTTGACCGTAAGGCGTAATGTAGTAGTTGCTTGTGTGGGGCCGTAGTTCAGTTGGGAGAACGTTTGACTGGCAGTCAAAAGGTCACGGGTTCGAGCCCCGTCGGCTCCACCAGAGGTAAAGAATCCCTTCGCCGAACAAAGCGAAGGGGTTTTTTTGTCAACGACAATCGATTCTTGTCACCTTAATGGGTCAATCGATGAGTTGCGGCTGGTGATTGGAAAAGGCGGTCGCGCTGAAGCTCTGATGAAGGTCTCCGATCTCTCTTCGGAACAAAAAAAGAGACAGATTCGTCGTACCCTTTTTCTTCTTTTTGGGGACGGTTTTTTTCTCGGGGACGAATCTGTCTTCTGTTTTCTTTGTCGGCATTTACGTGAAATCCTTTAGCCAGAAAAAAGATGACAATTCAGAATCATATAGGTTATGCCTGGGGGTAGGCAAAAGATAGACCCGATGGCGGATCAGCACCACTGATTCCCGGCCTCGGTGGGCTTGAGCCTGGAAGTCGGGCCTAAACTCCTTCCCGCATTTCTGCGCATCCTCCCTCCGGTCAAACGTAGGAGTATGACCGTCGTTGTCGCAAAGAGCTCGTGGAACAAGAAGCCCTTGACCGCGGCGGTCATCCTATGTGCGGGAGTCTTTTTTTGCCCGTGCCAAAATAGTGGAACTTTTTTTTATCCCGGTTGTAGAAGGAAAACAGAAAATGAGAGGAGACCGAAACTCAAAAAGGAGGTTTGGTTATGTCTAAAAGATGTATAGTTATCATGGTTCTTTCGGCATTCATCGTCGCCGTGGTGGTAGCCACTCCGGGGATGGCGAAGAAATCTGAAAGGGCCTGGCTGGGTGTCTACCTTCAGGATATCAACAGAGACATCAAGGAGGCCATGGATCTGGAATCAAAGAGAGGAGCGCTGATAGCAGGGGTGGTGGAAGAGAGCCCCGCTGAAGAAGCAGGGATAGAGGAAGAGGATGTGATAGTGGAGTTTGATGGGGAGAAGGTGGGGAACTCCTCGTCTCTGACAGAGCTAGTCAAGAAGCACTCACCGGGAGATGAGATCACCCTCAAGGTTGTACGCGAGGGCAAGGAGAAGAAGATCATCGTCACCCTCGGGAAACGACCCAAGAAAGAATTCATCTACCAGTACGATGTCGAGCCCTTACTGGATCTCAAGAAAGGAAAGAGTTCCGAAGCCCACTTCTTCAGCTTCTCCTCCGGCAGTCGGATCGGCGTCAAGGTGCAGGGCCTCTCCGAACAGTTGGGTGAGTACTTCGGCGTGGAGGATGCGGAGGGTGTGTTGATCACCGAGGTGGAGGACGATATGCCGGCAGAGAAAGCCGGGCTCAAAGCGGGTGACGTGATCGTGGAGGCGGACGGTGACGAGATCGATGACACCCAGGAATTAAGGGAGATCATCTCGGAAAAGGAGGAGGGGGATAAGGTCGAGATCAAAGTCATTCGCGATCGCACGCCCAGAAGCTTCGATGTCGAAGTAAAGGAGGGAGAGTCGTGGTCTTCGGGTGATCTAAAAGGTCTGAAGAAGCTGAAGGTATTGTCTCCTGAAAAGGTCGACGTGCCTGAGGTGATCCTAAAGAAGAGATTCTCCTCGGAACTTGACGAGGAGATGGAGGAACTCAGAGAGGAACTGGACCAGCTCAAAAAAGAATTGGAGGAGCTTAGAAAGAAACTCAAATAATCGAAACCGCTCGTAAACAACATACCCGCCAAACCTCTCTCCCTAATCCCTTCTCCGCTCAGTCGAGGGCGGACAGGGAGTGAGGGCAACTAACCATGTAGCAATTGCCCCCTTTCTTCCCACCTTCCAAAACAGCACAGGGGAGACCTTACCCAGTCTCCCCTGCCTTCATCTTAGGCTTGGAGCCGGCGCGGTCTCCCAGTTCATTGGGGTGATTCTATGGCTCGATCACCCCGCCGCTGGCGGGGGATTTTCAATAAATCGAGCAACTCCAGGTTCTTTCTCGGGGTCGTAGCTGGGTCGCAGAGCCGACAGGTGATTAAATGCAAGAATCTGGAATTTCGATGAAACCCTGGTGCCGAATCGCCGTATAGAAAACTGCCTCAAATTCCTTCCAACAGAACAGCACGGGGGAGACCTTACCCAGTCTCCCCCGCCTTCATTTTGGGCTTGGCGCCGCGTCGTTGCCCAACTCATTGGACGGATTCTGTGCTCGATGAATCGAGCGACTATCTCCGCGAGGAATCATGTGAAAAGCGGCGGGATGACGGAGACCCCCAGACGGGGGCATCTGCCCTCCCGTCCGGGAATCGAGCAACTACCAACTGCTTCTCGGTGCTAATCGCAGGGCGGCGATCCTCCCCGGTAGAGATAGTTGACTAAATAGACAACGTCGCCGACATCCACCACACCATCGCAATTGACGTCGCCTGCCGCAACAGGGTCCGGAGCGGGCCCACCCCTGTAGAGGTAGTTTACGAGAAAGACTACGTCCCCGACATCCACGGCCCCATCCCCGGTTACGTCGCCGCGAATGAAGTAGATAAAGTGCCAGGAGATCTCGTCGGACCATGTCTCTGCGCCCCAGTTGTCGTAAGCTCTCACTTTCCAGTAGTACCTGTCGACGCTGAGAGTGTCGGTGAACTGGCTGCAGGTTAGGCTATCATAGACAGTGGTTGAATCAGGATCAAAATCCGGCACGGTGCTGAAATAAAGGTCATATCTGATCTGATCTCCCAAATTGGGATCGTAGACAGTTGCCCAATCAAAGTCGACTATACTTGAGGTTGTGTCGCCGTCTTCTGGTGAAAGAAGAGGGAAAGGATAAGGTGGCGAGTTACCAGGGACTTGAGTCAAATTCACTAAGATGGAGGTGCTGTCGCAAAGAGAATTTGCCACGGCTAAGTCCAAATCTAAATCTCCATCTAAATCCGCACAAAAAACCGACAAAGGACCATCTGCAGCACCATAGTCAACTTTAGTTTGAAAAGTCCCATCCCCATTATTCTTCAAGATGGAAACATTGTCGCTATATGCATTTGCCACGGCTAAGTCCAAATCTAAATCTCCATCTAAGTCTGCACAAAAGACAGAAAAAGGACGATCTCCTGCACCATAGTCAACTTTAGTTTGAAATGTACCATCCCCGATGTTTTTTAAGATGGAGACATTGTCGCTACCAACATTTGCCACGGCTAAGTCCAGATCTGAATCTCCATCTAAGTCTGCACAAAAAACAGAAGCTGCTTGATCTCCTGCACCATAGTCAACCTTAGTTTCAAAAGTGCCGTTGCCGTAGTTTTTTAATATGGAAACATTGTCGCTATTGATATTCGCGGTGACTAAGTCCATATCTAAATCCCCATCTAAATCCCCACAAAAAACAGAAATAGGATTATCTCCTGCCCCATAATCAACTTTAGTTTGAAAAGTCCCATTCCCATTGTTTTTTAAGATGGAAACATTGTGGCTATTATAATTTGCCACTGCTAAGTCCAAATCACAATCTCCATCCAAGTCCGCACAAAAAACAGAATAAGGACCATCTCCTGTACTGTAGTCGACTTTAGTTTGAAATGTCCCATCCCCGTCGTTCTTTAAGATGGAAACATTGTCGCTAAATGTATTTGTCAGGGCTAAATCCAAATCTGAATCTCCATCTAAATCTGCACAAAAAACAGAACGAGGCTGATCTCCAGCACCATAGTCAACCTTAATTTGAAATGTACCATCCCCGATGTTTTTTAAGATGGAGACATTGTCGCTACCAGCATTTGCCACGGCTAAGTCCATATCCGAGTCTCCATCCAGGTCGGCACAAAAAACAGAATAAGGACTATCTCCTGCTTCATAGTTGACTGCTGGGGCGAACCACTGCGCTGTGGTGTAACTGTAATAAATGTTCCAGTTTTCTTCCTGATCGCCAGGGAATACGGAGCCAAATTGGTTGTTACCATCAAAGAAAGCCGCCGGCTGAATTTGGTTCCCCTCATCAGAGGTTACCGGAGAGGGAGTTGACCATCCGCCCTCATAGGTGCTCTGATAAATGTTCCAGTCACCGTCCCGGTTGGTCTGCCAGGTAACCACCATGTGGTCCCCGCCGTCGTAGGCCACGCTGGGATAGAGGTCATCCCCCGGATCCGTGGTCACCGGCACGGCGGGTGACCAGGCTGCGCCGGACCAGTACTTGCAGTAGATATCCAGGTTTCCGTCTCTGTTGGAACGCCAGAGCACCCAGACCTTGCCCGACGCATCCGAGGTGACCGAAGGCTGAAGATCATAGCCCGGATCATCGGTCACCCGCTTCTCAGGTGACCAGGCCGACCCGGTGTAGTATTTGCCATAGATATCCCAGTTGCCGTTCTTCTTGGCGTACCAGAAGACCCAGGGCTTGCCGTATTTGTCCACCGTTATCACCGGATCGCGTTCCTCTTCCATTAACGAAGAGACATAGGCAGGAGTCGACCAGGAGGAGCCGTTGTAGTAGCTGTACATGATATCGGAGTCGGGTTTCCTCTCGGTGCGCCAGACTACCCATACGTTGCCCGAACTGTCCAGGGCCGCCTTGGGCTCAACGTCGTACTGCTCGGCTGTGGTTACTTGAATCGGGTTGGACCAGGAGGAACCGTTATGATAGGCGGCAAAGATGTCCCAGCCATCAATGCTGTAATCTACCACTCGATAGCTCTGCCAGAAAATCCAGACGTTTCCTGAATTGTCGGTGACCATGGAGGGGTGAAAATCCCAGGGCACGGAAAAGGCGGGTTCCTCAGGTGTTGACCAGGAGCTGCCATCGTAATGACTGGCCCAGATATTTGCCCGCACGTCTCTTCCAGCATTCCAGGCAGCCCAGATGTTGCCTGAATGATCGACACAGGCGGAAGGATTGCCGTCGGTGTATGAAGAGACATCCACCGGAGATGTATCCCACTCTGAAGAGCCCTTCGTCATCCTGTCGGCTGAGAATCCTCCAAGACTGAGAGGATTCCCGTGCCCGTGCGGTTTCAGGGTGGGGTCACCGAACAGGTTGCAGCCCAGCCAGAAATCCCAGTACCACCACATCCAGTCAAGGAAGGCCTCACCCAGGTTGTCTCCTGTGGCCAGCGCCTCATACAGCTCCTCGAAGCTGTTGCCGTACATGATCTTGGTTTCCCCTATGGCCACCAGGCCATAATCGCTCCCGAAAATGTAGGCCTGGCCCAGGTTGTTGGTCTCGGTGTACTTGGCGTTGGAGCAGGCCTCTAGGATGACAAAGTGAGCCTGGGGGTTGACATGAGGCATCTCATAGCTGAAGACGCTTCCACCTCCGTAGGCCTCATGGTCCAAGAAAAAGGTGCTTCCCCAGGGGGATGAGTGAGACAAGAGGTGTACCCACTCATATCCTTGCTGCAGCATGTATTTGTAATCCAAAGCGGTGGTGACGTCCTCATCTATCACTATGGTCACATCCCCATAGACCTCGTCGAGGTGCGGGATGTACCAGGGGATCTCGATGTATCCTAAGGCCCTGTCAGGAAGGGCCAGGCTCCCGGTTCGGTAGGCATGGTTCTTGGCGAAATACTGGTTGAGCAAGGTCACCTCATCCCCGAAGATGCAGAAGGAGGGGGTGATTCGTCCGGCCCAGATTTCCGGTTCCATGGAACCGGAAAAGTTGTCATAGAAGCCATCCGCATCGCCATCGCCCCAGGTTCCGTCCAGATCCATGTAGAAGTAATCGGTGGGGAAGTGTGACGTATAGTTATGAGTCATGGCAAAAAGCTTCACCCAGGCGGCGGGAACTTCTCCCACCAGAATCACTCCCACCAATCCGGAGGCGTATTCCGACTGCAGAGTGGCCCGGATGTCTTCCGCAGTCTCAGTGACGACCTGAGTTATCGAAACCGTGTAGCCTTCTGCCTGAAGATCAGCGACGAATTGATCGAAGTTGGTCTGGATAGCGGGATAGACGTAGGAGTCAACGAACAGATGCACCAGTCCCGGATCTTTTATGCCTCGCAAGACTTTGAAATCGGGCCGGGGTTCCACCCCTCTCAAGACGGCAATCTCTTTGAATATCCCCGGTGGGACCTTCAACGGATCCTTACACTCTGCGATTATTCTTTGCAACTCCACAATTTTCAGAGAATCTTGCGAACTTGCTTCAACGGTGGCCCACCCTATGAGAAAGAGAATTGCGAAAACAACTATCTTTTTATACATCTAACCACCTCCGTTTGAAAAAAGGCTTGAGGGGAAAACAATGTGTAGAATTTGAAGCATAGAGACAACCCCGGATCTTCGCAAAGTGTAAACAAAAGATAACTCGAATCCGGCAAAAGGCAAGTAAAATCTTCTTAATAGAAGCGGCATTCACTCTATTTGTCGGCAAGGGTGGACTTATCTGTGGTCAGAAGCAATAAGCTCTTTGCCTTAACCATATTGGGCCCTCGGCAAGCCCGGTCAGTGAATTGGCCCAAACTCTTATACGTTTTCGGCGTATACAGGTTTCATTCGAGTTCGAGCGAACCGGGGCGGAGGTTTTTTTGTCTTGACAATTTTGGGCGTTTTGGTTAATATTGACCGCAATGAAAATAGAGTTGAACAGGATGTCGGGAGATTTCAGCCAGAAGCTTGATCTGGAGGAGAGCCCTGAGGCCTTAGAGCTTAAGGCAGAGGGTGCGGCATTTGAGAAGCCGGTCCGGGTAAAGCTTCTTGTCTCCAAGAACCAGGATCAACTGATCTGCCAGGGCAAGGTTACTGCCACCGCGAAACTGGATTGCTCCCGCTGTCTCGCTGACTATGATCAAGCCATGACTTCTGATCTCAACTTTGTGGTAGATTTAGCCGGAAACTCAGAAGAGGGGAAATCTGAGGAAGAGGGGTACTTCGTGGCTGATCCCTCCTTGGCGTTTTTCGAGATCGACGATCTGGTACGCGAGGCTATCATTCTCTCCATGCCGCTGAAACCTCTCTGTTCAGACGAATGCAAGGGATTGTGTCCGGTCTGCGGAATTGATCTAAATAGATTGCAGTGCAACTGCGTAAAGAAGGAAACCGATCCCCGATGGGATCAACTGAAAGGACTTTCGAAGAAAGATTCTTGATCTTCTCCAATCGACCAAATAAGAGAGGAAAACTATGCCTTTACCGAAAAGAAGACACTCCAAGTCACGCGGCGCTAAGAGGCGTACCCACTGGAAGCTCACCGCCCCCAACATAACAGAATGTCCGAATTGCCACCAGCCCAAGCTGCCGCACCGCGTCTGTCCCAGTTGCGGGTATTACAAGGGCAGGCAGGTAGTCACCCCGCCGGAGACCAAGTAAGCTTCCGGGCGGATGCAGGTTCGGTTCTGAGAATCCAAGGTTGAGGTATCTGGAAGTGTCAGCAGAATTCGCAGGAAAAGAGAACGGAAAAGTGAGAATAGTGGTGGACGCTATGGGCGGGGACCTTGCCCCCGCCTCGGTGGTGGAAGGATCGATCTGGGCGCACCGGGAGAACCACGGCAATTTCGAGATGATTCTGGTGGGAAAAGAAGAGAGCATCCAATCAGAGCTTGCCCGCCTGAGAGCTACCCAGTCGCCCCTGGTGGTCCATCACGCCTCCCAGCAGATCAACATGGGGGATGAAGCGGTGGTGAGTCTGAAGAAAAAGGACTCCTCTATCGCGGTGGGGATGAAGTTGCAGAAGGAGGGCAAGGCGGATGCTTTCATCTCCGGGGGAAACACCGGCGCGGTGATGACTCACGCCCTGATGACCTTGGGAAGGCTGGAGGGAATCAACCGCCCGGCTATCGCATCCTTTTTGCCCAGCGAGAAGGGGATCGTGGTGGTTCTGGATGTAGGAGCCAATGCCGAATGTAAAGCCATAAATCTTTATCAGTTCGCGGTCATGGGATCGGTCTATACCAGCCATGTTCTCAAAAAGCAAAATCCCCGCATAGGACTCATGTCCATCGGGGAAGAGAGCACCAAGGGGAATGAAGTGACCCTTATGGCTAATAAGCTTCTGAGTGATGATCATTCCCTGAATTTCATCGGGAATGTGGAGGGACGGGACGTCTTAAAAGGCACATGCGACGTGGTGATTTGTGATGGTTTTGTGGGAAACATAGTCTTGAAACTTGTCGAAAGCATGGATGGGTTCCTGACCTCGCTGGTGAAGAAGAGGGTCAAGGAGAGCCTTCTTTTTAGAATGGGAGCTTTTCTGGTCAAGGTCTCCATACGGGATCTGAGAAAGGTCTTAGATTACACCGAGTACGGCGGCGCGCCGCTTTTGGGTGTGAATGGCGTGTGCATCATCTGCCACGGGGATTCACCACCAAAGGCAATCAAGAATGCCCTGAAGCTGGCCGCCCAGATGGTAAGAGAAGGAGTGAATCAGCACATAATCAGCGCACTCAGGGAAAAACAGAGGTTGCATGCATAAAGGCATACATGCAAAGATCACCGGGACGGGATCGTTCGCCCCATCCAAGGTTCTGACCAACTACGATCTGGAGAAGATGGTGGACACCTCGGCCGAGTGGATCATCAACCGAACCGGAATAAAAGAGAGAAGAATAGCAGAAGACGGCATCGGCCCCTCTGATTTATCATTGGAGGCATCTCTGATTGCCTTGAGGGAAGCAAACCTTGAGCCTGATCAAATTGGTCTGATCCTTTTGGGCACGGTAACCCCGGATTACCTTTTGCCCTCCACCGCCTGCATCCTTCAGGATAAGCTGAAAGCCCAAAACGCCGCCGTCTTGGACATCGTGGCGGCTTGTTCTGGGTTCCTGTATGGTCTTTCCATCGCATCCGCATTCATCGGCATAGGACAATACAGAAACGTTCTGGTGATTGGGGTGGAGACCCTCTCCAAGATAACAGATTGGGAAGACCGGGATACCTGCGTGCTTTTCGGGGATGGAGCCGGAGCGGCGGTGGTTTCAGCTACTACAGAAGACAAAGGCATTTTGGCCACGTCCCTGTCCGGAGATGGCTCCTTAGCCAATCTTCTTCATATCCCGGTGGGTGGAGCCAAAGTTCCGCTTACCAAGGAGAACTTCGATTCAAGGCAGCACTACATATTCATGCGAGGAAACGAGGTGTTCAAATCCGCGGTCAGGGCGATGGAGAGCTCGGCAAAAAGCATCATTCAACAGGTGGGACTTTCCTCCGAGGAGATAGACCTTCTGATACCGCACCAGGCCAATATCAGAATCATCGAGGCCTTGGCCAAAAGGCTGAAGGTCCCCATGGATAAGGTATATGTCAACATCGACCGGTACGGAAACACCTCCGCTGCCTCGGTTCCCATTGCTTTAGATGAAGCCAGAAAGAAAGGTGTGATCAAGGAGGGATCAAACACGGTCTTGGTTGCCTTCGGGGCCGGATTCACCTGGGGATCGGCGGTGATAAAGTGGTGAGGATGGCGTCGACGATTGGTATTTAAGATAGAGGGCACAGATTTCGCGGTCAGGCCTTAACGGCCTCACACTTATTCGTTTTTTAAAAAGAGCAGGTCGACTCTTAAGGACTTAGCAGTATGAACAAGATAGCTTTTTTATTTCCCGGGCAGGGAGCGCAATATGTGGGGATGGCAAAGGACCTTCATGACTCCCATTCAGAGGTTAAAGAGCTCTACTTGAGGGCAAATGAAATACTGGGCTGTGACCTGGCTAAGATCTGCTTTGAGGGACCAGCTGAAGTCCTGGTTCAGACCCAGTACACCCAGCCCGCCATCTTCACCCACAGCGTGGCATTGTGGACATTGCTGAAGGACCTGAAGCTTGAGCCGGCATTCACCGCCGGGCACAGTTTAGGAGAGTACTCCGCTCTGGTGGCGGCAGGAGCCCTATTATTTGAAGATGGTCTGGGAGCGGTGAAAAACCGTAGTCTTCTTATGCAGGATGCCTGTGAGAAGAGCAACGGGACCATGGCGGCCATCATTGGGCTGACCGAAAAAGATATGCTGCCCATCTGTCAGGAAGCCGGAAGCTACGGGATCATTCAGCCGGCCAATTTCAATTCCAAAGATCAGATAGCCATCTCCGGAGAGAGAAGAGCCGTGGAGAAGGGGGCAGAGCTGGCAAAGGAAAGAGGCGCCAAGAGAGCGATCCTTCTGGAGGTGGCGGGAGCTTTTCACTCCGAGTTGATGCGGCCGGCCCAGACTCAGTTCAAACAGGTCCTGGACAAACTTGACCTGAAGAAGCCTGCCATCCCCGTGGTAGCCAACGTTACCGCCGAACCTGTGTCCGAACCCTCGCAGATTAAGAAGCTTTTGGCAGACCAGATTACCATGCCGGTGCTGTGGTATCAGTCGCTGGAGCGGATGTACAGAGAGGGCGTTAGAACCTTTGTGGAGATTGGACCGGGAAGAGTCCTGCAGGGGCTTTTAAGAAGATCGTTCAAGGACGCGCGAGGTTTTGGAATAGACAAATTGGCAGATCTGGAAAAATTCGTCGAGATGGTGGAGGTGGGCACCGTCTAAGTTCCGTTTGAATGAATTTGAATAAAGAGGTAGGGTCGCAGGAGAATATGAGGCTGAAGGGCAAAGTAGCTCTGGTAACCGGAGGTGGGCAGGGCATAGGGCGAGCCATCGGCATGAGGCTGGCCCGGGAAGGGGCGAGTGTTGCCGTTGCCGACGTCGACCCGGACTTGGCGCAGAGTGCGATAGCGGAAATGCAAGGCCTTGGAGTGATCGCTGTAGCTTTCAAAACAGACGTCTCCGACAATTCGCAAGTGGAGGATTTGATCAATAAGATGACTGAGAAGTTCTCCACAATAGATATTCTGGTGAATAACGCCGGGATAACGCGGGACGGTCTTCTGATCAGAGCCAATGAGGAGGATTGGGATCGGGTGATGGGGGTCAACCTCAAAGGTGCCTTCAACCTGATCAAGAGCGTGGCTAAGTTGATGATCAAGCAAAGGTCCGGAAGGATCGTCAACATCACCTCGGTGGTCGGCTTGATGGGAAACGCAGGGCAGGCAAGTTATGCCTCCTCCAAGGCAGGATTGATCGGGTTGACCAAGTCGGCTGCCAAGGAGCTTGCCGCAAGGGGGATAACCGTAAACGCGGTGGCTCCCGGATACATCCGGACGGCCATGACGGAAAAACTCTCTCAAGCGGCCAAGGATGCTTTTTTAAACCTGATTCCCTTGAAGAGGGAAGGAACTGTTGAAGATGTGGCCAATCTGGTGGCCTTCTTGGTTTCGCATGAGGCCGGCTACATCACCGGCCAGGTGATTCAGGTGGATGGAGGGCTATTGATGTGAGGAATTCCGAGGTGGATTTGCCTTTTCAATAGGACCCCGACTAAACGGTGAAGACTCATGCGGCAAGGTCAACTTCATTCCTGAGAGCGGGGATCGGTATTATAAGAGAATAATCGAAGCCAGATTCAAACTAAATCTAAGGAGGAACTAAGCATGTCAGTTGAAGAGAGAGTGAAGAGGATAGTGATTGATCAACTGGGTGTGGAGGAGAGTCAGGTGACCAAAGAGGCCAAATTCGTGGAGGATCTGGGGGCAGATTCCCTGGACACGGTGGAATTGGTCATGGCCTTAGAGGAGGAATTCAAGCTGGAGATTCCGGATGACGAGGCCGAGAAGATATCCACGGTGGGACAGGCCGCTGAGTATATAGAGGCACATCAATCCAAAGAAGAGAGCTAAAACGAGGTTATCCATGAGTAGTTCCGTCGTCCCTTTAAACCGGGTTGTGGTAACCGGGATGGGAGCGTTAACCCCGGTGGGTAACTCGGTGGAGGAATTCTGGAAAAGTCTCAAAGATGGCGTCTCCGGCATCAGCCGGGTGACCCGGTTTGACCCCTCCCGGTTCACCAGCCAGATCGTGGGGGAGGTGAAGGGTTTCGATGCCACCAAGTACATGGAGAAAAAAGAGGCCAGGAGGATGGATTTGGTCCAGCAATATGCCGTAGCCTCTGCTCGGGAAGCCTTTGACCACTCCGGCCTGGGCTCAGATTCTTTCGATCCGGAGAGGGCAGGTGTGGTGGTGGGAAGTGGAATCGGAGGGATAGAGACCTTTGAGAAGCAGCATGCTAATTTCCTGAACCAGGGACCCGGTCGGGTCAGCCCGTTCTTCATCCCCATGATGATCATCGACCTGTGTGCCGGCTTGATCTCCATGCGGTTCAATTTCAAGGGTCCCAACTATGCCACCGTCTCTGCCTGTGCCTCCGGTGCTCATGCCATCGCCGACGGTTTTAAGATCATCCAGCGGGGGGAGGCGGACCTGATGATCACCGGGGGAAGTGAAGCCGCAATCACCCCCACCTCCCTGGCCGGATTCTGCTCGGCCAGAGCCCTGTCCACGCGCAACCATGAACCCCACAGGGCCTCCCGTCCCTTTGATAAGGAACGGGATGGATTCGTCATGGGAGAGGGTGCGGGAATAGTGATTCTGGAAAGCCTGGAGCATGCTCAAAAGAGAGGTGCCAGAATATTCGCTGAAATCGTGGGCGTGGGCCAGACTGCAGATGCCTACCACATTACGGCTCCGGCTCCCGGGGGTGAGGGAGCTATCAGGGCCATGAGGTTGGCTTTGCAGGACGCCGATCTGGATGCGGATGCGGTGGATTACATCAACGCCCACGGAACCTCCACCGACTTAAACGACGCGACCGAAACCCAGGCCATAAAGGTGGCGTTCGGAGAGAGAGCCAGGAAGATTCCGGTAAACTCCACCAAATCGATGGTCGGCCATCTGCTGGGAGCGGGTGGAGCGGTGGAGTTGATTGCCACCATCAAGTCGATCCAGGAGGGAATCCTCCACCCTACGGTGAATTATGAGTTTCCAGACCCGGAGTGCGACTTAGACTATGTGCCCAATCAAATGCGAAAAGTCGAGGTAAATGCCGCCATCAGCAACTCCTTTGGATTCGGTGGGCACAACATCTGCATCGCAGTGAGCAAATTCGTTCCCTGAGATCTTCCAGTGTCACCTGAGAGTCGGGAAGAGACCGTGATTGCTCCGGTTTGGCTTTGAATCTAAACGCGAGGATTGTCCGGGCACAGGGGGAAGCTAAAAAGAGCCTTTCATCTCGAGGCTCCCAAGGCCGTCATTCTTGGCTGTCGGCTTAATCGGTTGCGACATGACGAATGAATCTGAGTTAGGCTTCTTCCTCCTCTGAGGAGACCTTCCGGTTCTCTTTGCCTCTTGACGGTGACAGATACGTTAAAACCTGCTTTGTCCGTGACCAATTAAAGGTCTAATTCGTACAGTTTTCTGTTCGGTTTTGATTCTCCAAAATAAGGCAACGACCCATGTGGCTCCGTCTTCCCACATTCTTAAGAAGGTTATTCACCAGGAAGGGTAGGTTCAAAAGCTACCGGGAGCTGGAAAAAAAGCTGGGTTATGGTTTTGTAAATCTGGAGCTTCTCAGTCGAGCCTTGACTCACAGATCCTACATCCACACCCCGGAGAATGAGGATCTGCGGGCCAACGAGAGGTTGGAGTTCTTGGGTGATTCGGTTTTAGGAATGGTGACCAGCAGATTCCTATTTGAGCACTTCCCGGACAAAAGCGAAGGCGATCTGACTAAACTCAAGTCCACCCTGGTGAGTGAGGCTAACCTCAGCCGAATCGCCAAGTCGATCTCCTTAGGCAAGTATCTCAACGTCAGTGAGGAGGAGGAGAAGTCCGGGGGAAGGGAGAGAAACTCCATTGTCTCGGACGCCTATGAGGCCGTCATCGGCGCCGTCTTCCTAGACGGGGGTCTGGCCCCTGTGGAGAAGATGATCCGAAATCAGATACTAAAAAGATACCTGGAGATAACCACCGACTTAGCCTTTCACAATTATAAGGGGGAGCTTCTGGAGTACATGCAGGCCCTGGGGTTGGGATTGCCCCGATATGATGTGCTGGAGGAGGAGGGACCGGATCATCAGAAAAGGTTCACCATCGCCGTTTCGGTCAAGGGAAAGCAGTTGGGAAAAGGAGTGGGAAAAAACAAAAAAGAAGCAGAGCAAAGGGCGGCCAGGATGGCTCTGGGGAATATCGACTCGGTGTTCAAGGATCTCAAGCCGGGCAACCAAAATCTTCCCACCGATTGAATCAATTGCAAAAGATGGGTAGCTGGCGAATAATCTACACCGGCGCAAACGACGCCTTCTTTAATATGGCTTTGGATGAGGCGCTGCTTCTTTCCTGCCAGAGGGGATCGTCCCCCCCGGTTCTTCGTCTCTACCTGTGGAGCCCGCCTGCCGTCTCCTTCGGTTACTTGCAACGTGCTGACAAAACGGTTGATCTCAAGAAATGCGAAGACAGAGGTATCCAGGTGGTGAGAAGAATAACCGGGGGAAGGGCGGTCCTGCACGAAGATGAGATTACCTACACCGTGTGTGCCTCCACGGACGATTTCCCTCAACTGGGCAATAACACCCTCCAGACCTATCAGAAGATTAGCATGGCCTTTTTAGAGTCATTGCGCATCCTGGGGATTGATGGCGAATGGGTCCAGCTATCTCCCGGGCGAAAGCCTCCTTCCTTCGATCCCGGTCTATCCAGACCTTGTTTTGCGAGCAGTTCCAGATATGAGATAATGGTGGGAGGAAAGAAGCTGATCGGAAGCGCGCAGAGGCGCTTCTCCCTCCAATCCGGTGAGGGCAGAAGATACAGCTTCATCCAGCACGGTTCGATCCTTACCGGAAAGGGAAGACACAGCTTAGCTGAGCTTCTGCCCGGGGATCATGTAGTGGAAAAGATGAGGCGGAGCTTAGAGTGCAGAGCAACTGACCTAGAGCAGGTCGCGAAAAGGAGAGTTGCACCGGAGGAGATGGTCTCAGCCTTAAAGTTGGGTTTCGAAAAGGTCTTCACCTCCCGGATGGAGGATTCGGAAACTTCCGGAGAAGAGCTTGAGACTGCCCTGAACTTGAAAGAGAAGAAGTACCTTCGCGAAGAGTGGAATCTGCTGAGATGACGCTCCCCCCTTCCCGTCTCATACCACCCGGCATCTTTCGAAGATTCTTGCCCTTACGGCAGAAGATTCGTCTGTTTCTGCGAATGTTGTAATTCGGTTCATTCCAAGACGATAAGAAGACCACCAAATATCTTGTCGCAGATTCCTGCGAGAACCACGAGGGGTTGGGAGTTTGCGATCCCCCAGCGCTTTCACTCGGGCTGTAACTGCCTGGTATCGTTGGAATTACCGCATCAAACAATATTCCTGCGCCAAGAGATTTTCGGTATGAATTTTGTTTCTCTCCGGCCATGTCGTCTTGTATGGTTTGGTGAAGGCAAAGTTGCTGTTTCGTTTTTCGTTGGTGTACACAAAAAGAAATTCCGTTCCGGCGGCTAGCCCGGTGCGAGGAGAGCTTTTGTTTTCT
This sequence comes from Candidatus Zixiibacteriota bacterium, assembly GCA_049643405.1. Classification (GTDB taxonomy): domain Bacteria; phylum Zixibacteria; class MSB-5A5; order MSB-5A5; family SM1-73; genus SM23-73-3. The sequence goes on from JBARPX010000059.1 coordinate 38,059, forward strand.
GCGGCCACCAGAGTTCAAATTTCATAGGAGGTGGTTTGAAGCCAAATTTTTTAAAAGCAAATAAAAAAACTCTTGACAATAAGAGCGGAAGTTGCGTTATTGAGAGGCTGTTGGAGAGCGGAAGAGAGGTTACCTTTTCTGTGGCAGAATATTAATCTCACACAAACTCAAGGAACGAAGAAAGGAGTGAATCAAACCATGCGCTTTTCTAAAAGGGAAGTGGTTGCTCTTATCGTGGGGCTGACGTTTCTGGTGTTGTCGAGCGTTCCCGCCTTTGCCGGGATAACCGGCAAGATATCGGGAAGGGTGGTCGATACCGAAACCGGCGTGGAGCTTCCGGGTGCCTCCATCAGAATCGACGGAACCACCATGGGGAACATGGCCGGTCCGGACGGCTCCTATTACGTCACCAATATCCCGGCGGGAAGCTATTCGATCACTGGCTCGCTCATCGGCTATATTTCGATGACGGTGAAAGAAGTAAGGGTGATGGCCGACCGCACCACGGAGGTGAGTTTCAAGCTGAAGGCCTCCGCGGTCGAGGTGGAGGGAGTCACCGTTGTGGCCAAAAGAAAGATGATCGAGAAGGACGTTACCGCCAGCGTGAGGACCATCTCCACCGACGATATCAAGAACATGCCGGTGAAGGAGATCTCCGAGATACTTGCCACCCAGGTGGGCTTCGTGACCAAGGCTAACGAGCTCCATATAAGAGGCGGAAGGGCAGGTGAGGCCCTCTTTATCGTCGATGGCGTGGAGACCCGGGACCTGCTGGGAGGTTTGGGAAAGGTGAGCGGAGGAATGAATGTCTCCGCTGCCAACATCGAGGAGATCTCGGTCATGAAGTCGGGGTTTGATGCCGAGTACGGAAACGTCCAGTCCGCTGTGATAAACGTGGTAACCAAAGGGGGATCGAGCAAGATCACCCAGGGCTACATGGAGTTTCAGACCGACGATTTTGGAACAGGTAAGCTGAACGATTACTCCCGGAACAGCGATCGGGTGGAGTTCTCCTTGAGCGGACCGGATCCGTTCTTCACCACTCATTTCCTCCCCTCCATTGGAATCAAGTTCCTGGGGGAGAGATTGGCCTACTACCTGAGTGGCATCACCTACAAGACGGATACCTGGCATCAGGTTAACAAATACTCCACCCCCGCCACCCAGAAGGAATACAGGGTGGACCGGATCCTGGGGTTCGACGTCCCCGAGAGATTGAGTAACGATTACTCTCTCACCTTCAAGCTGACTTACCGGGCTTCAGCCGATAAGACTCTGATTTTCTCTCACAAACAGAATTGGGAGCGTTATTCTCTTTTCTTTGATCCTTCAGGCGGGAATGAGCTTAAGGAGAGTAGAGGAGCGGTGGGTATATGGGAGTACCGCTACGTTCCTTCCAACCTGCCGCAGGTGGACAGCCATGCCAACTCCTTGAGCCTGCGCTTCACTCATAACGTGAGCAAAAGCTCCTTCTACGAGGTTCAGATCAGCCGGTTCGTGACCAGTTATTTCCAGAGACCAGGAGACCCGGATATCGCGGGCGGTGGATTGACCCCAGGCGATTTTACCTTGAGTGAGTATTGGGAACTGTTCTCCGGCCCTCAGGACGCCAACCACAACGGAATATGGGATGATGCCGAGCTTTACCTGGATGTAAACCAGAATGGGGTTTACGACCCCGGGGAGCCCTTCCAGGATACAAACAAGGGTAAGAATGGTGTGTGGGATCCTGGAGAGCCGTACGAGGATAATCTGCTTTATGGCAGAAAGGGATTCTACGATCCATTTATCGATGTCTTTAATCCGGACATCCACGACCTCCCCGGAGAGGGAAGATGGAACGACGCGGAGGCCTTTTACTTAGACATTGACGATCCCAACGATCCCAACGACGGGGTGGGCGGGCCTGACGGAAAGTTCAACGATTGGAAACTGCCCCATACGGCAGGCTGGCAGGACATGGCCGAGCCTTACGTGGATGGTGACGTTAACTTGGGCGAGCCCTTTACCGACCTCAACAAGAACGGAAGGTGGGATTTGAAAGGTGAGGAAGGTGAGAATATCCCTGACTATGGCGAGCCTTTCGTGGATTTGAGTTCCAATGGAGCCTATGACGGGCCCAACGATCCCTGGACACCCGGGGTGCCTTACGAGGACAGAAACCGAAACGGAAGATTCGACTATCCCAACGGCATCTGGGATCCCGGTGAGGACTACGTCGATGTGAACAATAACGGGCAGTGGGACGGCGTAGATGGTTTCTGGGACTGGGGGAACGAACGGCGATGTTATTATCATAACCGAAGCTCCACCATGCTTACCCTAAAGGTTGATTTCACCACCCAGGTGAGCAAGGAGCACCAGGTTAGAACCGGCATCATGATGGAAAGGATGAAACTCTCTTACGGCGACGTGCGCTACCCCTACTGGGAATACCCTGGAGAGGGAGTTCCCCCCGGCCCCTGGCCTGACCGAGGGCTGTATCGCGACTTTTATACCGTCCGTCCGGTTCGGGGAGCCTTTTACATCCGTGATAAGATTGAATACGGAGCCATGATCGCCAACCTGGGCTTCCGGTACGATTTCTTCCTCCAGTCGTCGGACATCAGGACGCTGGAATCCTCGGAGACCCAGACCGAAACCGACGTGCTGGACACCCGATCAAAGATTTCGCCGCGGATCGGCGTCTCGTATCCTATCTCGGACAAAGCCAAGGTATATTTCAACTACGGGCACTTCTATCAGCTGCCTGAGCTGCACTACATGTACATGCAGACCACCCAGCTGACGAGCCAGTTCAGCCAGTTCGGCAACTACAATTTAGATTACATGAAGCAGATTCAGTATGATCTGGGAGTCGAATATGCCATCGCCTCGAACTATAAGGCCACCCTCTCCGGATTCTACAAGGACATCTTTGGACAGATGAACACCGAGAGAGTGCAGGTAGGTCCGAAAACTTACAGCTACTGGAAGAACATGGACTACGGCCGGACTCGCGGTCTGGAATTGGAGTTGAACAAGATGTACGGAGGCTACGTCTCCGGATACGTCAACTATCAGTACGCCTATGCCTTTGGCAAGAGTTCCATGGAGGCATCCAATTACTACCAGTCGAACCCGGAAAAGATATCCATCCGGGAGTATCCCTTAGATTGGGACGTGAGGCATCAGATAACGTTGAATTTGGACCTGAGGGTTCCGGCGGATGAGCATCCCGAGCTGTTCGGCTACAAACTGCCCGACAGATGGGGTGTGAACGTCATCTATCAGTTCAGGAGCGGGTATCCTTTCACCCCCGAGGCAAATTTCCCGGGACTGCAGCTGCGTCGGGGTCAGGAGCCCACACCCAACTCCAAACGCATGCCCTCTTACAGTAACATAGACTTGAGATTCAACAAAGACTTCAGAGTATGGAAGCTCAGCTACTCCTTCACGGTTTCGGTTATTAATCTTTTTGACGAGACAAACGTTAGCGAGGTGTGGGCCGGCACCGGACGCCCGGACACGGCTCAGAACTTCTTTGATCCATCCTTCAACCAAAACGTGATTTATTCGGGTAGAGATCTCGACAGAGATCCGCTCAGGTATCTGCCGGGCAGAAACATAAAAGTGGGGCTCTCGGTCAACTTCTAAGATCTGACGGGACGGCGTCTTTGTGGCAAAGACCGGGCATAGGGTGATTAACAGATGACCACGAAAGGATTTATCTACCAAATATGACATGCCGATCCCGAAGGCGAACCTGCGAGAAAAAAACAAAGCGGAGGAGTGAGATATATGAATAAGCTTAAACTTGTAACCAGTTTCCTGCTGCTGCTGGGGATGGCACTCTGGTGCCTGTCGGTCTCCCCATCCGGTGCAACCAAATTGGAGTCCAGGGAGGGGGGAAGCGGTGAAGTCAGGGCTTACCGGCTGGCTAAGCCGGCAGCCGACTTGCCCATGGCGCAGCAGAGAGTCCACCGGGTCGGTCTGATGCATCTGTGCGTTACTAACTGGGGGTTCTTCGGAAGCCAGGCCCGGGAGCTCAAAGAGTCCATGGGAGGCTGCTTGATGCCCGATCCGAATGAGGATGTAGTTGCCCCCTCATGCGAATACCCCCCGGGATCCGACATTGACTATCTTTTTCAGGGGGGATTGTGGATAGGAGCGATGGTGGACGACTATCCTTACACCACCGTGGCCTGTGACGGCTGGCAGTGGATTTACGAGATGTGGCCCGAGGCCGAACCAGAGGGAGCGATAGTGGAGTACAGCATCCGGCCAAACGCACCCTGCTATTCGCTGGACGCCGTCTCGGAGCAGGATATCATAGCGGTCTATACCGATACCTCGGCTGATATTCCGCTTTCTCCGTGGAAGCCCGAGACAAGTGATTTTGATAAACGCAAGCATTTCCCCCTGGATCTCCAGATCACCCAGAAAAGCTACTCCTGGAGCTACGAGTATGCCGAGGATTTCGTCTTGCTGGATTTCTTTGTTAAAAACATCGGGGTAAAAAGAATAGAGGACGTCTACATGGGGCTCTACATCGACGCCGACTGTGGGCACAAGGATGAAAACCCCTACGGTAACTACGGCGCTCAGGACGACATTTGCGGCTTCAGGAGGGTGGTGGGCGACCCGGGATCTGAGTGGGATTGCTCGGACACGGTGAACTTGGCCTGGATAGCGGACAACGATGGACATGGTCTGGCCGGAGAAAAGATATTCACCTCGGTAAGCCCCATACACGTTACCGGCGTCAGGGTGGTCAGGTCGCCCAAAGAGCTGGACTATTCCTTCAACTGGTTTATCTCCCACACCAGCGGCTACCCCAAGGACTGGGGCCCCTGGAGACGCGAGAGCCTGGAGAGGTGGCGCGAGTTCAACATCTGCTATCCGGAGGTGCAGAACACCTTTCCGGACAACGTGATGGGCACTCCCGGAGGAGATTGCTCCAAGTACTTCATCCTGTCCAATAAGGAGTTTGACTACGATCAGATTTTCTCCTGCACCGGGCCGGAGGAGGATCCGGACTGGCTGGACGCCAGTCCCGAGTGTGACGATTTGTCGGACGGATATGATACCCGCTATATTCTCTCCTTTGGGCCTTTCGATCAGATCGCCCCGGGAGAGTCGCTGGTGGTCACCATCGGTTATATTGCCGGGGCGGATTTTCATCAGGAGCCGGACAACTGGACCAATCCTCCGAACAAGACGCCGGATCAGGTTTATGCCGGTTTCAACTTTGCCGATTTTGAGACCAATGCCAAGTGGGCGGCTTTTGTGTACGATAATCCGGAGTTGCCTGATCGTCCCTGTGGAGACGGTGTCC
>JBARPX010000060.1:0-10617 GCA_049643405.1 Candidatus Zixiibacteriota bacterium
CTGAACTGTAGAGTTTGCGCCTCCTCAACCACCTTCGGTCCGATAGAGTCCAAGGCGGGAGCGCGGTTGACCACCGACACCAGGACCGTATCCGGCGAACTCAGCAAGGCTGCGTCATCCACCAGCAACTCGAATTCATAGTCACCCTTAGTGCCTGTGGTGAAAGTGGGATTGACCGCGTTCGTGTCCGACAAGGTAACTGCCAATCCCGATAGCTGCCGCCAGTGATAGCCGATCGAATCCCCGTCTGGGTCGGTAGAGGCGGAACCATCCAGGGTCACCAGCGTGTTGACATAAGCGCTCAGTTGATCCGGGCCCGCGTCGGCAACCGGAGCGCGGTTTACGTTATTGACCGTTATCTCGACTACTTCCGAATCGGCCAGGCACCTGTCCGAGGCTATGAAAGTCACATAATGGACGCCTGCCTGGTCATAGCCAGAATTGAACGTCAACAAGCCTGCCCCGTTTCCCGAATCCACAAAGGTGGCGTTGGCAGGAAGATCTTGGGCTGCCAGCACTATCGTATCCAGGTCCGGGTCGGTCGACGAGATGCGAAACTGCAGGGTCTGAGCTTCATCCACCACCTTGGGGCCTATGGAATCCAGGGTGGGCGCCTGATTAGTAGTGTCAAGGGTATAGAAGACCCTTAACTCAATCGCATCCACGTAGTAGGTGATGACATCAGCCCCTCCCACTTTGTCGGTTCCCCGGAAGGTCAACTGGAAGTCGTCCACCTGGCTCCAACTCGTTATCGAGTCGGCAGAGAAGGGTCCCACCGTAGTCCTGGTGGTGGGCGGACGATTGGTGGTCGTAAACGTCTCAAAGGTAACCCAGTTGGTGCCATCGAAATACTCCAAGATACAAACATCGTTCTGGTGTCCTGTGGCCCAGTGGGTGACGTAGATCTGAGCGGAGTCGAAATTATGGCAGAAATTGCCGGGGTCAGCGAAATTGAAAGCCCAGCTCTCCAAATTGGAAGCAATCGGACCCGAGATATATGCATCGAAACCGTCCGGTGCACTATGACAATCTGCCTCGTTTTCTATGACCTTAATGGACGTGGAGGTGTCAACGTATATCGCTTCTGTTTGCGCACGGCTTGCACTCGCAGCGACCCCAAACAGAACCATCACGAAGATGAAAAATCCCAGAGAGATTCTACGTCTGCCGCTATTATCCTCTTTCATATCCTTCCTTTTCTTGATAATGTTCTCAACACACCTTTTAATAGAAAGCTCTCAACTACATCTCCGCTTATAGAAAACCTCCCCGTTGCCCGGCAGAAAAGAATGCCGCTCAAACCGTCCGGATACATTCGGAAAGAGGCCCCTTCACCGCTGCAATCCTTCCCATCGCTGACTTCATCACAACCCTGCAGGTAGTTGGGTCCATCCCCCGAAATGCATGGAATCGACTCCCCCTTACTTTCCCCATACCGCAATGCGGCTAAGATGGGCGACGCCCCCGCCAGAAGGTATATGACAGTAATTGTCAGGAAGACAAAGAGTCCTCGCTTCATCTCCTTCCTTCCATCTTTCTTGAGCCCGCGCCCCAGAACAGCAAAATCCGCTAAGGCTCTAAGTTACTGGATCGACAGAATTTCCCTTTCCCTTAGAAAGGGAAGTCAACTTGCCAGCCCTTATCCCCGCTATTTCATCAGCACCATTTTCTTCGTGTGCTGGAAGTCGCCGGCGCGCAGCCTATAGAAGTATATTCCGGAGGCCACCCTATTCCCGTGATCATCCCTTCCGTCCCAAACTTCATGATGAACACCCGGGACCATGGGTTCATCTACCAAGGTTCTGACCACCTCCCCCAACACGTTGTAAATCCTCAGGTTGGTCGGCAGCGTTATCCCGCCGTCTCCTGGCGATGGAAGCGTGAACTTTATGGTGGTAGACGGATTAAAGGGATTGGGATAGTTCTGGCCCAACTCAAAGGCAACCGGTCTGGATGTTGGTTCGTCACCTACCGGTATCAAGGCTGCTTTTTCATCCGCCAACGCTATTTCTTTCAACTCAATCCCGAATTCGCCCTCTGCGCCCGGACTGAGCGTCACCGGGAGGGAGAGAATATTGCCCTCGCCCACCGCGATGGGATCATTTGACATGTTGAAGAGCACCAGGTGTAGTTTCCCATTCCCATCGTCCCGGTGCTGAATGAGGAAATGACCTGACCTTTCGGAAAGTGCCGGTACTTCGAAGGTCACCTTGTCCGGATCGTAATTGATCTGCAGTTGAGCCGCCGCAACCGGCACCTCCAGATTCGCCATCACTCTGATCTCGCCGGAGCTTCCCGGCTGCAGGTCCTGGTAATCCAACTCGATAAAGGCCATGGGGCCGGGATACATCGGGGGTGACGGACCCATCCAACTTCCCAGGATGATGTCTATCATCGCCACCAAGTCACCCACGTTGACGTCCGAATCCTGGTTGACGTCTGCCGCCGATTCCTGCCTGGGGGTAAAGGAAATGCTGTCATTGATATAGGCCACCAGGGATACCACGTCTCCCACGTCCACCCACGTGTCCAGATTGGCGTCTCCGAACCTGTCGATCATGAATATGCCGTCCACCGCTCCCAGCGGCTGCGAGGGATAGCCGGGATTTATTGCTTCCCTGGCATTGTATATCGAAATATCCACCGGACCAGGTTCTGCGTCCTCAAGCACCCGGAAGGCGGGATATATCACGGTATCCAGTCCGGCAGGTATGGTCTCCCCTCCCAGCCCGAACACCAGAATCGTCGCGTTACCCGCGCTTACGCTGTCTTCCAGGTTGTCCCATACGGAGAAGCCCTGGAGGGCGTCCGTGGGCACGAGGGAGTCCACGTACAGTTTGGCGGGGTCCCAGCTGAAGGTGAACTGAAATCCATATATGTCCACCGAGTTGGTTATCATAAATGGGGTCAGCCTGTCCCTGGCTCCGGGCACCCCTCCCTGCAGGCTGGATGCCATCAGCAGATCCTGTGCGGTCTCGAGCACCTTTATTTCCACAGTCTTGGTGACTGGACACTGCCCGTCTGTGGCTCTGAACCTGACGTACCTGGTGGCGGGATACTCATCATAGGCCGGAGTATAGTCAAACCTGGAGGTGACCACCGCCTCGCCGATCTGCGGCACGAAATTGTAATTCAGCCCGTCCGGATCAAGGGGATCCATGGTCAGGGTAATCGTGTCTCCGTCCTCGTCTGTGGCGGTAACGTCGAACTCCAGGGTCACACCCTCGTTAACCTGAAAGAAATCAGACTCAGGAAAGGTGAAAACGGGACAATGGTTGTCACCGGGGCCTCCTCCTGAGACGGTGAATATGCCATTCCTGGTTCGGGGAATGAAATTGTCCGCACCGATGGTGTCGGTAAGCGTGTTGGCGTAATTGCTCACATTAGGGTCCGGGTCCCAATAGAAAAACCTGATACCAGTGGTGTCGCCCGGTTGCGCCTCCGGTCTGACGACGAACTTGAACCGAACCACCGGACCCGATCCGCCCGCTGGGAGATGAGGGTATGGGGAGACGTCGAACGGTGCGAGGCAATTGAATTTTAACGTATCCAGGTGATTATTCAACAACCTCCCGCCCCAAACCCACCATTTACCAGGTATTTGTGCGGTGCGCTCAGTCTCGTATCCCTCGATCACAAGAAGCGTACACAGGCTATCTGGGCCGCATGGATTGGTCATGATGGTGTCCGGGTAGATCATGGAGGCATTGTATTCCAGCCAGAAGCTGAATCCAGCCACCGGAATGCTGTCGTTGGTCAGGCTGACCGTCAGCCAAAAGGTGTCGCCCGGTGCAGCCGTGGTGTCGACAACGAACAAGGTATCCGTGTCAACCATCGAGTCCATCATAGCCTCTTCGACGTCCTGCTCGCCGGCAAAAGCCTTCTGCCCAGCGAGTTCGCCAACCACAACGGATCTCTCCCCCGGGTCCAGCAGGTTGGATATGGTGCCCAATCCCGTGCCCAGACAGAGGGCGATGAAAATGAGCAAGGCTCCGGTAACGGCGCCCTGGGTAAACCGGCCGTTTTCTCTTGATTTCTTTTTCATGATTCTAACCCCTCCCCCGTGAAGGTGTCGACAACGTCCGCAGATCCGGGTTCCTTTATGAATGCACTCTTCTCTTCTGTTTCCTTAAAAGCAAAGCCTGTGCCCGGCTTTAGTCGACTCTCAAGCGTTCCACCAAAGTCTCTCATTCCTCTCCTCTCCACCTCAACTTTCTACTATTCAAACTCTTACCACCGATCCAAAGAAGTGATTTTTCCACCTATCTATCGTCATAAGATCAAATTTCCGCATCCTGGTTCACACAATATGCACTCTGATGCACTAAAAACCTTTCAGTGCGCCCGGTGTGAAATCTATTTCAGTTCAGACAAAACAGCACATCTTTCCTGACTACCTCAAAAGGACCATCTTCTTCGTCTCGATGTAATCCGAAACCTTCAACTTGTAGAAATATATTCCGCTGGCCACCTCTTCGTTATTTTCGTTTTTTCCGTTCCACGTCACTTCATATTCGCCTGAAGATTTCACCTCGTCCACCAGGATCTTCACCAGTTGCCCGGCGACGTTGTACACCTTCAGGCCAACCTGCACCGGTCCCTCCCTCGCCACGGAGTATTCTATGTTGGTCTCCGGATTAAAGGGGTTGGGGTAATTCTGATGAAGCTGGTACCTGGCCGGTCGGGAAGTGGATTCGTACTCTTGCTTGACCGACAGAAGCTCTCCCCCTTGATCTGCCAGGGATGCATGCAGGGTGTCCACGCCTTCTGATTCGAAGCTTAAGAGATAGCCCTCTCCTGCGGGAAGAGGCAGCGCCCCTTGGCTGATTAGGAGCACCCGGATTTGCCTGCCAACCCGATAGGTGTATAGATCTATGTCCTGCGCCTCCGGCGAGAGCTTCAGGTCTTCGATCTTTGCTTCCTCTCCCTCGAATACCAGCAGCGCTCCACCGATGGGCAGCTCGGATTCGAGCCGGATGGAGCTGCGTGATCCGTCACTTTTGACCTTGACTACCACCTCCTCACCAGTCGTTACTCCATCTCCCCGAGGAGGACTTTGCTCTTCTATGATTTGCCTGATCAAAAAGACCAAATCGGCTAAGGTTCCACCTCGTCCGTCCTGATTCACGTCGGAGTTGAGCAACTGCTGTTCGGTAAGCCTGGTCATCCCGGAAATATAAGCCGCCAGCTTGACCGCATCCCCCACTTCGAAGGGAAGCCCGTTTTCGTTTACGTCTCCCAAGAGCGTGTTTCCGGCATCCAGCAACACCCCCCCGGGATTGAGATTGATCCTGTCCTGAGATATGAACCGCCCCCGCGGGGTGGAGAGGGTGTTATCGGTGAAATCGACTAAGAAAAACTCAAGCGGAGCCAGCAGGCCGCTCAGGTTCGGATCGTTGGTGACCTGAAAGCTGAGATAAGCGATGGCGCCTGAGTCGGGGAAGAGCGGATCCACGCTGGTCTGGTTGGGGAAATCGGCTATCCCCACTATTTTGATCAACTGGTAAAGACCCCAGGTCTTTTCGCGGGAGGACAAATACTCCCAGCCCTGTGTCCGGGCTCCCTGTTTGGACATGCTCAGGAAAGTGAAGACGGTGGGATCGAATCGAATCATAAGCTCCATTCCGGCGATGGATTCAGAATTCGCCAGGTTGACCGGCACTGTAACCGCGCCCCCAAGAAGACACTCCACCGTTCCCAGGTTCAGGTCGAAGGTGGAGGGTGGAAGCACCTTTATGCGGGCCTCCTCTGAGTCGGATCCTCCTGAGTGATCCGTGGCCCGGAAGGTGATAGCCCTCAGCCCGGTGTCCGCCAGTTCGGGCTTCCAGTCAAACATGCCGGTGCCTATGTCGAAGCTCGCCTCCGGCGGCAGGTTCAGCGCCTCGATGGTCACCCCCTCTAAGTCTAAATCCAGCGCCCGCACCTGAAACGTCAGCCGGTTGTCGACCGCCACCTGCAGGGACTCGGGCAGGATCAATTCGGGTCTTCGGTTCACGTTGATCACGTTTATCAATACCTGCAGCTGCGAGCTTGAACTCCCGTCGGATGCGACAAAGTAAAGCTCAAAGGGACTCCGGGCGGAGGAGTAAGGCCCGATAAACTCCGGCTCCCAGAGAAGAGTCGCCCCGCCATCTCCGTGATCGGTAAACGAGGCCGCGGGAGATGCGTTCAAAACCGAGATGGTGATGAGGTCTCCGTCGGCATCGGTGGCACGCACGCCTACCTCCAGAAGCTCCCTTTCCCTGACGTAGCAGGTGGAGAACGTCTGGCCGGCCCGATTCGGACCGTCGACCTGATAACTCTCCGTATCCGGTCTGGCGACGTAACAGCTTACGGTCGGATCAAAGACCGGAGGCTGGTTTTGGCACAGCGATACTTTGGCGGCAAAAGTCAGCATCCACCCAAAGCAAAAGAGAATCAGTATGTACCTTATAAACAGTCCCTTCCTCATTATTCTCAGCACCCGTACTCTCTAATATGTTAATATAACCAATCTGTCGTTTTTTCAAACCAAAAAGTGGCAAAAACTATGCCCGCCAAGCGCTTTTGTTCAAAAAGTGACCAGTCCCAAATCCGCGCCGCGCGCGCAGTTAGCGGCCATCCGCCCATTCCTTCCACCGCCATCCTCAGCCGGCACCGGGACAAGAAGTCACGGTTTTCACCGTCGAACACGGGATGAGAAAATGGTGTCCCAAAGATGAACACCTTATTCTCGTCTAAATCTGAGTAATTCAAGCAAACAGCTCCGACATACTTTTTACGATGATTCTGCAAAACCTTATAACTTTTTGTTGCAGGCCGAGTCTCGATGCTTCCCCCCTTAAGCCGCGGCCTGCCGGTGGCAAAAAAAGAGCCGCATCTACCTTCATTTGGTGGATCGGCCTTATGAGACATCCGATTTTCCTCCTGGCTGAAAGCCAAGATTTTAAGTTAAGTCTTTTTGTTCTGCTTTCGCTGCCGAACGTTTCAAAGTCCTTTGTTCAGCTCTTCGCGTTAGCAATAGGTTCCTCTTTTCCTCCTCCTTCTTATTGGTTACAAACGAATCTCATTTCCTCGAGTTCTTTTTGGGAAGCGAATCCCCCCCCGCAGCATGCGGGGGGGGATTTCGCTTCAAAGAGAAGCTTATGATAAAGCTCTTACTTCATCATAACCATCTTCTCGGTCGCACTGAAGCCAACAGCGGTCAACTTGTAGAAGTAGACGCCACTGGAGACTTCACTACCAGCATTGTCCTTACCATCCCAGGTAACCACATTCAAGTTCTGGGAACCGACACCATCATAGCTCCTCACCAGCTGGCCGGCAACGTTGTAAATCTTCAGGCTGTAGTTCATGGCCTCTGGCAGGTTAAAGCTCAAGTTGGTGAACGGGTTGAACGGGTTAGGATAGGCGGCATGCAATGCGAAGGCAGTCGGGGCAACCTTGGCAGTGATGGTGGTGTTTAGCTCACGGCTGTCTTGATCAACAGCAGAGACGCTGATCAACTCGGCATCGACGCTCAACACCTCAGAAGTGCTGAAACTGTTGCCGGTGCTGCTCCACACCAAGACCTTATTGCCATTGTGCACCATCTCCATGTCGGCCAACAGGGTCGGAGAAACGGCACTGTCAAACTCAAACAGAATGGCGCCGATGGGGGCTGCACACTCTGTGCTGATGGTGCCGTCATGCACGATCACTTTGGCAACCTCAGACGAAGGGGTAACTTTTGGAATCTCGACTGCGTCCTGCAGGATGACTCTGATCAAGTAAACCAAGTCTGACAGAGTCAGGGTCCTGCCGTCGGCATTGACGTCGGTAGCACAGATCTGGTAGGCCAGGTCATAGCGGAAGACCACCGTTCCCTGGACAAAGTAGCTGGCAAACAGAACCGCGTCAGCTACCTCGTAGGTGATGGTGTTCATGTTGACGTCTCCGCGCTTGCAGTCTCCCGGACCGGCAGGACAAACCTGAATTCCACCGCAGTTGTCTCCGCAGATATGACGCTGGAAGCAGAGCTCCGGCTGAATCCTGTCGGAAGGATCATCACACAGATCGGCCCTGAACTGGCACAGCAGGTCGCTGGTAAAGAGAGTATCTCCGGACCAACTGGAGAATGTGTTCTCCTCGCAGTTCCAGTCCTCGATTAGAATGTTATCCTCGACCGTGCCTTCCCACTCGAAGCAGACAGGGATCGTCAACCCTCTCAGGTTCTCGTTGTTGTTCACCACAAAGCACAGGTTCACCAACTCCTGGTACACTCCTTCCGGAGTAACAGGAATAGGAGTCCCGATGTTCTCAACTCCGTTGGGCAAGTCATACTGACCGTACAGCAGGATCTTGTATTTGCAGCATCCGCATAAGGGACAAGGAAGCAGCCTGTAGGTGAACTTCTCGAAGCCCTCGATGGCCTCTCCGGGCTCAGCGCTCACAAGAGTCATCGATGTGTAGTCGAACTCCACCTCCAGTTCAAATCCACCGAAGGGAGTTGTGTTGTTGTCCAGCAGAATCGGAATGCAGACATACTCACCCGGATTCACGCAGTCGATCTCGGGAATGAGAACGTTGGTGCAATACTCCGAGGGTTCGGTCACGGTCACGTAGAAGTCGCATTCTACGGTGTCGCACTCACAGGAATCCACAGCTCCGAGCGTTATCACGTAGGTGCCGGTTTCGGACGAGGTGCTTATCCACTCAACGTGGTCTCCGACGATTATGGGATCGTTGGTGGTCGGGGGTGCGATAGCTACGAAGAACACTTCGGCCTCGTCGCCGTCAGGGTCGCTGAAGGAGAAGGAACCACTGACGAAGGTGCTTCCCGGGGTGACGATTCCGTTGGCGGCGCAGTCAAGAACCGGTGGCTGATTGTAGACCATCACCTCGAAGTAGCATGTGTCGTCCTCCCCGCAACTGTCTACGGCCACCAGGCAGATGCCAAAAACACCATCGTCCACGCAATCCGTCTGCCACTCAACATGGTTGGCAATGATGCTGGGAGGATTGGTTGGCGTTGGGGTTATCCCACACAAAGAGACGGTTACGGGATCACCATCTGGATCCGCGGCCGAAAAGTCGGCGCTGACGTAGTAATCTCCGGCATGAACGCTGTCGTCGCCCGGGCAGATCAAGGTGGGAGCTTCATTATAGACGGTCAAGGTGAATTCAGCGGTGTCCGTGAGTCCACATGAGTCGGCCGCCGTCAGGATAAATAGGTAATCTCCTTCATCCTCGCATGCCGTGGTCCACTCGACACGATCCCCAACCAAGGCAGCTGGGTTGGTGGGAGCGGGGGTGACGTCCAGAAGAGTTACATCGACCGGTTCCACATCAGGGTCAGTGGCGGTTATGGTCGGGCTAAGGTAAGTGTCTCCCGCATGTACATTCTCATTATCCGGAGGAACGACATCAGGGGGTCGGTTGTAAACAGTGACGTTGAAGTAACCTGTATCTTTCGCCCCGCAGTCGTCGGTGGCCTCGAGACAAATGGTATAAACCATCCCGGCTTCCGAGCACTCGGTCTGAAGCTCGACATGACTGTCAGCAATGGTCGGCGTGTGAACGGATGGGGGCGAGACTCCGCATATAGCCACGGTTACCGGTCCCTTCTGATCCGAAACAGTAAAGTCCTCACTGACGAAGTACCTGCCGGCGTGCACCGAGTCGTCGGGCGGAGGATCGATAATCGGAGGCAGGTTGTAAACCGTTATCACGAAGCTGCAGGTGTCGGCTGCACCGCAGGGGTCTGTGGCCACCAGGGTGACAGTGAAGTCCGGGCCAATGCTCCAATCAGCAGGGCAGGGGATCCACTCCACATGATTATCCACCAGCGCGGGAGAAGCGACCGGAGCAGGGGTGATGGAGTGAAGCGTGACCGTTACCCCTGAAGCGTCGTCCGGATCATAGACAGAGTAGTCTGTGCTGACGAAGAGCGAGTCAACTTTGGCGCTGTCGTTAGCCGGACAACTCAAATCCGGAGGCTGGTTGCCAACCGTTACCACAAAGCAGCAGGTATCCTTTGCTCCGCATTGGTCGGTGGCCTCCAGACAGATGGTGTAGTCACCGTCCTCGTCGCAGGTAGTAGTCCACTCCACATGAATCGGTGTGATGGCAGGGTTATTGGTTGCCGCAGGGTCGATGCTCAAGAATGTGACCGAAAACATATGGTTCTCCGGATCGAAGACTGAGAAATTGGAACTTACGAAATCTTCTCCGGCATGCACACTTCCGTTGTCGGGGCAGGTTAAAACCGGGGGTCCGTTGGTGACGGTCACATCGAAGTGACACGTGTCAGCGTTACCGGCTGCGTCGACAGCGATGACTTTGACCGTGGTAAGGCCCAGACTGAACGTAGAGCCGGATGGGGGATCAGCCGCTACTGTGACACCCGGGCAGTTGTCGGCGGCGTCTATGCTGAAGGACACCGCTGCTGTGCACTCACCTGGATCAACAGCCACCGTGATGTCGCCGGGACACTGGGCCGCGGGCGGCTCGGTGTCGTTAACGGTCACATCGAAGTAGCAGGTGTCGGCATTACCAGACGCGTCTGTGGCTATGACCTCGACCGGAGTAGTGGCTCCCACCGGGAAGGTTGAGCCTGAGACCGGACTGGACGAGACGCTCACACCCGGGCAGTTGTCG
>JBARPX010000061.1:0-16139 GCA_049643405.1 Candidatus Zixiibacteriota bacterium
GTTTGGAGTTTGAGGTTTTTTGAGTTCTTGGGCGATTAGCTCAGTTGGTTAGAGTACTTGCTTGACATGCAAGGGGTCACTGGTTCGATTCCAGTATCGCCCACCATTAAGAAGAGCAGACGGACTGGAATAGACTGTGAAGCATTTGTTGGTTAGAGTATCCCGCCGACAGGCGGGAGGGTTACCGGTTCGATTCCAGTATCGCCCACCATTGAGGTAACGAAGATCGATGTTTAGCTTTTCATAACAAGTCCGATCGGTGATGGATGCGCCGGGAGGACGATTGCGCCCCAAAAGGACGTGGGGTGATTTTTTATAGCCGTATTCTAAGGAGCAGTGAATGGCAGATAAGGTACAGGTGATCCTGCCTGACGGATCAAAAAAGGAATATCCAGCCGGCACCACGGCCGCCCAGATCTTGCGGGAATTCGACCGCTCTCTGGCTAAAAATGCGCTGGCCGCCTCTGTGAATGGCCGGATGGTGGATCTGTCTGAGAAGCTGCAGGAGGATTCGGAAATCAGATTCTTCACCTTCGATTCCGACGAGGGCAAGGAGGTCTTCTGGCACAGCACCTCCCACGTTATGGCTCAGGCGGTGCGGGATCTCTTTCCCAGCGTGAAATTAGCCATCGGACCCTCAATCGAAGAGGGATTCTATTACGACTTCGACACCGAAAAACCTTTTGAGCCGGAGGATTTGGCCCGGATTGAAAAGAGGATGAAGGAAATCGTCAAGGGAGACCATGCTTTCACCAGAGAGGAACTCAGTAAGTCGAAGGCGGAAGAGATCTTCCGACAGAAGGACGAAAATTACAAGCTGGAGATACTCTCCGAGTTGGACGGAGATACGGCAGTCTTGTACCGGCACGACGATTTCGTGGACTTGTGCCGGGGACCACACGTCCCTTCCACCAGGGTAATCAAAAGCTTCAAACTCTTGAGCGTGGCCGGAGCCTACTGGAGAGGCTCTGAGAAAAACCCCATGCTCCAGCGCATCTACGGCATCTCCTTCCGGAAAAGAGAAGAGCTCGATCAGTATTTGAAAAGACTGGAGGAGATGAAGAGAAGAGATCACCGGGTGCTGGGGAAGGAGTTGGAGCTTTTTTCGATCTCGGATGAGGTGGGACCGGGTTTGGTGCTGTGGCATCCCAAGGGCGCCATGATTCGCAAGCTGATCGAGGACTACTGGGTGGAGGAACACCTGAAGCACGACTATCAGCTGATCTATACCCCTCACGTCGCCAGACTGCACCTGTGGGAGAAAAGCGGGCATACCGGATTCTATCAGGAAAACATGTTTTCGACCATGAAGGTGGAAGGCGAGGAATATCAACTCAAGCCGATGAACTGCCCCTTTCACATTCTGATATACAAGTCCAAGCTCAGAAGCTATCGAGATCTTCCCTTAAAGTTGGCCGAGCTGGGCGCCTGCTATCGGTATGAACGTTCCGGGGTGCTGCTCGGGCTCTCCCGGGTAAGAGGCTTCACCATGGACGATGCCCACATCTTTTGCAAGCCGGAGCATTTAGAAGAGGAAGTGATCAAGCTTCTGAACTTCTCGCTTTCCATGCTTAAGACCTTGGGATTTGAGGACTATCAGATTTTCTTATCCACCCGGCCGGAGAAATCCATAGGAGAGGAAGAAACGTGGGAGAAGGCGCAGGAGGCTTTGAGGCTGGCTTTAGAAAAGCAGCATCTGGAGTTCGAGGTGGATGAGGGAGGTGGCGCTTTCTACGGCCCCAAGATCGATTTGAAAATCAAGGACGTCATGGGAAGACCGCAGCAATGCACCACCATCCAGTTCGATTTCAACATACCGGAGAGATTCGATTTAACTTTTGTGGACTCAGATGGAGGCTCCCACCGGCCTATCATGATTCACCGGGCTCTGCTCGGATCGTTGGAGCGATTCTTTGGGGTGCTGATCGAGCACTATGCAGGAGCGTTTCCCCTATGGCTCTCTCCGGTGCAGATTCGGGTGATGCCTATAACCGACGAGCAGAATTCCTACTCCGCCGAGATAGAGAAGAGGCTGAAAGGGGAAGGCTTTCGAGTGGAGCTTGACGATAGAAACGAGAAAATAAACTACAAAATAAGAGAGGCGGAAAAGGAAAAGATTCCGTATATGTTTATCGTAGGTAGAAATGAGGTTCAGGACAAAAACGTTTCGGTGAGAAGGCACAAAAAAGGCGATCTCGGTCGGTTCGATTTAGATGGGATCGTCCAGCAAATGAGGGAGGAGGTCAGGGCCAAAACCACCGAACCAGCGTCTCTCTGAGTAAGAATTACAGGCAGCAAGACGGAGAATTGAGAAGTTTTGGATCTTGATGAATCTGAGTTTGCCGGGAAGTCGCATCAAACACTTATCCGGTGACGTACGGAAGGTGAGGAAGGAGGTGAGTTCCAATAAGAGTTAAGGAGATCAGGGTTAATCGAAGAATTCGTTTCTCCCAGGTCAGGGTTATCGGGGAAAAAGGCGAGCAGATAGGGATAATGGCCACCAGAGACGCGATTAGCATGGCAGCCGAGAAAGGATTCGACTTAGTGGAGGTTTCCCCGACGGCCAGACCGCCCGTGTGTAAGATAATGGACTACGGGAAATACAAGTATGAACTGTCCAAGAAGGCAAAAGGCGCCAAGAGAAAGCAGCGCTTTCTGCAGCTCAAGGAGATGCGCTTCAGGCCCAAGACCGAGGAGCATGATTATGCTTTCAAGATGAGGCACGTTCGGGAGTTCCTGGCTCAGGGCAGCAAGGTAAAGGTTCTGGTGGCGTTCAAAGGTCGGGAAAGAGCTCACATGGAGTTTGGCTACAAGATCCTGGACAAACTTAAAGCCGACCTCTCAGAGGTCGGAGAACCTGCGCCAAGGCCGAGAATGGAGGGACGCAGCCTCACTTTACTCTTTGTGCCCAAGGGTCAGGACAAGACTTCCAGCTCGCCTTAGAATCTCCGGGCAGCGAAACCTAAGCGCTGTATCACCAAAGACTTAGTGGGATCAATATAGGTCGGATGTCAAACAATTACGGAACAGGGAGGGATGGTTAATTGCCCAAGATAAAGACGAACAGAGCAGCAGCCAAGCGATTTAAGAAGACGGGAGGGGGAAAGTTCAAGAGAAGCAAGGCCTATAAAGGGCACCTTTTGACCAAGAAAAACGCCAAGAGAAAGAGAAGCCTAAGGAAAGCAGGGTTGGTGGATAAAGCGGATATCGACAAGGTTAAAAGGCTGTTAGCCGGCTGAGGAGGAGTCTGATGCCCAGAGCGAAGAATGCAGTAGCATCGCGCGCCAGAAGAAAGAAGATCCTGAAAGCTGCCAGAGGATATTACGGAGGAAGAAGCAAGCTTTATCGCACCGCCAAGGAATCCGTGCAGCGAGGGCTGGCCTATGCATACGCGCACAGGAGAAGAAGAAAGAGAGATTTCCGTCGACTGTGGATCGTGCGGATCAATGCCGCAGCCAGGTTGTACGGGCTCTCATATAGCCTCTTCATCAACGGCCTGAAGCGGGCGGGGGTGGTCCTGGATCGAAAGATTCTGGCAGACATGGCTGTTCGAGATCAAGAGGGATTCGCCAAGTTAGTGGAACTGGCTTCAAAATCCAAAGCATCTTAAGAGCTTTCGAGAAGACGCTAAAGATCCATCGCGTCATCCGGCTCGATAGATTTTCTGGTGTCTCTTTAGGAGGCTTCTTTTGAATTTCCTTTCTGGCTTCACAGGCCGGTTCCTTAAGCCGGCTTTGAGGATTTCATCTATCGGATAAGTCAGTCATTAACTTAAGCTTTGGTTTTTACTCTATGACAAGCGCGACTGAATTCCAACAGTCTCTCAAACAAACCCAAAAGGAAGCTCTTCAGGAGATCAAGCGAGCGAAAGAGCCTGGAAGTTTAGACCAGGTGAGGATTAAGTACCTGGGGAGGAAGGGGATCATTACCTCGCTTCTGAAGAGCCTGAAGGATTTTCCCGAAGCGGAACGTCCTGCGTTAGGGAAGATATCCAACCAGATCAAAGACCAACTGGAGTCGGCCCTCTTAGAGAGGATGAAGGAGCTGGAGGTCGCAAGCCGGGAGGAAGAGGAGTTTCTTGACTACACTCTTCCCGGAAGAAGCGGATGGCAGGGAAAGCACCACCCGCTCACCCAGGTGAACGACCGGATCATAGAGATCTTCTACGGGATGGGTTTCGAGATAGCCAGAGGTCCCGACGTGGAGACGGACTACTATAACTTCTCCGCCCTCAACTTCCCTCCCGACCACCCGGCCAGGGACATGCAGGACACCTTCTACATAAAGGACGATCTCCTGCTTCGCACCCACACCTCTCCGGTCCAGGTGAGGGTGTTCGAGAAAAGGAAACCCCCGGTGAAGATCATCGCTCCGGGAAGATGTTATCGAAACGAAGCCATAAACGCGCGGAGCTTCTGTACCTTTCATCAGGTGGAGGGGTTTTACGTGGACACCGACGTCACCTTTGCCGACCTTAAGGGGGTTCTCTCTGCCTTCGTGTGGGAGCTGTTCGGAAAGGACGTATCTTTGAGATTCAGAGCCAGCTTCTTCCCCTTCACCGAGCCTTCCGCAGAGGTGGATATCTCCTGCGTGATCTGCGGCGGGAAGGGCTGTGGGGTATGTAAGCACAAGGGGTGGCTGGAGATTCTGGGGGCGGGCATGATCGATCCCGAGGTGTTCAGAGCGGTGGGCTACGATCCCGAGGTTTACTCAGGCTATGCGTTCGGACTGGGAATAGAGCGGATCGCCATGCTCAAGTATCGGATAGACGACATCAGGCTGTTTTATGAAAACGATCTGAGATTTTTGAGGCAGTTTTAGAATGAAAGTAAGCGTCAGATGGCTTAAGGAGTTTATCGATTTCGACCTGCCGGTCGAAGAGTTGGCCACGCGACTCACCGACGCCGGTCTGGAGGTGGAGACCATCACAGCCGTGGGGCAGGATTTGGACAGGGTGGTGGTGGGAGAGGTGGGGAAGGTGTCCAAGCATCCCCAGGTGGATAAGCTGTCCGTTTGCCAGGTGGACGTGGGGTCGAAGAATCTACAGGTCGTGTGCGGTGCTCCCAATGTAGAGGCCAAAGCCAAGGTGCCGGTGGCTCTTATTGGCGCGGAGCTACCCGGAGGAATTCAGATCACGAAAAGTTCTCTTAAAGGTGTGGACTCCCACGGCATGATCTGCTCCGAGAAGGAGCTCGATATTGGGGAAGATGAGACAGGGATCATGCTCCTGGATTCGGATCTCAAGGTGGGAGAATCTATCTCCTCGGCGCTTGGGCTGGAGGATTACGTCCTGGATTTGGATCTTACCCCCAACCGGCCCGACTGCCTTTCCATGCTGGGGGTGGCCAGGGAGGTGGCGGCTCTGTGCGGAAGCCAACTCCAGAGGATAGAACCGACCCTGCACGAAACAGCCGAGATGGCCAAGGATCGGGTGGAGGTGGAAATTCAGGACACCCAAGGTTGCCCCAGATATGCTGCCCGGGTGATTGAAGAGATCACCATAAGAGAATCTCCCTTCTGGCTCAAAAGAAAACTCTATTCTGCCGGGATGCGTCCCATAAACAACGTGGTGGACATAACCAATCTGGTGATGCTGGAGCTGGGACACCCCCTGCATGCGTTTGATTATCGGCTCTTCAAAGGGAAAAAGGTAGCGGTCAGAAGGGCAGAGGAAAAAGAGAAGTTCGTCACATTAGATGAGGTTGAGCGCACCCTGAACAAAGAAGTCCTGCTGATTACCGATGGGACAAAGCCGGTGGCCATCGGAGGGATAATGGGAGGAGTGGAGAGCGAGGTAAGCCCTGCTACCCGAACCGTGCTTCTGGAGAGCGCTTACTTCGATCCCAAAGTCATTCGCAGAGGACGAATGTTTCTGGGAATTTCCACCGAATCATCCCAGAGGTTTGAGAGAGGAGCCGATCCCAATGGCGTGGTGAAAGCCCTCGATCGTGCGGCTGCGCTTATGGAAAACCTGGCTGAGGGAAAAGTGCTGAAGGGTGTGGTGGACAACTATGCCTCTCCCATCCATCCGGTGAAAGTGACTCTCAGACCGGAACGGGTCAACAGTATCTTGAGCACCGACATCGAGACCGAGCGGATCAAGAACATACTGACCTCATTGGATCTTGCGGTTAAGGAGAACGGTGATTTAGAGATTGAGGTCCCCACCTTCAGGCCCGACCTTACCCGGGAGATGGACTTAATCGAGGAGATAGCCCGCATCCACGGATACGACAACATAAAGACCACCTTAAGGGCGGGAGGGGGATTGGTAACAGAGATTCACTGGGAGGACCTGGTATCGCGAAGAGCTAAGGAATTCATGGTGGGCAGAGGATTCTACGAGGTGATCACCAACAACTTAGTTGACCCGGAGATGCTGGGCAGATTGATTCCCGACGTCGCCCCGGTTAGGATAAGGAATCCTCTAAGTCAGGATCTGTCAGTTCTCTCCACCACACTGGCCTACAATCTCCTTTCGGTGGTGGCTCGAAACAAGAATCGCCTGGAGAAGAATTTGAGGATATTTGAGCTGGGAAAGGTGTTTTGGCTTGAGGCCGACCGGCCGGAGGAAAGACTCCATCTGGGGATAGCAGTCTCCGGGACCAGGGAGCCCCGGCATTGGGAATCCGAGGAGGCAGAGGTGGATCTGTTTGACCTGAAAGGGATGCTGACCGGACTCTTCGAGGCGCTTTCACTACCCATTGAACTGAATCCCGGCGATAACGCACTTCTCCAGCCGGGCAGGTGTTATCAGGTTCGAATGGCGGATGAGATGGTTGGTTTCATCGGCGAGCTGTCCGGAGGGGTTGCGGACGTCTTCGGAGTCAAGGACAAGGTCTTCTGGGCGGAATTGGATTTTGAGAAAATGACCGCCCGCGTGCCAAAAACCCAACGGTTTTCTTCCTTGCCCAAGTTTCCACCGGCAGATCGGGACTTGGCGGTGGTGGTGGATGAGTCGCTGCTTTCCAAGGTTATCGAAGACAGAATAAAAAAGGTGGGGGGAGGTCTGATAGAAAATACTGTCCTGTTCGACGTCTACAAGGGAAAACAGGTTCCTGCGGACAAGAAAAGCTTAGCCTACTCCATCTGCTACCGCTCGCAGGAGAAAACGCTAACCGACGAGGAGGTGGATGAAATTCACCGAAAGGTAATCTCGGAGTTGGAGAAAACTTTCGGCGCCACTCTTAGAAGTTGAGGGGAAGATGCTTTTTGTCTTGCGTCTCGGTTTGTTTGGACATATGTTAAGGCTGTAAATACGGCACGAACGGTATCCTAAAAAAACCATAGCTACAAGTTATGCAGTTAGAAAATTTTGACAGGCTGGAAGAGAAGCTCAGACAGACGGTGGAGTTGATCAACAAGCTGAAAACGGAAAACCAGCAAATCACCACTTCTTACAAACAGTTAGAAGATCAGATAAGTAATTTCCAGAAGGGCACCAAAGGCTCAGACTCAGAGGCGGAGAGACTTAAGAAAGAATCTGCCCGCAGAGAACGCGATTTTGAAAGGAAGAAGAAGGAGATCAGAAATAGGCTGGAGAAGCTCCTGGAGAGGCTGGAGCCGTTCGACACCTGAGTAGCCCTCCTTGCTGTGATGACACGGCGAAAGCGGCTTTGGTGCAGTCGGCACGCTTCACCACCGAGTTTCCTTGGGCTTCGACAATTTTGCTTGACAAACGATGTGGTGTTTTCGTAATATGATAATTGAGTGTTACTGATGTATTGACTGGTGGGGAAAGAAAACAAATTAGATTTTAGAACTCTTCTTTTTGACTGACTTGGCGTTATGCAGGAAAAGAAACAATCGGTTAAAGTGAATATCTTTGGCGAAGACTATCCTATTAAAGGAGATGCAGACGCTGCTTATATCCAGGAGGTTGCCGGATACGTGGACCAGAAGATGAAGGAAGTGTGCGAGAGAATGTCCAACAAGCTACCTTTGAGGGTGGCGGTTCTGGCAGCCATGAGCATAACCGATGAATTGTTCAAGGAAAGAACAGACAGGGATAAGGAGCTCCTTGGCGTAGAGGAGAGATCGCAATCCCTTCTTGAACAGTTAGAGAGCTTAGTCGATCAGGAAGACGTCTAAAGTTCTTCTTTGTTTTTATCCCCACTTTTTGCTTATCTGATTTTGTCTCCGGAGTTCTTTTGAGGGCTCAAATGGCCTGGTGGAGACAAAGTCAAAAAAACAAGTGGGGTTTTTACATATAGGATCAACGTGATCCACCAAGAAGGAGAAGCAGGTATGAGCAATGTGACAATCATCGTCGTAGCGGCAGGTGTGGCGGTTCTGACCTTCCTATTGGGATGGTTTATCAGCCGCAGGATTGGCGAGATAAAGCTGGGGAAGGCTGACGAGCTGGCGAAAAAGATCGTTGAGGACGCGGAAAAAGAAGCGCAGATCAAGAGGAAAGAGGCGACTCTGGAGGCCAGAGATGAGTGGTACAAAGCTAAGGTCAATTTCGAAAAAGAGCTTCAGGCAAAAAAGTCTGAGTTTAGCCGTTTGGAAAAAAGGCTTGCCGATAGGGAAACACACTTAGACCGCAAAGTGGACATTCTGTCCAAGAAAGAGAGAGAGATACAGAACCGGGACAAGGTGCTGTATGCCAGGGAGAAGGCGGTTCGACACAAAAGTGATGAGCTGGAGCGGCTGATCTCCGATCAGAACAAGCAGTTGGAGAAGATAGCCCAGATGACCGCCGAGGAAGCCAAGAAACTTCTGATGGAGAACCTGGAGAGTCGGGCTCGCCAGGAGGCGGCGCAGCTGATTAAGGAGATCAAGGAAAAGGCTGAGCAAACCGCAGAAAAGGAGGCCAAAAACATCATCATATCGGCCGTTCAAAGATGCGCGGCCGATCACACGGTTGAATCAACCGTATCCGTGCTCAATCTTCCCAACGAGGAGATGAAGGGACGCATAATCGGAAGGGAGGGGCGGAACATTCGCTCCTTCGAGACCGCCACCGGTATCGACGTAATCGTGGATGATACGCCAGAGGCGGTGATACTCTCAGGGTATGACCCCATAAGAAGAGAAATAGCCCGAATGGCGCTGGAGAAATTAATCCAGGACGGAAGAATTCATCCCGCGCGCATCGAGGAGGTGGTCTTAAAAGCAGAAAAAGAAATGGAGGTCATCATCCGCGAGACCGGGGAACAGGCGTCCTTCGACGTGGGAATTCACGGGATTCATCCTGAACTGGTAAAGCTCTTAGGCAAGCTTCAGTTCCGAACCAGTTACGGTCAAAACGTCCTTCAGCACAGCAAAGAGGTGGCATTCCTGACCGGGCTGATGGCGGCGGAGTTGGGTTTGGACCCGAATCTGGCCAAGAGAGCCGGTCTTCTGCACGACGTGGGCAAAGCGGTGGATCGGGAGACGGAAGGTACGCATACCCAGATTGGCTACAACGTGGCTCAAAAATACGGGGAGAATCCGATGGTATTAAACGCCATCGCCTCCCACCACGAGGACGTCCTCTCGGAGTCTGCCTACTCGGTTCTGGTGCAGGCGGCAGACGCCATCTCAGGAGCAAGACCGGGTGCCCGACGGGAAACTCTGGAAGGATATATCAAGCGGCTGGACAAGCTGGAGGAGCTGGCCGATTCATTCAAGGGCGTGGCCAAATCCTATGCCATCCAGGCGGGACGCGAAATCAGGGTTATCGTTGAGCACGAGCGAATAACTGACAAGGAGGCCACCGAGATGGCAAGTGAGATGGCCAAAAAGATCGAGGCGGAGTTGGAGTATCCCGGGCAGATCAAGGTCACCGTGATACGGGAAACCAGATCCGTTGACTATGCGAAATAAAGTAGAGGGAGGATCCAGATATTCTTTGGTGGTACGAACAGCTGTGTGGTATTGGCAGGCTTTGATGCGTGAAGACTCCACCGGCGCTCCGGTCCCGGTGCAGGGTTCCCAGACACAAATGCGGAGCAAACCGGTATAGGCCTCAATAGGCCTTCGAAAGCATCTGATGTGCCGCCGACGGGTTTATCTGAACTGATTTGGGGGAAACGCAAATTGAACATACTCTTTATAGCCGACATAGTGGGAAAACCGGGAAGATGGGCAGTCTCCCAGCTTCTGCCGGATCTTTTGAGAACCCACCAGATAGACTTCGCCATAGCCAACGTGGAAAATGCTGCCGGTGGATTCGGTCTGACCAGGGAGATAGCCAAGAAAATCCATTCCTATGGTGTGGATTGCCTTACCAGCGGCAATCACATCTGGGACCGAAAAGACATCTACCCTTACTTGGATGAGGACCGGCGCATCTTGCGGCCTGCCAACTATCCGCCTGATGCTCCCGGAAGAGGGGCGGGGATATTCGAATCGGCCAGCGGACGGAAGGTGGGTGTTTTGAACATCCAGGGAAGAGTTTACATCAAGGAGATCGATTGTCCCTTCCGGGTGGCACAAGAGGAGATCGAGAGACTAAGAGAGGAAACGAACGTTTTAATTGTGGATCTGCATGCTGAGGCCACCTCCGAAAAGGTGGCTCTGGGGCGTTATCTGGATGGCAGGGTAAGCGCCGTCCTGGGAAGTCATACGCACGTGCAGACCGCCGATGAGGCCATCCTCCCGGGCGGAACCGCCTACATCACCGACGCAGGGATGACCGGGCCGCACGACTCGGTGATCGGCGTGAAGACCGAAGATGCCCTGGGTCGTTTCCTGCTGCAGATTCCCCGCCGTTTTACGCTGGCAAACAGGGACGTCAAATTCTCCGGCGTGCTGGTTAAAGTTGACCCTGATACGGGCAAGGCCACGGACATTGAAAGGCTCAGGATCGACATACCCAGCCCCGAAGACGACGAGGAGGAGAGCGGGCGGCTTTAGCCAATAACTTCTCAAACGGGAGCAGTCATGCCGGCAGAGATCATTGATGGCAAGAAGATCTCCACGGAGATCAAGGAAGGCCTTAAGCAGAAGATCGAGGAGCTCAAAAGCAAGGGAAACACGCCCGGGTTAGCAGCTGTGCTGGTGGGAGACAATCCCGCCTCTGAAGTCTACGTGAAGATGAAGGTCAAAGCCTGCGAGAAGGTGGGAATTCTCTCCGAGGTTTATAGATACGATAAAGACATGCCTGAATCCGATCTTCTGCGGAAGATCGATGAACTGAACAAAAATGAGACTATCCATGGAATCCTGGTGCAGTTTCCCACACCGGAGCAGATAAGCGAAGAAAAGGTGATCTTAGCCATTATTCCGAAGAAGGACGTAGACGGGTTTCATCCCTTTAATGTGGGCATGATGCTGGCTGGCAAGCCGACCTTTATGCCCTGCACCCCCCTGGGTATTGTCGAGCTTCTTATGAGGTCAGGGAATGATCCTTCCGGAAAGCATGTGGTAATATTAGGTCGCGGGAGCTTAGTGGGGAGACCACTGGCCCCGATGTTGTATCAGAAGGCAGAAGGCGGCAATGCCACCGTCACCGTGTGCCACACGCGCACAGACGACCTTCCCGCCGTCACGAAACAAGCAGACATTTTGGTTGCGGCAATGGGGAAGGCCAGGTTCGTCACCGCGGACATGGTTAAACCGGGTGTGGTGGTAATTGACGTCGGCGCCAACAGGATAAAAGATCCGTCCACCAAATCGGGATACAGGCTGGTGGGAGACGTGGACTTCGATTCAGTCAGCCAGGTGGCCAAAGCCATCACGCCGGTCCCCGGCGGAGTCGGCCCCATGACCATCGCCATGCTTCTTTCGAACACGGTTAAAGCGTGCGAGATGCTGTCAACGGATGAAGCAGACTGAACGGATGAGGTGGATGCTTATAGCTCGCTACTGATAGGCACGACTCGCAATTTGAAATAAAAGCGTTTGTGGCGCGGGTTGGATTGCAGACCCGCGCCGCAGTTTTATGAGTGAAATCCTGTATTCCGCAGGAGTAGAAAGCCGAAAGGAATGTCTCTCGTCCTCGTGTTGAGAAGAAGAGATCTCTCAAAAAAGTAGCTACAGGATAGCCTTCTTTATCCTTGTCTTTCCCAGGAAGTAGAACCAGAGCAGGAATGGCAGAACCAGATTGAAAATATAAAGAAAGGTCCTGAATGAAGGTAACAGGACAGATTTCCACACTGCAAGCTCGGATTGGCCGGTAATGATCAAGTAGAGAATCATGGTGGCAACCAAGTGCCATGAGAACAAAACCAATAAGCCGATTCCGATTTTAGACAGTCTTTGTCGAAGTTTCACTCCTTTGCTTATAACCATAAGCGAGACGAACGGTATGGGGCTGCTGAAAAGATCTAAAGACATGGGAAGACCGGGTAGCTGCCGTCCCAAAACTCCGACGGAAGATTTGACAAAGAAAAGAACCGTGGAAATATAAAAGTACCCCCCCACCATCCATAACACGAATAAAGACAAAGAGACGAGAAGGAATTTCGCGAAGAAGATCAGTAGCTTCCTTGCCCAGGCTGGACGATTAGTCTTATCCATAAAAGACATGCCAGAAGCACGGTTAGAAAGATGATGATCTGCCACAGGTAGAGGTGCATGAATGCCGAGGTTCCGGGAGATACAGTTCCGACCGCTCCAAGCACCATCAATCTGATGATATTGATGAAGTAAAGGAATGGTATACCGAGGGCTATTCCCCATAGCTTTTTTCGCGAATCAGTGGGATAGGCAATCACCCCTGCCGAGAAGATGAAGACCTCATAAGCCCCGAGACACTGGTCTATTACCCTGAAACCATATCCATTCAGGCTCACGAATTCGGCTTGGCACTTGACGGCCATTCCCAGAAGACCCAAGAAAAATCCCACTGTGGAAGCGGTAAAGCTCGTGGCCTTCTCGATTACGATAGGCGAATATCCTTTTACAATGGAGAAGAGTACACTGCCCGCGAGTAAACCCACGACAAAAGAGATCACGAATTTCTTGATGACCTTGTCGAATTTCGCCTTTTTGATCTTCCGCATAGCACAAATATGGTCGATTGAGCGGTGTCCTACAAGTAATGTTGTCGGGTAGTCCCGCAGATGGTTCGATTGCACTCACCATAAGAAGGCGGGACAACCCGACCTACGATTTTCATCCGCCTAATCCGTCCGGACGCCCGTAGGGGAGCCGTAAGGACATCCGGGAGTTCAATCCGGTGGTATGAACCGCATGGTTCATACGGCTAACCGATCACTAAACACTGGCCGCCGCTCTCCTCCTTCTCATTAACTGCCAGACGAAGAATGCCCCCACCGAGAGAGCTAGGATAATCAGAACCCATTGGCTGAGAGTCGGTGGCTCGGACGGGTAAGTCCACTCTATGTCGGTGATGAAAACCTGCTCGCAGGGGTAATCGACCGTGAACTCATACTCTATCGTTTCGCAGTAGTCAAAGCAGGGTGTTTGCCATCTGAAATTGATCTGGTTCCCGTTGACGACGTTTATGTAGGGATTACCGCAATCGGGAGGCAAACTTATCACTGTGACATCCCGAATGGTGCCACCCGTACCTGAGTACAACACGTCCAGTTCGATAGCCGTGCGTTCCGTGTCGTTGTGAACTTGGTCAGGACATCTAGGAAGGCAGCAATCTAGGTAGTTGTCAGAAAAAGTCCATTCGGGGAAGAGACCATTAACCAGCGCAGTATTGATTTCCGCGTTGGTTAAACGATTAGTACCGTCCAAGTCATATTTGGTGACGACGCCTCCAACTCTTTTATAGCCCCAGCGGATGTGAGCCAAACCGCACATCGTGTTTGGTTTCTCACCGAAACAGACAACCCATGTTTCAAACCTGACGTCGTTGTCAACTGCCGCTCCCAGGAGAGCGTCAGCTCCAATGAGCTTCACACCCGGACCGTCATATAGGTAATAGGGGTAAGGGCAGCCAGGCGTGCCATCGCCAGGTTCATTGTACCATGGCTCATTATCCCATGGATCCTCGCAATATCCTCCCTTCGGCGTGTCTGTGAAGGGAACCGGGGGAATACCGTTATCGCTACAATCGGCGTCCTGGGGCGGGTAGTGTAGCGGCATATGGTCGATATGATAGACAATCTGAAGCAGGCGAAAATTGTGGCAACTATCGCAAGCCGTGCCATTCCAGTTAAAACACCCCTCGATCTCAACGCCATTCCCGGATACTTCATACGTAGTTACCTCGAACTCGCCGATCTTTGTGCCATCACACATAACATCGACGGACCAAGGTAGATCTTGCGCGAATCCTTGGCTCGACAGCCCCAACCCAACGAAGCTGAGCAGCACTGATACGAAGAGCCAGCAAACTGTTGGTCTTGCTATCATCGTTCTTTCCTCCTGTGTATTTGACAGGTCGACCATGGCGAAGCCTGGTCGACAGAAAAGCTTGTAGGTCGGATGTGGCTGCAAGAGCTATCCGACACTTTTCCATTGTATGGAACACCACGGGATTTCGTAGTTACAGGAATGGGCGATTGTCCTGCCACATAAGGATCACCTCCCCAAGGTGTTTTAGATTAACGCTTCTTCCTCAAGCACAGACCCTTCATGGTACTCGAGGCGATTCCAGGAAAAAACCGTCAAAACAAAACGTACCTGGGCTACGGGAGTTCTTAGACACTGCCCCGCACCACCAGTAGAAGTACTTCTGATTCAGGGAACCCTTCTGCCGAGTACAGCCCCTTCTTCTGCTCCAGACGTCAACGCCCCTGCTCAATCAACTTTCAGTCTTTCTCCGAACTATGCGAGATGTTGCCTCTTTCCTCCAAGGTCAGCCGGAGTCCGGTGGGAGCCCCTGCAAAAGGCCCCTGGCGTTACGATCGACAAAAGGAGCCATTGCGTCTGTACCATCAGTTCCGGCCGGACCCACAGGCTGACTACGCCCACTCAATAGATATAAAACACTGTCCAGGTTAATTTGATCTGTGTACCAATAATAACATCCTGCGGGCAAATGTCAAGTACTTTTTTCATATTTTTGTGCTGATACGTTAGAGACTATAGCAAATAGCCTTTGGGGAGGGCATGGGAATTGAGTTCCTTTTTGGGGTATGGGAGCGTAACATACAGAGGGACAGCAGGTTTGCCTGTGTCCCCTCCGGGCAGGTTATTCTGCTGTGAGCCGGAAGAAGAGAGGTTTCTGTGGCGTAGAGGCCTGAGAAGCCCTTAATCGGTTGCTTCTGCGCGAGGCCAAAGAGACTCGTGAGAGCATAGAGAAAGGGAGCCCGGTTTCGGGACTCCCTTCTCAATCTCGAATATCTTCGGTTAGCCTACTTCATCATAACCATCTTCTGGGTTGCACTGAAGCCAGCGGCAGTCAACCTGTAGAAGTAGACGCCGCTGGAGACTTCGGTTCCTCCATTGTCCCTGCCATCCCAGGTAACCACGTTCAAGTTCTGGGAACCGGCACCATCATAGCTCCTCACCAGCTGGCCGGCAACGTTGTAAATCTTCAGGCTGTAGTTCATGGCCTCTGGCAGGTTAAAGCTCAAGTTGGTGAACGGGTTGAACGGGTTAGGATAGGCAGCATGCAATGCGAAGGCAGTCGGGGCAACCTTGGCAGTGATGGTGGTGTTTAGCGCACGGCTGTCACGATCAACAGCAGAGACGCTAACCAGCTCGGCATCGGCAGTCAACACCTCGGCAGAGGTGAAGCTATTGCCGGTGCTGCTCCACACCAAGACCTTATTGCCATTGTGCACCATCTCCATGTCGGCCAACAGGGTCGGAGAAACGGCACTGTCAAACTCAAACAGAATGGCGCCGATGGGGGCCGCACACTCTGTGCTGATGGTGCCGTTGTACACGATCACGTTGGCAACCTCAGACGACGGGGTCAGCTTCGGAATCTCGACTGCGTCGTGCAGGATGACTCTGATCAAGTAAACCAAATCTGACAGGGTCAGGGTCCTGCCGTCAGCATTGACGTCGGTAGCACAGATCTGGTAGGCCAGGTCATAGCGGAAGACCACCGTACCCTCGACAAAGTAGCTGGCAAACAGAACAGCGTCAGCTACCTCGTAAGTCATGGTGTTCATGTTGATGTCTCCGCGCTTGCACAGACCAGGACCGGAAGCACAAACGTCCACACCGCCGCAGTTCTGTCGGCAGACACCCCACTGGAAGATCAGCTTCTGATCGACTCTGGGGTTGGTGAGGTCACACAGATCTGGATCAAACTGACAGCAGAGCATGCTCCCGTAGAG
>JBARPX010000062.1:0-1714 GCA_049643405.1 Candidatus Zixiibacteriota bacterium
GGTGAAAGGTTAAAGGTGACAGGAAAGTCAGCAACACGAGTGTTGCCGAGGCAGAGGAGGATTCTGGAGACTCTGGCAGACGGCGAAGAAAGGAAGCTCTCCTGGCTTGCCAGAACCCTTAAGGCGAAGGGTCTTTATGCCGACCTGTATGATCTCAGCAGAAAAGGAGAGATCGAAATCGACGAACGCTTGAGCAAGCCAGGTGTGAGAATTCAGCATGAGAAAATGATAAGATTGAAAAGTCTCGACAATTCTCCTGAGAGCCTGGAACTTCTCCAGACCGCAATCTTTGCGATAAAGAAAAAATCCCCTGCGCAGTCAAGATGCCTTCAACTGCTCCTGGAAAACCAAGGTCGACTTTCGTCAAAGGAACTGGCCGGCGAGCACAAGATAGGTGCTTCTTCAATCACCGCCTTGGAAAGAAAGGGCTTGATTGAATCGTTCGAGGTGGAAAGGATCAGGGAGAGCGATTGGGGACTGGATGTGCCGGAAACACAGCCTTCGTCTCTGACCGAAGACCAACAGGAGATACAACAGAAGATAAAGACGGCGATGGACCAGGGCGGTTACTTTCCTTTTTTGATTCACGGAGTCACCGGAAGCGGTAAGACCCAGGTGTACATAGAAGCTATCAGAGAAGTCTTGAAAAGAGGAAAACAGGCTTTGATTTTGGTGCCTGAGATATCTTTAACTCCCCAGATCATATCCAGGTTCAAGGCCAACTTTGAAGAGAAGGTGGGCTGTCTTCATTCGGGCATGTCGGCAGGGGAGAGGTTTGACACCTGGAGGAGAGTGGGAAACGGCGATCTTCCCGTCGTGGTGGGGGCCAGATCGGCCGTCTTTTCGCCTCTCGATAATCTGGGATTGATCGTGGTGGATGAGGAACACGTCTCCTCCTACAAGCAGGATGATCCCGCGCCAAGATATAATGCCAGAGACGTGGCGGTGATGAGGGCCAAGTTGAATAAAACCGTGGTCATCATGGGTTCCGCTACCCCCAGCCTGGAGTCTTATTACAATGTGCAGCAGGGCAAATATGTTTTGTGCGAACTGAAGGAGAGGGTGACAAGGCAAAAACTTCCTTCCGTTAACATCGTTGATCTTGCCCAAGAGAGGAAGAACAAGAACTTCAGTTTTCTCTCGTCGGACCTTGCGTCTCTACTGAAGGACCGGGTGGCCAGGAATGAACAGGCGCTTCTGTTTCTGAATCGCCGGGGCTTCTCGTCCTTCGTCAAATGCCAGGATTGCGGACATATCGAAAAATGCTCGCGGTGCGACATAACTTTAACCTTTCACCGGAGCGACCACTCGCTACGATGCCATTACTGCGGATATCAAAAGGACGCGCCGAGTCTTTGCCCCGCATGTCGTGGACACAGGTTTCTGTATAAGGGAGCAGGAACTCAGAGAATCGAGGAAGAAGTCAAAAAGAGGTTTCCCGACGTCGGGATGGAGAGAATGGACTTGGATACCACAACCAGGAAGGGCGCCCACAGCCGTCTCTTGAGTGATTTTGGCAGGAAGAAGTTTGGGGTTCTTTTGGGAACTCAGATGATCACCAGAGGTTTGGACTTTCCCGACGTGACGCTGGTGGGCGTGATCTCCGCCGACCTGGGTCTGGACCTCCCGGATTTCCGCTCCAAGGAGAGGACCTTTCAATTGCTTGCCCAGGTGGCGGGCAGGGCCGGCAGGGGAGAGCGGGAAGGAGAGGTGA
>JBARPX010000063.1:0-1800 GCA_049643405.1 Candidatus Zixiibacteriota bacterium
GACCCATGCTTCTCGCATAATCCCACAAGAAGCGCAGCAATTCTTTTCTCCACGCTGCTGGCGACTAAGCTCATCATCATCTCATGAGCTTTCATCAGCTTCTCGCCCAGGTACATGATGAACTCGACAGCCAGGCCTTTGTAATTCTGCAAGAGTTCAAGGAAGTCCTGTTTGGGCAGGGCGTAGGTAATCACGTCCTCTGCGGCCAGTGCCGAGGCCGGATTGGTCTCGCAGAAGACGGCACTACCCCCGCAGATCTCGCCCGGCGAAACGATGTCGAGAACAATCTCCTTTCCCGAGGAGGAGCCTTTGGTGATTTTCACCTTACCTCGCCTGACCACGTGCAGGCGGTCCGAAGGATTCCCCTCCCAGTAAAGATATTCCCCTTTTTTGAATCGGGTCTCGCAGAACTTCCGGGAGACCTTCTTGAGGTCGGCGGCCGAGAGCCCGTTGAGAAAAGGAACCTTCTTAAGGACGGTGATCTTCTGCGAAGCGGCTGTCGGTTTTTTCACGGCGCTAATTCCACTACAGGTTTCGATGAAGCTGACCTGCCCGCCGGCGAAATCGTGTATGCTGGCTGGCTGTGGCAGGCAGCGGAATTTAGCGCCGGATTTCAGAATTGTCAACCTGAAAAAGCCAGGCACGACCGAAAACGCACCATCTACTGGTACCTTATGATGAGGCTGACGACGAAGTTCCTTCCCGGTTCCTTGACCGGATTGCTCGAATTGGTGGCGTTATACGGCTCGGCATAGCTTTCGTCAAAGACATTGTTGAGTGATAGGTTCAAAGTCTGCCAGGCAAACAGGCTGACGAAGGCGTTTAAGTTGACCACGGTGAAACTGGGAGTGGAAAGATTGTCTATAGGTCGCCCTTCAGGATTCTTGGGAATGCGATTCTGTCGGTCAACCCATCTGAAGCTGGACCCGATCCCGAACCTCTCCTGCGGAGAGCTCCATCCCACGGATACCGTGGTCTTCAGCGGGGCCACGAAGAACGGACGGCTTCTGGTGACGTTCTTTCCGTACTGATAGGCAAGGCTTAAGGAACCGTGGAAGCCCTTGCCCGGATCACCCTCCACCGACCCTTCGACACCCGAGATCCTCAGCTCGGTGATGTTGGTGTATTTGTACTCCGGATAGCTCTCCGGGCCAATGTGAACGCTGTCCCCGGTCCATTCCAATCCGATGAAGTCCGTGAAGCTGTTGTGGAAGAGGTTCAAGGACGCGTAAAGCCTATCAAAACCGGCCTTCACTCCCGCGTCTAAGTTGAAGCTCTTCTCCGCTTCCAACTCGTAATTGGGCACCACGAACTCGACCCCATGGGGCTGCCCGGTGAAGTACCTCTCCACCACGTTGGGAGCTCTGTATCCGCTGGCGGCGTTGGCCACCAAGTTGATTTGCGGCGACAGCTTGTAGACCAAGCCTAAGCTGCCGTTAAACGAACTTAAGCTCTGACTCTCGGATTCAAAGGGTTGCGGCGGATCGAGTCTGGGGTCCAGATAGTCGGAGGTCTTTTTGGTTTTCGTATGGAAGTAATCGTACCTGATTCCCAAAGTCAGGATGGCCGCCTCAAGGAAATTCAACTGGTTGCTGAGAAACACCCCCACGGCGTCCTGGTGATTCTGCGGTACCGTCGAGATGGCGCTGGTATCGTCAGACATAACCGGGCCGCCTACCATCTCCATTCTGGAGCGCTGCTCCCTGGAACCATCGACCACCTCGCGGTAGTAGTCCACTCCCCAGGTGAGGTGCTGATTCTTGGCGGTGAGGAAAAGCTCCTGGAAGCTGAACCCGTATG
>JBARPX010000064.1:0-9555 GCA_049643405.1 Candidatus Zixiibacteriota bacterium
TTTGAGTTGCTGGTCAAGAAATTCAAGAAGAGCGCACCTTTGCCCAAGTTCAAAGGGGACTGGGACAAGCGACTGCGTAAATATGATAAGGGCTTGACCATCATTCGATCAGATCAATGTCCTTATGCCGTAAAAGCTGTCAGGGAAATCAGTGAGACGGCGCACAAAACATATGGTATTACGCCGCGAGTAGTCGAGCTAAGAAGCAGCAGAGAAGCACAAAACGCCCCTTCGCCTTTTGGAGTCTTCAGCCTCATCCTTGATGGCAAGCTGGTGGCCGATCATCCCATAAGCAACACCAGGTTTGTGAACATCATGAATAAGGAACAGGAATTCCTTAAGAAGTGGGAACAGCGGCACTCCTGAGATGACTGAGTCGGCCAAAACGATGGGTGGGTGGTGGACATGATAGTCAAGTATGCCGTAGCATGGCTCTTGATGCCAATCATCGGGATCATAAACGGGACAATTCGGCAATACGCTTACAGTAACGCTCTGGGCGAGCTGCGTGCACACCAGGTCTCCACGGTGACCGGGATCGTCCTCTTCGGCCTCTATATCTGGGCGCTAACCCTTTTTTGGAAAATACGGTCATCTGCCGAGGCCATCGCAATTGGCCTCATATGGTTGACTCTAACCATAGCATTTGAGTTTCTGTTCGGGCATTACGTTATGAAGCATCCGTGGAGCAGACTGCTTCATGATTACAACATCTTCGAAGGCAGGCTGTGGGTGCTGGTGCTGCTCTGGGTCACATTAGCACCCTACGTCTTCCACAAACTCTCCAACTGATCGGAGTGCTAACCGATCTCCCGAAACCAAGAACTGCAAAGGCGAAAAAGTGAACAACACCGATTTTGAGAGATCGTGGCTATCGAAGCTCTCCTCCTGTCTGGACAAGATTGCAGGAGAAGATGCAAGAAAGAAGATATTGCAGGGCAGCGAAAAGCTCACATCGGATTCTCAATCGGATGAGATTATTGACTGGACCAAGGAGGCAATGGATCGCCTGGATGCACTGGTAGATGAAGAGAATAGAATAGAGATAATGACCGGGTGTGCCTGTCGGTATCCAGAATCTGAGCTGAGCGAAATCAGGGATGAATATGTCAAGACAAAAGACATTGGCGCGGCTCATAGGATGCTAAGAGAGAAGTTCCTTTCGTTTTTGAAGAACACACTGGGGCTCGAAGACGACTCAGTCGAAAACATCATGAGTCGGGGATGGGGCTTGGCCGGAGTTAGGAAGGGAAACACGATCATTGCTACCAAGATGCCCAAAAGCGGGAACCTTGAGGAGTATCTAAGAGAAACGGACCGGGATAAGCGGCGGAAACTCTATTGTCATTGCCCCAGGATCCGAGAGGCGATAGGATCGAACGCGAAGATATCTCCTACCTACTGTTACTGCGGAGCTGGTTTCTACAAAGGGATATGGGAATACATATTGCAGCAACCTGTGAAGGTCGAGTTGCTGGAATCAGTCTTGCGGGGAGACGAGGTTTGTAAAGTCGCGATCCATCTGCCGCAGGCGAGGTGAAGTCGTTGTGAAAATGAGTAAAACGCTATACGTGACCGATCGGGATGATTGGCGGGCTTGGCTGAGGAAGAACCACAGCAGCCAAAAAGAGGTATGGCTGATCTATTGTAAGAAACACACCGGCAAGCCGAGAATCCCTTATGACGATGCCGTTGAAGAGGCCTTGTGTTACGGATGGATAGACAGCACGGTGAAAAGGATTGACGAGGAAGAGTATGCCCAGAAATTCACGCCACGCAATGAGAAAAGCAACTGGTCCGAGTTGAATAAGAAGAGAGCCAGGAAGATGATTAAGGCAGGGAGGATGACCCAAGCAGGCCTGGCCAAGTTCAAACACGCAGGGAAGCAAAAGAACGAAGAGGCAAAAGACAAACTGCCCAGGAAAAGACTTGTCATTCCCCCTGATTTGAAGAAGGCGTTTTCCGCACACAAAAAAGCCCTGGAGAATTTCAACAACTTCGCCCCCAGCTACCAGAGATTGTATATCGCGTGGGTAACGAATGCAAAGCGGAAAGAAACCCGCGAAAAAAGAATAAAGCAGACCGTCAAATGGTCTGCGAAGAACAGAAAGCCCGGGATGATGTGACTTTGGGTCAGGAATCCCCCGTGCCCAGACGGGCTCGTCCGAGCTCCTGACGCCATTCATTGGCTGAGTGCGCAGGGCACCTGAGCTACAAGGCTAGCAGCTTGGCGGTGGTCCTCCCTTGTATAGATGGCTCACTTGAGTAAACCACGTCCCCGACATTGATGATCTCATCGCTGTTGGTGTCTCCCCGAATGAACCAGTGAGGTCCGAGAAACTCCTGCACAGATTGTAGAACCGATTTGGTGCTGTTACTCTGGAACAGGACTACTATACCCATCTGATCCGAATCGCAGAACTCATTACCAATGCGCAAACAACAAGTATCCGGTTGTTCTTGCAGAGGGACTTAAGATTCTTGGTGCCGTTGCATCAAATCGAAACCCGCTTCATAGCATTTCTGATTTTGCTGTTTAGCCGTTTTTTCCCTTGACACAAAACTCCGATTCAGCTATCTTCGAGCAAATAGACTAGAGTAGGAATCGTGAGGGTTTGGCTAAGAGCGGGCGGTGTTTAACTCGCTACGCGCACGCTTCTTTATCAAACCGGCAGCTAAAGGGAAGCGGAGGATCCAGAGCTATGCGAGATTTCACAGGGATTTCTGAAAGGAGGTGAATCGAATGAGAAAGACTACCGTTTTAATCGTGATCGTCTTGCTTGTCGCGCTAGTGTATGCCTTTGCCCAGAAGGAAGAGGGCATGGAGATGGCCAAGCCGGCCGATCCCGCGGCGGAGTTGGCTAAGTCCGTGGCGAACGGAAAGATGCTGTTCAGCGATACGACCCTGGGGACAAGCGGGATGACCTGCAACTCCTGCCATATGGAGGGAGGAACCAAGGCGGGCAAGATGGGAGAGATGGCCGTTCCCGCCTGGGATAACCTGGCTCCCCAGTATCCCAAGTACTTCATGATGGCCAAGAGGGTGATGACCTTGGATCAGGTGGTCAACTGGTGCATCAAAGAGCCTCTAAAGGGCAAGCCGCTGGCCTGGGACGACCAGAAGCTTACCGACCTGACCGCCTACTGCGCTTCGGTGAAGGCCGAGAAGAAGAAAGAGAAGTAAGCCCTCAGTGGGAGAAAGGATTTGCGCAGCGGAGGGGGTGCTTTCCTTGCTAAAGGAACCTCCGCTGCGGTCTATTAAGCGACTTCTTGTGTGCGGTGCGCCGGAGCCAAGGGGTTCACCGCTTCTGGGGAGAAATATATGCCTCAACAGGGAAACTGGGAACTGAGAGAGGGTTTCAAAATCGAAAAAGTAGTCTCCGGTCTGTCGCTTCCGGTCAATCTGGTTTTCGTGCCCAAGCCGAAGAAAGAAAAGGGAACCCCTCTCTTTTACCTGACCGAACTCTACGGAAAAATCAAGGTCGTGACTAATGACTTCAAGGTTTCTGTTTTCGCCGATAATCTGCTGAACTACGAGCCTGATTCCAAGATGCCGGGCACGGGGGAATCCGGCGTTAGCGGGATAGTTGTGCACGAGAGCGGGGACGTCTTCGCCTCCATGCTGTATCAGGATGGCAAGGCATTTAAGAACAGGGTGGTCAAGTTCAGCACCAAGGATGGGTTCAAAGCTGACAAATCCCACACCGTCTTAGACGGCATCCTCTCCACCAACGCCGCCCACCAGATACAGGCCCTCACCATTCACGACGGGAAGCTATACGTAAACGTGGGTGACGGGATGGTGAATCCGGATGTTGCGCAGGACGACAAGGATCTGAGGGGAAAGATCCTTCGCATGGACCTAGACGGTTCCGTACCGGAGGACAATCCCGATCCAAAAAGCTACGTCTACGCTAAGGGTCTGCGAAATCCCTTTGGCGCAGCATGGAGGAAGTCCGACGATCACCTTTATGTCTCAGACAACGGGCCAGCGGTGGATGATCGGATTGCCAAGATCCTTCCCGGTGAGAACTATGGGTGGCCTGCGTCTATGAGAAAGAATTCGATATTCGTCTGGTGGTACACCCAGGCGCCCACCGCCATCGATTTTGCAGCTGACCATTTTGGAGCCCGGCATAAGGATCATCTCTTTGTGGGCCTCTTCGGATACGCCTATGTCGAAGGAAAGGGCGTAAAGGGCAAAAGAATCGTAGAGCTGTTCATCGACGAACAGGACAATGTCAAATACTTAAATGAGTTTGCCAGATACCTAGGCGAAGGCCCGGCGAGCGTTTGTGGTCTGGCCTTCGGGCCTGACGGCCTATATTTCACCGACCTGCACGGGGAGGTAGGATTCAAGAAGGGGGAGAAGTCTGGTGGCAACGTGTGGAGAATAACCAAAACCGATAAGGAGAGATGAATCGTGGCAAAAGTAGCTGATACTCCCGAGAACATGCAGAAGTGCATCTGCGGCGGGTGTCCCAGCCACAACCAGTGCATGAAGGACAACAAGCAGGGGCTCTTTTGCGCAGTAGGAAAGACCGACTGCGAACTGGCCAAGAACGGATGCCTCTGCGGGGCCTGTCCCGTAGCATCTGAGCACAAGCTGGACAAGATGTACTACTGCGAGATTGGCGCAGCCGAGTAGTACCGCTTGAGAAGAAAGGAATCAACGCATGTCACTCTACACGAAGTCGGTGGTTGCTGTCTTCTTTCTGCTTCTTGGGCTGGTGGCGGTCATCTGCATGTTGACCCTGATGGGCAGGGCAGAGAGGAAGATCGGCGCCACCCTTCTGCGCAGGCTGCATAAAATCGCCGGAGCCGTCTTTGCAGTGATGTATCTGGTGATAAGTTATTTCTGCCTGCATTACGTGGAAATGGCCGGCGATGGGCTCTCCACCAGGGCTGTGTTTCACGGGGTGCTGGGGCTGGCGCTCTTTTTCATACTAGCGCTTAAGATTTCGATAGTTCAATTCTATAAACAGTTCCTCAGATATGTGCCCGGACTAGGGATGACAGTGTTCGGATTGGCCTTTGCCGTGTTCTTTACGTCTGCGGGTTACTTCTTCCTGGTGACAGAAAAGACCACTGTCGCAGGAGAAGCGGACTCCGAGGTCAGCGGAACCTCGAGCGTTGGGAGAGGTCAGGCGCTATTCGACAAGCAGTGTTCCTTCTGCCACTTCGCCGACAGGACCGATTCAAAGATGGGTCCAAGCCTGAAGGGCGTTCTGAAGGGAGAAACACTCCCCGCCAGCGGGAGGCCGGCCACGCCGGAAAACGTCACCCGGCAGCTTCTGAATCCCTATAAGAACATGCCATCCTTTAAGACTACTCTTTCTGAGCAGCAGATCGAATACCTGGTGGCTTACCTAAAGACGCTTTGAACCCCGACTTGCCCTCAGTTTGCAGGTTAGCAGGTCAAGAGTTCCGGGTACAGACATGTCTGTGCCGCAAGACCTGATCAGTAGATCCATTTACTTGCAGTATCAAGTTAGTTGCCTCCGCAACGCCAAATCCTCCCACAACTCTTCCCCCAGCGAGGACGGTTCTGACCGCTCTGGCTATGTGCTGCCGACGATCAGGGTGTCTGACTCACACGAAAGGAAGAGGCGTCATCGGTATATTCACAGAGACAACGGGGTAAGTACTTATGCTAGACATATAAAATATCCCGTTATTTTATACTTGACAATAACCGGAGTGCTGGGTATGATCATCTACAACATGAAGCACGGAATGAGACTCCCGTGGTTGCTTCGAAGGTTTGGGCCATACCGGAGAGTAGTTGAAGCCCCAGCGACAGGCAAGTGTTTCAAAAGTCCCAGAAATCGGCTGAGAATATTACTGCCAGCCAAAACCAAAGCCGGAGTGACAT
Organism: Candidatus Zixiibacteriota bacterium; assembly: GCA_049643405.1. GTDB lineage: Bacteria > Zixibacteria > MSB-5A5 > MSB-5A5 > SM1-73 > SM23-73-3. The sequence continues at coordinate 5,876 of JBARPX010000064.1, forward strand.
ATGATAAACGAAAAACCACCTTTCTTGAAGACTCACCTGTGGTCGCTGGTTCTCATCATTTTGGTGGTGGCGATGGGAGTTGAGATTCTGCTTTTGGTTCAGGAGAATCGCCAACTTCGTTCAGCACTGACGGCACGCAGAGGACCCTTCACGATTCTCAACCCGGAGGAGAAGGTTCCATCTCTTGTGGGTATCGATCAGAAAGGTGAGGAGGTAAAGGTGGAGTACCCATCCGCCGAGCAGACCGTTCTCTTCTGGTTCTCCGCCGCCTGCCCTTCCTGTGAGCACAACGTGGAGTTTTGGAGAGAACTTTACCAAAAACACCGCTCTGCCGGTTTCAGATTCTTTGGAGCCACCACGGCTGGAGAAGGGAAAATCGAAGAGTTCCTCGAGAAGTCCCAGTTGGAATTTCCGGTTTTGACTGTCTCTGATTATTCGCTTTTGGATCAATATAAGGTAGAGGTTATTCCGCAGACCATGCTCATAGACGGGCGTGGGTTAGTCTTGAAAGTCTGGCCCGGTCCTCTTTCTGATAATTACAGGATGGAGATCGAGGAAATGATTGGCTCCTCTTCCGGGTACTAGAGCACCCGTGAAAGGAATGACGCAGTCAATAGAATTACACTAGAAAAGACGTCATTGCGAGGGAAGTGCTGCACCTTTTGGTGCAGTGCGGCCAGACGGGCCCCCACCCGTACGGGCGGGCGTCCGGGCAGCGAAGCAATCCGTCACCCCGGAAGGGATTGCTCGCATTGACGTTGCTTAACACTCAGAGGGAATGACGTTTTTCAGAAGATTCAGAATCTTTGCGCTCCTGTTTGGAGCGTTGGCCCTGGTATTGGGATTCATCGTGCTCAGCGCTCCGGGCTCGGCTGATGCGCCCGGTTGCTGCTGGGTTCTGTACTGCACCATGGATACTCCCATTGTGTGCTGGGAGGAGTGCCGTCCCTGCCCCAAGTTACTACGATGATTTCACATTATGCCGGAAAACCACCTTCCAAGTGACGGTGGCTGAAATCCTAGGATTCAGAAAGGAGGTGAGAACGGATGACCAAGCTCTTAAGAAAGTTCAGAGTGCTGGTGCTGGTCTTTGCGCTGGTGGCCATGGCCTTCGGATTCGCTGCTTTCATGGCTCCGAATAACGCCAGCGCTATCAGGTGCACGGCCTGGTGCATGTACTGCACCGTGAACCCACCTATCTACTGCTGGTGCGAGTGCTGCATGTGGTGAGAGCCATAGGCGCCTGAACTTGTAAGAAGGAGCACAGAGAAAACGGGCGAGCAGATTATTCTGCTCGCCCGGTAGTTCCGAAGGAGGGAACAATGAGGCACTTGAGGATGGCGTCACTGCTCGTTTTGGCTTGGTGTGGAATAGTGCAAGCCAGCGGACTGGAATACGCCGAACGCTATGCAAGACTTTACCTGTCGACTGCCGTGAAGATCAGATGCCACCCCGATTCATCGAGATACGGCACAGCCTTCCTGACCAAGAACCCGAAAAATCCGAGCCAACTAGTTCTCACCACCAATAAGCATCTCGTTCAGCACGCCAAAGAGCTCGAGGTGAGGATTCCGATAAAAGATACGAGCGGGGTAATAGTTGATAGCTGGACAGCCAGGATTCCCTTGTACCGAGACACAGTGACTCAGTTCTTCACCCCGGAAAGTGATCTGGACCTTGCCCTGGTGCCAGTAGAGAGGGACTGGCTGAGGAAGCCGGGCGGCCCCACGGTGCACTTCTCCTCCCTTACGTACTCGTTCTACGCGGAGATGCGTAACCTTGTGCCAGGTCAATCCGTGGTGTTTACGGGATATCCACTTGACATAATGGTGAATGGGAACCAACCTCTGTTGCGCAGAGGAACGATCGCAGGGGTTGATACAGTGAAAAACCGAATCTACTTGGATGCTGATGCTTTCGGAGGATCTAGCGGCAGCCCTGTCTTCATCAACTACGATTCTCCGCTGCATCATGAGTTTTTAACAACTTATGGTGAGTTTTTCGTCGGTATGATAGCGGGCTACGTGCCGTTCGAGAAGTGGCTCGTAGATAGAGAGACGGGTCGGCCCGAGATGAGACAGACAGAGAACTCCGGAATAGCTGTAGTCGTGCCAGCCGAGACCATCAGGCTATTTGCAGATTCCCTGTTTCAAATGCGAAGATGAAACGGCCTCAGAACGTCCGCTGGGAATCGGAATATGGGCTTACTCTTTCCGCAACAGGCGTATGGAACTTGCTTCTTTGTTAGCACGACTTTAAAGAGTGGGCGTAAGCAGAGACATCATCTACCGAGCCTATCAGGTCGCACCCGCCATGGGCCGGCAAGACCCCACAGAACAAAAACAAGTCCCCCTGATATCGAAGATCCGTAGGAAGGGGGATTTAGGGGGTTCTAAACAAACAATATGAAAAACAAACCACTCGACAAATTCAAATATCTTCCATACAAAAGAAAACTCACCAAATTGGTGCGGCAAAACAGGAAGAATCCCAGTCCAGCAGAAAAGAAAATCTGGCATGAGGTTTTATGTCGAAAACAGTTCGAGGGATACAAGTTTACCCGCCAAAAGCCACTCGGCGGCTATATCGTTGATTTTTATTGTTCAAAGCTGCAATTGGTCATCGAGATCGATGGTGATTCTCGTGCTGAAAATAAAAAATACGATAAAACCAGAACAGAGGTGTTGAGTCAGCTTGGATTAAGAGTTCTGCGGTATACTAATCGTGATGTGTGCAACAACATTGAAGGTGTCTATCAGGATTTGATGCACATTATAGAACCCCCCTACCCCCCTTGTCAGGGGGGCAAAAAAAGCAAGTCCCCCTGATAAGGGGTGCACCCTGCACTTCGTCCTGAGACTCAGTATCGAAGGAAGACCTCAGGGTCGAAGGAAGATCTTCGGGATCGAAGGACACCCTACAGGGGATTTAGGGGATTCTAAAGCCACACATTCCCCCCTTGTCATGGGGGGAAGATTTTGTAGGGACAACTCATGAGTTGTCCCTACGACCCTCTCTTACCGCCATAAGCAAATTCACAATAACTTCGATGGTGAAAAGGATAGCTCCAGGGTATATGAGAGACGAATTCTTTTGCAGACCTAGTTATCGAAAGACTGACGATGAAAAAAAACAAAAACAAAGTCCAGTAAGTCCAGTAAGTCCTGCAAGTCCGGTCGCAGGCCGGTGGCCTGCGCTCCCGACATATGACTGATCCTTGATTCCCTAATCGTTCTTTTTCAGACTCTCTTGTACTATTAGAACTCCGGAGGAAGTGCCAATCCTATTGGCTCCCGCCTGAATTAGCTTCATGGCGGTCGCGTAGTCGCGAATTCCTCCGGAAGCTTTGACTCCCATGCTTTCGCCTGCAATCTTTCTTAAGAGCTTCACGTCCTCTACCGTGGCGCCGCCGTACCCAAAGCCGGTGGACGTTTTGACGAAATCCGCTTCGCAGGCCTTGACTATTTCCGTAGCTCTCACTTTCTCCTCGTTGGTCAACACGCCCGCTTCGATTATCACCTTCAGTACTTTATTCTTACCGATGGCACTTCGCACGTCCTTGATCTCTTTCTCCACCAGCATAAGATTGCCGGTTTTGAAGGCGCCGATATTCATCACCATATCGATCTCGTCCGCCCCATCGCGAACGCCGATCTCCGCCTCTTTAGCTTTGATCTCGG
>JBARPX010000065.1:0-17381 GCA_049643405.1 Candidatus Zixiibacteriota bacterium
ATGACGAAAAGGAGTAAGGGGCGTTTTGCATAAAAGCACGAAAAGCCTCCCATCCGGGAGGCTTTTTTTGTGCCCAGCTAATCGGGGGAGTACAGCCCTCGCCCGAACCGGAGGAACAGCTGGTTACGGACCACCCAGAACTCACCCCTTTAATTCCCTTCAGGGTGTCCTTCGATCCCGAAGATCTTCCTTCGACACTGAGTCTTCCTTCGACCCTGAGGTCTCAGGACCGAAGGGCAGGACGAAGTGCAGGATCGAGGGAAATCCCTTCAGGGTGAACCCCTCCCCCGCCTTCGGCGGGATCTTCGACTTTCTGAGAGAGGGGGCATAGGGGTGAGTTCAAAACCTTTACTATGCCGCGGCAGAGCTGTGGGCCACCCGTCCCTACCTTGTCACAAACCGCTTACTGACGAAAGCCACCCCGTCCTGGGAACGAACGGGGCCGCCATCCAGAAAGTGTGAGTGGCGCCGGCCGTGCATGCTTGGGTGCCCTGCTCGAGCGGTGGGTCCCCTCCGCCGACCAGCCCAAGTGCAGAAAAGGTATTCTTTTGCCCTAGTCATGGCAACGTACAGGATACGGCGTTCTTCGCTCAAGTCTTCTCTCGGCCGGGGAACAAGCCCGTCCTCAACGCCGACAAGTATAGCTGCCCGTACGGTCAAACCTTTGGAGCCGCACATGGTCATAAGACGAACTCCTTCGCTCCGCGCAAGACCCAGGTCCTTTCCTAGCGGTTCAATTAGCGCCAAGAAACGGGAAAGCTTTTCGTTTGTTTGGCAGAGGTCATCGATTTCGTGGAGAAGTTCCTGCATATCCTCGGTGGGTGAAGGGGCTACGGATCCACCGGAATTCTCGATTATCCAGGTACCCCAGCCTTCACTTGGCTTTTCGTTGGGGATACAACGCGAATCGAGCCACGCCGCAACATTGGCGATTAGGTCCTTCGCCCGGTTTGCGGCGGCCCTGGGGGCGTCGGCAAAGTCCTCGCGAGAGGCAGCCAGTAATTCGGTTGCAAGACTGCTGCTCCGGGCGCTTGCCCGAGCGTATATGTAATCGAAGAATCTATCCCCGATACCATCCGTAAGCTTCAGAAGGCTGGTCCAGGCAAGAGAGTCGTTCCTGTCAGCCAGAAGACGAAAAACCGCAAGTAGTGCTCGATTATCGGGGTCATTAAGAAGTGCCTGAACCTCGTTGGGGTCCGAGCATGAGATACCGCGTTCCTCTATCGCATGCCTCAAAGGGCCACTGAACGTTCTGTTATGATCTGTTCGCATCAGAACTAGAATGTCGGCTGGCCCAAGCCCTTCTCTGTCAATAAGACCTTTGACTATTTGGGCCACGCCCCTGGCCTCCGATCTCTCCCCCGGGAAGGAAAGCAACCCAACCTCGCCTTGAGGAGCATCTTCTCTACAAGAAAGAGTGGCGCGCTCGTCTGGTCGGTCAGGATCCGCCTGAATGATGTGATTTGCCCATTCTATGATGCTTCGCCCACATCGGAGAGTAACCGACAACGTGTAATCCTGCGCTCCCTCGTAATCCTCCAGAAAGCGGCGAATACCCTCCGGTGCTGCCTTTCGCCAGGAGTAAATGGACTGGTCGTCATCACCGGTGCCGATGATGGCGCAGCGACCCTTCTCACTGAGCAGCCTCAATACCCCCAGGTCACAGGCGTTCAAGTCTTGATATTCGTCAACGAGTAGTAGATCGTAGTTAATTCCTTCCAAATGATCGTGGTCATTCAGCGCACGCCATAGAGCGTAGGGAAGTTCCTGGAGCAGAGTATATCCAACAACCTGTCGGTGTTCAGGCCAAGTTGCACGAAATCGCCTCCGCGCATCAGCACTGATTTCGGTGTCTACGTTTGTAGCAAGCGATTGCCAGTTCGAAGCCATCTCTAGCACTAGCTTTCTAAGGAGGCGCACTCGGACACCTACTCTCTTCGCAAGTGTGGGCTCCACGATATTCTTCATCTCCCATGTGTCTACAATCCGCAGCGGCTCCAGGAAGCCGCCTGTGCCTGGGTTCTGCAAGAGCACCGAGATAGCGAAGGAGTGAATAGTGCTCGGTCGTTCTGCCTCAACGGATTCTGCCTCGATTTTGTGGGCAAGTTCCGCGGTGGTGGCTCGGGTGAAAGTGAGAACCTTCATACGAAGAGACTCATCCTCCCCACGGAGCTTGTGGACAAGGGCAACAAGGGTGGTGCTTTTGCCCGTGCCGGGTCCCGCGAGAATGCGCGCATGACGACATGGGTCGTGTTGTAGGATAGTGCGCTGCTCCGGTGTAGGATCAAACGGCATGATACGTATCGAAGGTTAGGTGCCCTGGGTGCCCGAAAAGTAAGTAGTGCTAGCAGCACAGGGCCGCAGACGTACTGCTGGTTACATGCCTCCTGCAAGCTCAGAACGGAACGCAAAATGGAGCGTGGAAAGCGCGCTGGCGGTTCTTCGCAGCGTATTTCTTATGGGCTCCAAATGGGAGAGATCCATATGGAACGCACGCACTAATTCATCGTTCTCGTTCAACTCCACGAACGCTTTCAGCGGTGGGCTGTGGGGTCCGATTCGGGAGCACGTGTCCTCGATCGAAGACTCCTTGAAGTCAGCCTTAACCGTGTCTCCTGCGCCCGGGTACCTAAAGAAGGTGCTCTTCTGGTCGAACTCCGCGATGCCCCCCACCCAATCACCGAGTTCGTTGGGGATGGTCGTCCAGTCCGTCCTGGCGGCGGTTTGCAGTTCATCCATGTGTTGGGCCATGACCCGGGTGAAGTGCTCGTGCAATGCACGAACATCGTGCACCCGAGTGATGGGAATCCACTTCTCCCCAATCTGGATCGCAGCCTCGCCCGTGGCCGGGTTTGGCCCGAAGGGCAGGCTCAAGCTGCGATGCAGCACAACGACAAGAGACTTAAGGTAAAGCTCCACCGCATGTCGGTACAGATAGGCGGCTGGCAGCGAAGAATTGATGAAACGCTCCTGATCAGCGAGCTTTTCGAGCCGGTCCGCGGCTTCATAAAAGGCATCCCCTATGGCTCCGAAGCCCCCATCGAAGTGACAAATCAGGGGTTTGAAGTGGTAAGCGGGCGGTGAGGGATACCTTTCCATATCAACTCGTCCATGCACTGCTCAGGCCGGGTGCCCTGAGCACCTGACAAATGAATGGTGTCAGGAACACGGGGCTGCTGACCTACGGCTTCGGAATGAAGATCTTTATTAAATCAAATATGGGTAAACGGCTCAAGATTTCGTTGGCTCTTTTGAAAGTCTGCTTTCTTTTTAGTTTACCGATGAAGTTGTCTTCTCTGCTGATTGATAGAAGCGTTAGCATCAGCACCCTAACGTCGTAGCCATTCTTAAGTTCGTTAAGCGGAATCTTCACGACTGGATCGTTACTGCTGTCCCACGAGGCCGGTTGAGTGTCTAGAATAAGAAAATATCCTTCGTCCATCTTCTGCACTTGAAAAGTCCTTCGCGCCTCTCTTAGTCCTTCTCCGTGAATGACCCCAGAGAAAAGTACGTCGTCATCGGTTGAACTAGCCGCATGCCAGAAATTGTCCATTACGAACTTTTCGGCATCAGTTCGTATATCAGTTTCATTCGGTAGAAAGATTATGTAACACCGATATCCATCAGGAAAATGTTCAAGCGCACCGACGAATCCGCCTTTCATGATTATCTCCTCTTATTGTTTTTCAACAGGTCGGGTTGCATTCTGTATCTTCTTGCTCTTTCGCTGCCCGAAATAACCTTTGACCCTCAGGTGCCCTGTGCCCAGAGGGGTTCGCCCGAACACTTAACAAATGAACAATGACCGATCAGGAATAACCTTGTTCTTCCTCCCATTTGCGAGCCGCCTCTTCGGTGGTTCTGTGGCCGACCTGCTTGATATGTCCTTTCGGCCATCGAGCTTGGTGCTCCTGCTGGCGCCTTTCAAGATCATCGGTTATGCCGCCGTGCACGATCTTGTTCCCCAGCTTGAAATGGTACTTGAAGGTATCTCGTTTCGCTATCTGTCTCACCTCCTCTTTTGTTCTGTCAGGTTTTGCCCGCCCTTACGCAGGCGCCTCGCGCACCTAGGAGACGAATTTCGTGAAGTGCGCGAAGCCCCTCACCTCGTGGCCTGGCTCCCAGGTCCGTCCGGTATCTCACTTTGAAATATTATAGTCATTCTTGTCACATTGTCAACTGTTTTCTGCGCGACATTCCCGGCTGAAAATGCTTGGTTCAAGCGCAGGCATTGGGTAGGGGTCGGATTCATCCGATCCCGCCTATGGCGGGATCTTCAACCAGCCGCGGCCCATTTGCGACTGCAGCCGGGCAAGATGTCCTTCAGGGTGAATCCCTTCAGGATGAACCCTTCAGGGTGAGTCTCTTCAGGATGAACCTGGCCTACCTGCTTGGGTCCCGACGATAGGACGGCTGTCCGTCCACGCACGTCCATGTATTTTGAGAACTTACAGGACTCAGGGCGCGCGACTCATGAAACTTTCGGATTACGTAGGACGCATACGTAATTGCCACGCCATTTAGTGGTATTGACAAGGTGCTGTTTTTATTACATATTTGTTTCCTGTTCAGGAAGACGTGTCATTGGTTGCGCATCGACATTTGGAGAGAATCTCTTCGCGGATTCCTAAAATGACTACAACATTTCCAGTTTTGTGTCGTATACTGAATTGATATGAATACAAAAATGAAATCAGCCAAGAATACTTTGGAAGCCGCCGGGTTGAAACCGACATACCCCAGGCTGAAGGTTCTGGAGTATCTGCAGAAGCATGAGGATCATCCCACTGTGGAGATGATATACGAGGATCTGGTTGCGGAGATACCCACCATCTCCAAGACCACCATCTACAACACCCTGAATGCCTTTCTGGAGAAGGGAATCATCCACACCATAACCATCACCGGAACCGAGGCCAGATACGACGTGAGGGAGTGTCGTCATCACCACCTCTTGTGCAAAAGCTGCGGCAGAATCTTCGACGTCGAGGTGCACTGCCCTTACGAGGGGCAGATTGAAGTAGACGGACACAGGATCGATGAAAAGCTTGGCTACTTTAAGGGCGTGTGCCGGGAATGTTTGGAGAAGGAAGAGTAGACTATGATTGACCTCTTGCTGAATGCCATAAAGCAGATCTGGGAGTTTGCCCTGATCGTCAGTCCCTGGCTGATACTCGGCTTCCTATTCTCAGCCTTGATTCACGCGTTTATAGGCGAGAGATTCATCAGGCAGCATCTGGGCGGCGGAGGCTTCGCCTCTGTCTGGAAGGCCACCGTCTTTGGCATACCCCTGCCCATTTGCTCATGCGGGGTGATTCCGTTAGCTGCCGGACTGAGGAAAGACGGGGCATCCAAGGCGGCCACCATGTCGTTTTTGGTCTCCACCCCTACCACCGGGATCGATTCCATTTTCGTGACCTATGCGTTCTTAGGAGCGACGTTTGCCATCGTTAGGCCCATCTCCGCATTGGTCGGGGGGTTGTTGGTGGGCACGCTGGTGAGTCTGCTGGTGAAAGAAAAAAGCGAGATTGCGGATATTCAGCCTGCCGGCGCACAAGCTCTGTCTCTTAAAGATAGGTTGGTAGATGGCTTGAAGTATGGGTTTGGAGTTCTGCCGGAGGATGTCGGCAAAACGGTCATGGTGGGGGTCCTGCTGGGGGGAGCGATAGCTGCCTTCCTGCCGCAAGATTTTTCGCAGGAGTACCTCTCCAATCCCGTCATCGCGTATCCGCTTATGCTGGTTATCTCCGTCCCCTTATATGTGTGCGCAATCGGCTCGGTTCCGATCGCCGCCGCCATGATGACCAAGGGATTGATGCCGGGGGCAGCACTGGCCTTTCTCATCGCCGGGACCGCCACCAACGCGGTGGCAATTGCATTCGTGGCCAAGAAGTTCGGAAAGAAGGTGATCGCTATCTACCTCCTCTCTATAATGATTCTTGCCGTGGCGTTCGGTCTGGTGCTCGACTCTTTGCTGGGCGGTGCTGTGGCCACTGATATGCTGTTTAAGGGGAGAGAGTTGCCGTTCTGGTTGCAGCTGGCCTGTCTGATCCTGTTTGTTGGTCTGGTCTTGAGAGGTTCTTTGGGAACCAGGAAGGAAGAGATGACGGAGGCAAGATTCACTTTCCACGTTCCGGACATGGAGTGCAAAACCTGTCAGATGAAGGTGGAACGGGCTGTCAAGGAACTCCCCGGCGTCAGACATGTAGAGGTGCTGCTGGGCGATAACCTGGTTAAGGTGGACGGAGAGGTGGATGAGAAGAGCATAGAAGAGAAACTCGAGAAAGCAGGCTATAAGGCGACCAAAAGGGAATGACAAAAACACTTTCTGCGAAAAGTCCTATGCAGACATCGGTGGAAGAGTTATATTATAAGTAAGAAACTTTTATTCTCACATGCAGGAGGGGAAGATGGATAAATACGTCTGTGTAGTCTGCAGCTACGTTTACGATCCGGAGAAGGGCGATCCCGATTCGGGAGTGCAGCCCGGAACGCCTTTCGATAAGCTGCCGGAGGACTGGCTCTGTCCGGTGTGCGGCGCAGGCAAGGACCAGTTTGAGAAGCAAACGGCATAAGCAGGCCAAGTCACCCAAAATAGGATAGATATAGAGTTCGAGAGGAGGAAGAGTGACAGAGATAAGCGATCAGGTGGTCAAGGTGATAAAAGAAGCCATTATGCTCGAGATAAACGGGAGGAGCTTCTTCAACCATGCCACCGAGGTGACTCACAACGAGTTGGGGAAGAAGATGTTTCGAAAGCTGGCCCAGGATGAGACGGAACACCTCGATTCCTTCGGAAAGCTGTTCAAGGCCCTGACCGGCGGAGAGGAATGGAGGAAGCTGGTTGACTTGGACGAGGTGAAAGGTGACTCGTCTTTGATCGATGAGCTGAATCTTAGAATGAAGAAAGGGGAGAGGGCCAGTGAGCTTGAGGCGATCAGCATAGGAATGGAACTGGAGAGAAAAGCGGTCGACTTCTTCGAGAAATCCGCCCGGGAGGCAACCGATCCCAAGGCCAAGGAGATCTTAGAAAAGATATGTGAAGAAGAGAAATTCCACTATGATCTGCTGCAGGCGCAATATGACTCGGTGAACAACTCCGGTTTCTGGCTGGACTCGGCCGAATTCAGGATGGATGGGAAGTTCTAATGTCCTGTAACGCAAATAGGTTTAGTGCGATGTCATCGCGAGTGAAACGAGGCGGTCTCATGAATCAATCCACAAAGGGCGAGATTGCCGCGCCCTTCGGGCTCGCAATGACATGTGCAAAGATACTGCAGTTACACGACACTAGCCGGGTGAATTGGGGCCATGATAGTCTTTGCTGTAAAGGGCGAGATTGCCGCGCCCTTCGGGCTCGCAATGACAAGTGTATAGGTACTTCAATTACATAAAACTAGCCTGGTGAAGTGGGGCCAGGATAATCTTTGCTGCAGGAAGACGAGACATCGAAGAGGAGATACAATATGGTTTCCCGAGAGTTGAGACCAAACGTTTATTCCGTCGGCACAATAGACTGGGATAGAAGACTGTTCGACGAACTGATACCGCTTCCGGATGGAACAAGCTACAACGCTTATCTGATTAAGGGAAGCGAAAAGACGGCGCTTCTGGATACGGTTGATCCGGCCAAGGAAGAGGAGCTTGTGACCAATCTGCAGAAACTCGGAATCAAGAGGATCGACTATGTGGTTTCCCATCATGCGGAGCAGGATCACTCCGGAGCAATTCCCCGGATACTGGAGGAACATCCTGAGGCGAAGGTGGTGACCAACCCCAAATGTGCATCCATGCTGACCGATCTGCTGCACATTCCTGAAGACAAGTTCATAACGGTAGATGATGGGGGAACGCTGTCGCTGGGAGAGAAGACCCTGAAGTTTGTCTACAGCCCCTGGGTGCACTGGCCGGAGACGATGGTTACCTATCTGCGGGAAGACAAGATTCTCTTCTCCTGCGATTTCTTTGGCTCTCATCTGGCGACGAGCGATCTGTTTGTCAAAGACAAGGCACTGGTGTATGAATCCGCCAAAAGGTACTACGCCGAGATAATGATGCCTTTCCGGGCGCCCATCAAAAAGAACCTGGAGAAGATAAAAGATCTAAGTATAGAGATGATCGCTCCCAGTCACGGTCCGGTTTATGATGAACCGGGGTTCATCCTCGATGCCTACAGAGATTGGGTGTCAGACAAGGTAAAAAATGAAGTGATCCTGCCCTATGTCTCCATGCATGGCAGCACAAGAAGAATGGTGGACTACTTGGTCGACGCCCTGATGGAGAGGGGGATCACTGTAAAGCCATTCAATTTGACCGCAACCGACATAGGAGAGCTGGCCATGGCTCTGGTGGATGCCGCCACCATAGTGATTGCCTCGCCCACGGTCCTGGTGGGGCCTCACCCGGCTGCCGTATATGCCACCTATCTGGCCAATGCACTGAGACCTAAGACCAAGTTTGCGTCGGTGATCGGCTCATACGGATGGGGTGGAAAGATGGTGGATCAGATCAGCGGCATGCTGACCAATCTGAAAGCGGAGATGCTTCAGCCGGTTCTGGTAAAGGGTTATCCCAAAAACGAGGATTTCAAGTCACTGGACAGGTTGGCAGACGATATCCTGAGGAAACATAAGGAGCAAAAGCTTTGTTAGCAAGAACCTATAGCCGAGGAGGGGACAATGTCGGGTAAACAGGGTAGATGGATTTCACGCCCAGCTGGCGAGAGATGGGGCTGGCTGGTGATCAATGGAATCCTGCTTGGAATGGTGATCTTGCTGTTCTTTTCTTTTTCACCGGGGATGGGCCATTGTCAACAGCCAAACTCCGACGCGACGGAAGGCTGCCTGGGCTGCCACGCGAGCATTCACCCGGGTATCGTGGCAGACTGGGAGAACAGCCGTCACGCTAAGGTGACTCCGGCACAGGCGCTGGAAAAAGAAAAACTGGCGCGGCGCGTCTCGGCTGACAGCATACCGGAACAACTGATGACTACTACAGTGGGTTGTGCCGAGTGTCACACCATGAATCCTGAAAAGCATCTCGACACGTTCGAACACGCGGGCGATCAGGTACACACTGTGGTTACACCCGAAGACTGCGCCGCCTGTCATCCGGTGGAGAGGAGCCAGTATGAGAAAAACATCATGTCTTATGCTCACATCAATCTGACCAATAATCCGGTTTATCACAGCCTGATCACTTCTATCAACGGCATTCAGAATTTTGACGGCGCCAAGATCTCGCTTAAGGATCCGGATGAGTTGACCAATTTCGAATCGTGTCTTTATTGTCACGGGACCGAGGTGATGGTGGAGGGAATGAGCACCAGGGAGACGGTCTTAGGCGAGATGGAGTTTCCCGTTCTCTCCGGCTGGCCTAACCAGGGAGTGGGCCGGATCAACCCGGACGGGAGCATGGGCTCCTGTGCCGCCTGCCACACCCGCCACCAGTTCTCCATAGAGATGGCCAGAAAGCCTTACACCTGCTCGGAATGCCACAAGGGACCGGATGTTCCGGCCTATAAGGTGTACGAGGTGAGCAAGCACGGCAATATGTTCGCATCCATGAGCAAGGATTGGGATTTTGAAGGCGTGCCCTGGGTTGTGGGGGAGGATTTCACCGCTCCCACCTGTGCCGCCTGTCACGTCAGCCTGATTGCCGACCCGGAAGGTGACGTGGTGGCTGAGCGCACTCATCAGATGAATGATCGCATCTGGTGGCGGATCGTGGGAGTTATCTATTCGCACCCTCATCCCAAGTCTCCCAACACCGCCATCATAAGGAACAAAGCGGGGCTGCCCATGCCCACCGAGCTTACCGGCGAGCCGGCATCAGAATACTTAATCGACGAGGAAGAGATAGCCATCAGACAGGAGAGGATGCGGAACGTGTGTCTCTCCTGCCACAGCACACAATGGGTGGACAACCAGTTCGCCCGCTTTGAAAACACCATCAGGACCACCGACGAGATGACCCTGACCGCAACCAAGATATTAATGACAGCCTGGGAAAAGGGCGCGGCAGACGGGCTGCCCCAGGGAGCTAACATCTTCGACGAGGCCATCGAGAAGAAATGGGTGGAGCAGTGGCTCTTCTACGCCAACGCCACCCGCTATGCCTCGGCCATGGCCGGAGCGGACTACGGTACATATGCCAACGGACGCTGGTACATGTCCAAGAACATTCAGGAGATGCACGACTGGCTCCAGTTCAAGCTGAAAGAGGGGAAGTGAGAAGAGGTGAGATCGTAATTGTCCGATGAGCACCCAGATTGACAATGACAAGGGAATACGGAAAGACGTCAAGGTCTTGGTGGGATTCATCCGGATCTTCTGTGCCAACAACCACTCGGAGAATAGCAAATCGCCGGTGAGAGCAAAGGGAAGAACAGGAGAATTCCTGAACGATGTATCGGTTGAATTGTGTGATGACTGCACCAAACTGCTGCTTCACGGAGCGGGCAAGAGGATCACTTGTCCCTACGATCCCAAGCCGAGGTGCAAGAGATGCCCCACCTACTGTTTTAGAGGTGGATACCGGGAAAGGATAAGAGAGGTGATGCGATTCTCGGGAGCTTATCTGATCAAGAGAGGAAGACTCGATTTGGCATTCAAGTATTTCTTATAGAAGGAGAGTTGAGAGCATGAAGGTCAGACGCAAGATGATCAACATCGACGAGGAAAAGTGCGACGGATGCGGACTCTGCATGCCTGCATGTCCCGAGGGCGCCTTACAGATTGTGGAGACCCCGAAGGGGCCGAAGGCCCGGGTGGTTAAGGAGAGTTTCTGCGACGGGCTGGGCGCCTGCTTAGGTGACTGCCCCAGGGGTGCGCTATCAGTCGAGGAGAGAGAGGTAGAGGAGTACGACGAGGAGGGGGTGATCGCCCATGTCAAGGAGAAGTCACCGGAGCTTCTGGAGAAGCACCTGGCCCATCTGAAGGCGCACGCCGACGAGCTTCCTCAACACCATCACGGCCATTCGGGGATGAGCTCCTGCCCGGGAGCACAGATGCTTCACTGGAAGGACGACAAAAAAGCGTCCGCTGAGAAGGTGAAGCTGAACTCGGAACTGCGGCAGTGGCCGGTACAACTGCATCTGGTACCGCCAGTGGCGCCTTACTTCCAAAATGCTGATCTGGTGATAGTAGCTGATTGTGTTCCATTTGCCTATGCCAACTTTCATGAAGATTTCTTGAAGGATAAAGCCATCGCCATTGGTTGTCCCAAGCTTGACCAGGCAGATGCTTACATAGAAAAGATCGCGCAGATAATCCAGACCGGCAAGCCGAAGAGCATAAAGGTACTGCACATGGAGGTTCCCTGCTGCTTCGGTCTTACTCACATCGTTCAGGAGGCGATGAAAAAGGCAGGAGCGGACATCCCGTTGGAAGCGGTTAAAATAGGCATCAACGGCGAGAGGCTATCGTGAGAGCGTCAATGTTTCGAGACATGACTGAGGAAAAAGCCAGATCAGAGGAGTTTATAGAGGAGCTAAGATATGAGTGAACAGCGAGAGAGGACCAAGGAGGAGAGAAAAGAAATCGTCAAGGATATCATTTTGAAGCTTCACCAGGGCCTCTCTGCAGAAGAGGCCAGGGATAGATTCATGAAGGAAGTAGGCAGCATAACCTCCACCGAGATCGCTGAAATCGAGCAGTCGCTCATAAGCGAGGGACTGACGCCGGAGGAGATAAAGAAATTCTGTAACGTGCACGCGCTTCTGTTTGAATCGGCGCTGAAGGAGGCGACGGCCGAGGAGCAATCGCCCGCTTACCCGGTGTATCTGTTCAAGCTGGAGAACAGGGAAATCGAGAAGCTCACCGGTTCTCTAAAAGGATTGATGAAGGGTAGAGATCGCTACGAAGCCCCGCAATTCAAACATAAGATCAAGGAACTGCTGTCTGAGCTGGCCGCCGTGGAGCTGCATTATACCAGAAAAGAACAGCTCCTTTTTCCGTTCCTGGAAAGATACGGATTCACAGGGCCCTCGAAGGTGATGTGGGGAAAGGATAACGAAGTAAGAGACTTGCTAAAGGATGCCGCGTCCGAAATCGACAAGTCGGACTTAAGCCGGGAGTTTTTGAGCAAGTATTTAGAGCCTCTGATCGAGGAAGTGGAGGGGATGATCTTCAAGGAGGAGAATATCCTTTTTCCTGCCTCACTCGAAAAACTGAAAGCTGATGATTGGGTTGAGATACTCAAAGAGAGTGACGAAGTCGGGTATGCCTTCATCGAAAAGCCCAAGGACGTGGGTGCTCTTATGAAGGAGTTGAAAACTGCGGTAACCGAGGAACCGCAGATCAGCGGTGATAATGCGATTTCGCTCCCCACCGGTGAACTGCAATTGGCCGAGCTGATGAATATGCTGAACGCTCTGCCAGCGGATATCACTTTCATCGATAAAGATGACCGGGTGAAATACTTCTCTGCGGGTAAGGAGAGGATCTTCGTTCGGACAAAGGCAGTGATCGGGAGAAAGGTTCAGAACTGTCACCCTCCGGGGAGCGTGGAGATGGTGGAGAAGATTCTCACGTCGTTCAAAGAGGGCAAGAAGGATGTGGCGAAATTCTGGATCAACTTTACGGGAAAGTTCATACACATAAGATACTTCGCGGTGAGGGATGAAAGCAGGCATTACTTGGGGACGCTCGAGGTGACGCAGGACATAACAGACATCAGGAAGTTAGAAGGAGAGAAAAGACTGTTGGATGAGCCGCAGTGAGTGAAAATGAGACAGATCAATTCGAAAAAGCGAAGACGACCGGCAGCAATCACGGTGCGAGGCCACCTGGATCGAAGGAGGGGCGATGAGTAGGGACGTATTCACTTTCTTGGTCGGCGGAAAGGCAGGCGAGGGAGTCAGAAAAGCCGGCTCCGTGGCCGCAAGCGTGTTCGCCCACATGGGGCGTCAGGTGTTCCACATGGATGATTACATGAGCCTGATTAGGGGCGGCCACAACTTCTCCGTGATCAGCACCGCCAAGAGGAGAATCACCAGCCACTACATCAAGGCGGATTTAGTCGTAGCGCTGGGCAAGAGAAGTTATGATGCGCATACCGAACACCTGGCGAAAGGGGGGGTGCTCATTTACGATTCCGATGCGGTGAAAACCGGGGAAGGATTGGATGTGCCGCTGTTGGCTGAGGCAAAGAAATACCCCAATCC
Source organism: Candidatus Zixiibacteriota bacterium (assembly GCA_049643405.1). Lineage (GTDB taxonomy): Bacteria > Zixibacteria > MSB-5A5 > MSB-5A5 > SM1-73 > SM23-73-3. Next base: position 13,166 of record JBARPX010000065.1, read on the forward strand.
CAATCTAATGCTGGGCGTGGGATCAGTGGCAATACTGGCCGCCGCGGTGAGATTGGACAAAGACCAGTTAAAACATGTGATTGAGGATGAGTATCCGAGAGACATTGAGAATAACATTGCTTACGCCATGACCATATATGATACGGTGCAGCCGACGATAGGCGGAAAATTCAAGCTGGATGAAGGCAACAAGGAGAAGCCCATTGTCACCGGAAACGAAGCTATAGCACTCGGTGCCGCGGCAGGAGGCTTGGATGTTTTCTACGCTTATCCCATGACACCGGCCTCAGCGGTGCTTCACTCCCTGGCGGCACACGACAAGAAATTGGGAGTAGTGGTGGTGCATCCGGAAAACGAAATTGCGGTGATCAACATGGCCATCGGCTCGGTTTTCGCCGGCGCCAGGGCCATGGTGGGAAGCAGCGGCGGGGGCTTTGCCCTGATGGAGGAGGCCTTTTCTCTGGCAGGCATGGTCGAGGCGCCGCTTTTGTGTTACTTAGGTTCCAGACCGGGACCGTCCACCGGCGTACCCACTTACACCTCACAGGGGGATTTGGATTTCGCCATCCATCAGGGACACGGCGAGTTTCCCAGAATAGTCGCGTCTCCCGGAAGCATGGAGGAGGCATTCTATCTTGCGGCTGAGATGCTGGATCTGGTCTGGCGATTTCAGACGCCGGGGATTTTGCTTACCGAGAAACACTTAGGGGAAAGCAGAATGACCGTGGAGATCGACGCCGGCAAAGCCCGTTGGCCCGAGCCTACCATGCACGACAAGGGGGAATACAAAAGGTATTCCGATACCGAGAATGGCGTTTCGCCGATGCTGTTTCCCCCATCAAAGGAGCTGATCAAATGGGACAGCTACGAACATGATGAACTGGGAATAACCACGGAAGATCCGGAGATGATCGCTAAAATGCAGGAGAAAAGACAAAGAAAGGCTAAGGCGATCATTGAGCAGATGAAAGGAATACAGACGGTCAACGTTCATGGTGATAAGGGTCCCGTGATTTTCACCTATGGTTCGACCACCATGAGCGTGCTGGAAGCGCTCCAAGCCAGCAACATCGACGCGACGGTGGTACAGCCGATCTATCTGGAGCCTTTGCCGGTGTGGGAGCTTGACAGGTATCGGGACCGGGAAATAATAGTCGTGGAACAAAGCTGCTCAGGCCAGTTCGCATCGCTGTTGGAAGAAAAGGTTGGAATAAGGCCGAAAGTGGTTATCAAGAAATATGACGGAAGGCCGTTCGATCCGGTTGAATTATCTGAAAAGATTAAGGAGGAAATGAAATGACCAAAAAGACGGGACAGATGACAGAGAAATCATTACAGGAAGCATTTGCCGGTGAGTCACAGGCTCACATGAAATATCTGATCTTCAGCGAAAAGGCGGAAAAAGAGGGTCTTCCCAACGTGGCCAGACTGCTCAAGGCAATAGCCTACGCGGAACAGGTGCATGCCACAAATCACGCCAGGCAGCTTGGAATCATCCGAAGCACGTCAGAGAATTTGCAGGCCGACATTGAGGCGGAGACCTATGAGGTAGAGGAGATGTATCCCGCCTTCTTAGCCATTGCAAAGCTGCAAGGTCAAAAAGGCGCGGAGCAATCCATGCATTTCGCCCTTGAGGCTGAGAAAATTCATGCAGAGCTATACAAGAAAGCCAAGTCTGAGGTTGATGAGGGAAAGGACCTCGAGATCTCGAAGGTCCACGTCTGCCCTGTCTGTGGATATACCCATGAGGGAACACCGCCGGAGAAATGTCCGGTTTGTGGTGCTCCCGGCAGCAAGTTTAAGGGATTTTAGAGATAAGCAGGAGAGTAGTATTTTCGAGGAGCGCAAGCGATGGACGATCTGGGAACTTACGCAGAAAATACCTGGTGTCCGGGGTGCGGCAACTTTGGGCTTTTGTCCGCCTTTAAGAAGGCGGTGAGGACACTCGAGGAGAAAGGAGTCAGCCGGGAGAAGATTATTGTCTCTGCGGGCATCGGCTGTCACGGGAAGATTTTTGACTATCTCAAGCTGAGTGGTCTTTATTCCATTCACGGAAGATCCATGGCTACGGTGCAGGGAATGAAGATTGCCAACCCCGACCTCAAGCCGGTGACCTTTGTGGGTGACGGCGATGCCTTCGGCGAGGGAATAGCCCACATGATATTCGCCGCCAAGAGGAATGCGGACATAACGGTGATCATGCACGACAACGCAGTTTACGGTCTTACCACCGGACAGTTCACCCCGGTCAGCGAAAAGGGCTTCAGGGGTCCCTCGACCCCGAAGGGAAGCGTGGAGGAGCCGCTGAACCCGCTGGCCTTGATGTTAGAATCGGGAGCAACCTTCGTGGCCAGGGGATATCCGGTCAAGTTGAAGCACCTGGCGGAGATCATGGTTAAGGCGGTGGAGCATGAGGGCTTCTCGTTCGTGGACGTATTGCAGCCGTGCGTAAGCTTCAACAACACCTACCAGAAATACAACAACCTGGTGGAAATCTTAGATCACCTCCCGGAAAGCTACGATGAGGCGATGAACATAGCCAAAAGGAGTGACAAGTTTCCCGTCGGGATCATCTACCAAAAGAAGAAGCCGGTCTTCCACCAGGCGCTCTATGGCGACTGGAATCCGGTAACAAAGCGAATGTCAAGAGAAGAGAGAATCGAAAAAGTAACGGGTTTGCTCGCGCCGTAGCGCGGGTTTGACCACAAATGACCAGAGGAGGTTTAGAATGACGGAACAGGCAGAAAGAGCGAAAGTCGGCGATGTGGCTAAAGACTTCGCTTTGAAAGATCAGAACGACAAGGAATTCAAGTTGTCCGAACACAAAGGGAAAAGAATACTCCTTTCTTTCCATCCCATGGCATGGACCGGAGTGTGCGCCAAGCAGATGAAATCTCTGGAGGCAAACAAGGATACCTTTGATTTACTCAATACCGTGGCTGTGGGGCTGAGCGTCGATTCAGCGCCCTCAAAGAAGGCCTGGGCAGATACCCTCGGGATAAAGAACACTTCCCTTTTGGCGGATTTCTGGCCGCACGGAGGGGTGGCTAAGCTCTTTGGGATCTTTCGCGAAAAGAGCGGAATCTCCGAGAGAGCGAACATACTGGTGGACGAAACCGGGAAGATAGCGTTCGTAAAGATCTACCCTATCCCGGAGCTGCCGGACATAAACGAGATAATCGATTTCATCAGGAAGATGAAGTAGGAGCGATCGAGAATGTTGAATGCAGGTGACAAGGCACCTGAGTTTTGCCTTCCGGATAAGGAAAAGGCAGAGGTGTGCCTTACCGACTTTACGGGCAAGTGGGCGGTGCTTTATTTCTATCCCAAGGATAACACCAGCGGCTGCACCATGGAGGCGATCCATTTCACCAATTCCCGGAAAGACTTCGAGAAGCTGAACGGGGTAATCCTGGGGATCAGCCCCGATTCACCGGAAAGCCACTGCAAGTTCGCCGAGAAACACCAGCTCGGGATAACGCTGCTAAGCGATCCGGAGCATAGGGTGCTGGAAAGCTACGATGTGTGGCAGAAAAAGAAGATGTACGGACGTGAGTTCTGGGGCGTGGTGAGAAGCACCTTTCTGGTGGACCCCAAAGGCAGGATCCGACAGGTGTGGCGAAAGGTGAAAGTGGCCGGTCACGTCGAGGAAGTCAAAGCTGTATTGAAGGAACTCAGCGGCTGAAGACTCTCTTCCTCGTATGGTGAAAAATAGAATGCCCAATCGGCCGTTATCAATCGTCCCGGCAGAGAGGAGATTAGGTTGATGAGCTCAGAGATGGAACCGGACGCGGAGCTGGATTGCGTTGGATTTTACTGTCCCATGCCCATCGCCATGACCAAGGAGGAGATCGACAAGCTCCAGGTGGGGCAGGTTCTGAAGGTGGAGGCGGACGATCCGGCAGCAGAGGAGGACATCAAGCGATGGGCCAAGCGAACCGGCCACCAGATTCTTAAGTTCGAAAAGGAGGGGACGATTTTGACATTCTTTATCCGGCGAACGAAATGACTTTTGACTCTTCAGCTTTTGGGCGTTACGCCCGGTGAAGCAAGGTTAGGAGGTTCGAGATGAAAGACGAAAAAATGATACTGTACGTGCAGACCAGCGACCAGCCGGAGAGGCAGTACTCACCTTTGGTTCTGGCGCAGACCGCCAAGGCGATGGATCTCAAGCCCGCGGTCTATTACCTGGGCCAGGGATTGAAGATCCTCAAGC
>JBARPX010000066.1:0-1607 GCA_049643405.1 Candidatus Zixiibacteriota bacterium
CCTAACGCGCGGACTTCTTGAAAGCCTCTTCTGCCTTATCCTTTTCTCCCAATCTGGCATAGGCGATGGCCAGGTACCCCCAGGCTTCCCGGTCCGTCGGTGTTGATCCCACAAGCTGCTCTAAGACAAGGCTGGCCTCCTGCCACTTGCTTTCACTGACCAAGACGAAGCCTAAGTACTTTGCGCTCTCCGTATCATCGGCATTAAGCTCCAGGCACCTCTTGAAGGACTCTTCAGCTCTGCTTAGATCCTGATTCTGCTTTTCGCCTTTGTCGAGCACCTGGGCCCTGCTCGTGTACAGAAGCGCCAGATGGAAGAACGCATCTCTGTCCTTTGGATCAATCTCAGTGGCTTTCACCAGGTCGCTCTCGGCTTTGACAAAGATCCGATTGTAATCCTCCCGGGCGGACTGATAGCGGGAAGAAAGCTGGTTGCTCTTTGGATTGTCTGCCACGGAATCTTTATAAGCCTTGAGCACGACGATTTTCTCCTGCGCCTCTGACAAGAGCAGAAGTCCCCGGTTGAAGTAGGCGTCCTGGTACTCCGGATCTATGGCGATAATCTTAGAGTAGGTATCCAGCGCCTGCCCGGCCTCACCTTTACGGGCATAGATCATGGCCACGTTGACTAAAGCGTTGAGATTAGTGGGGTCCTTCTCCAGGATGGTCTCGTACAGGCCCAGCGCTTCTTCGAACTTCTTGGCATTCAGCAGGGTTGAGGCATAGGAATTCATCACGTTGGAGTTGTCCGGCTTGATCTGATATGCCTTCTCGTAATAACCCAATGCTTCGTTCAACTCGTCCCTGTGCACGTGCTCGGCAGCCAAGTTCAGGAAAGCTTCATACCTTGTGGAGTCGATTGCGATGGCCAACAGGTAGCGCCGGATGGTCTCGTCCCCCAGCATCCTCTCCAGTTGCTCCAGCGCAGGTTTTGCCTGGCTGTACATCTGATAAGGGTCCCAGGTGAGTTTCTCGGCACCTTCCAGACCCCCGGAGAGGCTTTTCAGACTATCCTTGTACTGCGGATACTTGGAGAAATCGGTGAGCAGTTCGGGCCGGAGTTGTTCGGCCTGCCTTTGCCTTCTGCCCATCTCTATTCCGGAATTCAGCACCTCGATCCATGCCTTTGCCTTGATCTGTTGAATGTCCTCCCTCCACTGCGGCTTGAGCTTCAGTCTCTCCGCTTTTTGCAGCTCCGGAAGCATCTTCTCATACATTTTCTTCTCAGCGTAGATTTTTCCCAACAGATAGTGAACCTCCCCGTTTAGAGAATCCCGCTCCACGGCCAACAGAAGCTGCTCGGTTGCCTGGTCGTAGTCCGGAGGGGTCAGATCCAGGTAGATTTTGGCGGACGTCAGCGCTGGATTCTTGGTGCCGCAGCCCGACAAAGAAACGACTACACAGAAGAGGAATAGAGGTAAAACCCAAACGGTAAACCGCCTTTTCAACTTCCACGATTTCATCGTGCCTCCGAAGAAAATAGGAATTGCCAATCCGAAGCGCATTTCGGGCGCACCCCAAAGGGTGCGGCTACCGTGTCTTTCATACTTGACGTTATCTGTTATACCTTACCGTGTAATTCACCACCACCTCTTCGTCCGGGGCTAA
>JBARPX010000067.1:0-2123 GCA_049643405.1 Candidatus Zixiibacteriota bacterium
CCCATCGGCCTGGCGAATTATGGTCACCATCCGGACCGTATCCCCCGGCCGATACACCCCCCGGTCGGTATAGAGAAACGCCTCGTATCCCTCCCTGGGGATGGGATCGCCGCCAATGTCAAAGTCGCCCAGCGAAAGACGGCAGTCGGCTAACTTGGCGAAACTGAGGTCCCTTCCCTTCTCCGCGGTGATGACGAAGGTTTCGAATCCCTCCGTCGCCCGGCGGTAGTTGTCAAAACTTACCACCCCCTCGGCATCAGTAAGACCTTCCAGCAAAACCTGGTTGGTCTTGCTGATCAGCTTGACCCTCACTCCCCCTCGAGGATTCAGGTTCTCCAGCGAGTTGACGTAGACTGATAAATCATCATAGCCTATCTTTGCACTGATGCCCAGATCGGTTACCCTGACCCATTTTATGGTACTGTGCCATCTGTGTCTGGGCCTCCTTAATGTGAGTATGTAGATTCCCTCTCTCTCATCGTCCAAGTACTCGCTCATATCGATGGTGGTCATCACCTTGACGTTGCGCCGCCCTTCCACCTCGATCTCCTGGCGGGCAACGTGCTTGCCGAGAAGGCCGCGTCTGAAATACCGGCCGTGCATTCGGTTGGAGTTGAGGAAATAGACTAAGTTGTTTACAAAGACCTTTTCAATGTTGAGCTCAAGCGTGTCGATGTTTATCGACTCAATCCCAACGTTAAGACTGCCTCTTCTGGGCAAGAATATCCCCGGGGTCGCGAAATCGAGGTGCGGCTCCAGTTCTTTCATCTCGACGGCAGTGGAGAACTCATTTTCCAATTCAGTGCCGTTGAGCGCCAGAAAGCCTTTCTTCAGAGTGACGACATAGACCTCTCCGGGTGAGAATTCGCCGTGAAGCGAGAGGTAGCGGTGGTTTCTCTGCAGGTTGAAACTGATATCGGGTTCAATTGTTATGAAATCCTTAACCGCGTCAATGGCCACGGGGGTGGAGAACTGGACCGTTATCCAGTTATCCTCGCCGGAAGCTTCCGGGTAAGCGCGTTCCACGACCAGCCATTGCCTTGCCGGCATGGAAAAAGTCACGTTGTAGTCTTCAAGTAGGGTGAGCGTGCCATCCTCAGGTTTGATACTCTTGTCAATATGTAATTGGATGTTCCTATCGATGTCCTTTAAGGGGAGAGGATCGCTTACCGCGGTGAGGACGCGAGAGGGATTCTTCTGTTCGATTTCGTAATCGATGTCTTTTCCTCTTGCAAATCTTATCCTCAGCCTCTCCTGCAAATCCGAAGGAGAGATCTCATGATTGAATTCAATGGTGACAAAAAGACCGGCTGAACCGGGCCTCTTCTCATCGATCCTGTACCGGTGAGTGTAGTGAATTACGCTTATCCTGGGGGTGTAAAACTCAAATGACTTCTTGCAGGAAAGCCACTTGCCGGTTGATTTAACCAGTTTGGGTAATATCTTAAAGGCATACTGGGTGGACGGCCGCAGCTGTTCCTCCGGGTAGAATCGGAGCTCGTCCTGGGAGATCCACTTGCACTTACCTTCCAGAGGAGGTCGTATCTCAAGGTAATGCGGCTCCATCCAGACGTCCACGCTTTCGGGCGGGACTATGTTCTGGGAGAAGGTAATGGTGAAGTTGGTCTTTCGGGGAACCTCACCTTCCGGCGAAAATCGCTTCACGGTGATCTTCGACCCGGCCCAGTCACAGGTGGAGAGTGAGAGACACAGCGCGAAAAACAGTATCAAAAGTACCGCTAACCTCTGAGTTGATTTAACCGCCATCTTCTGACTCCTTTCGATTCCCACGGTTTTTCTTTAGCGAAGACACTGATCGACTCGCAGAATCGGTTCGCCACGTTTCCATCTTGAGGAACCACTTTTCCATGGCTCGGTTGACCTTGTCACATGAAAGCCAGGGTCCAAACCTCGTTGTCTAAATTCAGATGACACCCACTACACTATAGCCGGATACGCTCTAAAAAGCAAGAGGAAGTTCAGCAGGGACAGGAGGCCATTGTGTCAAGCTAATTGTGTAAATTCGTAGTTGGGCATATCCTGGGGTTGGTTTATGACATAAGCGATTAGACCATATATGATTCTCTCTGCGCTTTTACAGTTGTTGAAGGATCTCATGGGTA
>JBARPX010000068.1:0-19156 GCA_049643405.1 Candidatus Zixiibacteriota bacterium
TACCCATGAGATCCTTCAACAACTGTAAAAGCGCAGAGAGAATCATATATGGTCTAATCGCTTATGTCATAAACCAACCCCAGGATATGCCCAACTACGAATTTACACAATTAGCTTGACACAATGGATTCCTGCAGCGATGAAAAGTTCCAGTTGACAAAAGGTAGCTCGTGCGTATATTAGCCTGAGGAAAAGACATGGTTAGGGGTGGTTGTCCTCGCCAAAAATGAGGATGGCCTGAGATCACACCCTTAGAACCTGATCTGGATAATGCCAGCGTAGGGAAAAGGAAAACGCGGACCGTCGTTCAGTCAGATCAGCACGACGGTTTTTTGTCAGAAAGGAGAAAACATGTCAAGTAACAAGCTGCCTGTTGTCGGAAAGATCTCGCCGGAGATCTTTGATGAGATGATCTATCCAAATTTGGGCGCAAACTCTGACCAGATCCTGGTGGGACCGAAGCACGGGGTTGACATAGGCGTCGTGGACATTGGAGAAAACAAGGTAATGGTGACCACTACCGATCCGGTCTTTATCGTTCCCGAATATGGCTTCAAAAAAGCCGCCTGGTTTGCCATTCACATTTTAGCCTCGGATGCGGTGACCTCGGGATTGGCGCCCACCTATCTGTCGATCGATTTGAACCTCCCGTTGAGCATGACCAAAGAGCAGCTCAAGATAGTCTGGCTGACCATAAGTGAGGAATGCAAGAAGATGGGGATGAGCGTGATCAGCGGCCACACCGCCCGCTATCATGGATGCAATTATCCCATGGTCGGAGGCGCCACCGTAATTTGCATCGGGGATAAGTCGAAATATGTGTCACCGGAGATGGCTCAAGTAGGCGACCAGATCATAATCACCAAAGGAGCCGCCATCGAGGCCACCGGAATCTTTGCAGTGGCCTTCAAGAACAGGATAGAGGAGTACTTCGGAAAGGATTTCAGCGACAGAGCGGAGAAGATATTCTGGCAGATGTCGGTGGTGGAAGACGCCTTGACCGCGGTGGAGGTGGGCACAAGGGAAAACGGGGTTACCGCCATGCATGACGCCACCGAGTGCGGGGTCTGGGGCGGGCTCTATGAGATCGCCAAAGCGTCGAAGAAGGGAATGAGAATCAAAAAGGATGCGATAATCGTCTTGGATGAGGTGGACAAGATCTGCTCCAAATTCGGGATGGACCCCTATAGCTCCATCTCCGAGGGAACCCTGATCATAACCTGCAAAGAGGAAAAATCGGAAGAAGTGGTCAGAAAGCTAAAAGAGAAGAACATTGCATCTTCTGTTGTGGGTGAGGTAATTCCCGAAGAGAAGGGCATACTCCTGGTTGAGGGCGGCCGGGAGAGACACCTGGAGCATCCGAGAGTCGACCCCTTCTGGGTGGCCTTCGATAAGGCGTTGAGAGGAGAATGAGGGAAACCTCTCACCTGACCCCTCTCCTTGGAAAGGAGCGGGGAACCAGGGCAGTCAATGTACGTCGTCGAAGGGGGGTAAAGGCCAAAAAAGAAAGCTTTGTCCACCCGCCCTCTGGTTGGCGGACAAAGCTTAGGGGAGTTGAAGTGAAGAAAGGGAATGACAGCCTTTTATAACTCAAAATCCGTGCCAAAGCGCAAACAACAGAGCCAACCATTTGGTGCTCCCCTAAGTCATTGAAAATGTTAAACTTCCTTATTGCGTGGAAAAAGGCAAGGATGAAATCACGTAGCCAACCGCAATCTACTGCGCCGGCAAAATCAGCATCCTGCCCCGCTTTGTTTTGTAATTCGTTAGTTGGCACAGGATTAGATTCAGCGCAGGGGGCCACGCAGCTAAAGCATCCAATGTCGTCAGACTTTCCAGGTTTGGCGTAGGAAACTGCGCCGGTTTCGTTTCACCGCCGCCCACCAGTTTTCTGTAATTCTCTAATTAACAAAGCATTACATTTCACGCAGACGATTGCGGATTAAGACTGCTAGCTTCGAATTCGTTATTGCATATGGTGACTCAGTGGGGAAATTCAGATACGGTACTTGCAGACCCATCAACGACCCCAAGACTAGGGACGAGATCAGTTTGCTCCGCCAAGCTGGGGATTACCAGAGATGGAAGTAGGTTCATCTTCCGGGTGGATAGGACCAGTCCACGTAATGGGGTCCGTAGAGATTGTTCTCCTCGTCGGTCTCGTGGTTAGCACTCCAGGAATCGGCCAAAACGTACATACTCCACACTTCAGTCGTGTCATTGCCGATGTAAAAGGAGCCGTCGTAGACTTCGCCTGGCGCCAGCGATGGGACATACAAATAATCGTCTCCCAGATGAGGAGGACTGGGAGGTAAGGACCTGTTGTAGAAGAGGCTTAAGAAGAAATCAGAGGATTTCCCTAATCCCTGGTTCTTTATGCCCACCAATATGTGGACTGAATCGCCGACCTCTGGGGTATTGTTTGCGATACAGAAACCATAGACAATCATATCTGGCTTCTTCCGCGAGCGTTGCCACTCAATCTTCAAGGGGCCTTTGAGATTGTTTGCCTCATTGCTCTCCAGAATCTCGCCGTGCGAATCCACCAGACCGTACATGTGCCAGATTGCTGGAGTCAGCGAGGTGATTCCCTCGAAGATACAGGAATCCCGCTGCCCCGCTGACAACCACCTGCGCAGACGCCGGTCACCGGCGCAGGGAACCGTTGGAAGCAAGGCAGAGTTTTCGAACAACTCCGTCCAGAAATAACTCGCGTCCCCGTTGCCAAGATTCTGTATAACGAGCTTGGCCGAAATGGACTCTCCAACCACCGGATAACACTCGCTCACGCTCAAAGCCTGAATTGCTAAATCGGGTTGGTCCGTCGGTGAACGCCAGACCAGTTTTGCAGGTCCGAAAAGGTTGTTCTCTTCGTCTGTCTCAATGACTTGATCATTAAAATCGACCAATCCATATATGTTCCAGCTTTCCGGTGTAGAATTCGTGATTCCGGTGAAAAGATGGACCTCAGTCTCCCCCGGTTCCAGACTATCGGTAACCCGGGAGAGGTCAGCCCTGGTGCCCGGCAACGGCGGAGATGATTCACGCAAGAAAAGCCCGGTGCAAAAATATCTGGCGCTTGCCGCACCGTCATTCCGCACGATCACAGCCACATCTATGGCCTCCCCCAGCGTGGGGTTGGAGTCACTGGCGGTCAAGCTTGTGATGGTCACATCGCTGGGATATTGAAACCAAATGGTGATGCCCCAGCGGTCGATATACCCGGTGTCCGGGAAGATGTCATCATAAACCCGGAGCTTCCAGCTTGAATTCACCGGCTGAGCATTGAACTCAGGTATATCTGTTTCAGTGTAGTGTACACCTACCTCTCCGTGCGCTTCCCTGTACAGAAGGTTATAGGTATGCGATTCATCCTGATTTGTTAAGTCCACGATGAGCTCGCCCGGCCTTGGATATACGATATCGAAACGCACATCCATTTTTTGTACTTTGGCCTGCGGCGGCGCTCCGGCTATTTCGATTGTAGAGTAGGTTGTATCGAAATCCAGAACGTCATAGTCATCTCCGCATGATTTGGAGATTGAATCCAGGTGGGGTTCCTTGAAGTAGCTTCCTGGTCCTCCCCTGTCCACATCTATGCGTCGTTCCAGAACGGTGTAAGGACGGCCCGCGGCCCTGAGTTGGTCTGATTGTAAGATATTGGCCTCGCATACGCACACCCCCGGCCCCGAACAATCCAAACCGATCTCCTTGAAGAACAGAATGTCCTTTTCCGATTTAGCATTAAGTTTTATCTTGAAAACCTGCTGCTGGGAGAAGACCTGAGAGAACAGGAACATGAAACACAGGGTAACGAAGCCTACAATAATCGCAGGTTTTTTCATTACAACCACCCTTCTTTCCAGGTAACGGTTTGAGCTGAACGAACTTTGCTCCCGCCGCTTCTTCCGCCCCTCTGCTGGGGCATTAGTATCCCGCTAAGTTGCTGCGCCTGCAATATAGCTTATTCCGCAATTATGTCAAGTATGAGTAGAGATTATTCTATGTAGTACCACTCTATGTTTATCTGACGATGAGTGGTGAGACGATCTGCTTCTCCTCTGAGAGGAGATCACTTTGAGTCGAGGCCGTTTTTCCTTCTCGGTGTCGGATTCCCGTAGCAATAGAGGCAGTTGTGGTAACAGGCAAACCACTGTCCGATATCGATGGATTTGGTGCAGTGGCAGCTCTCTCTTTGGCTTCTGTCCTTGGCCAAGGAACAGGGTTCCCTGTGGGGGTAAAGCTCGCTCAAGGTAGCTCCGTCAATGCACCCTTTCGCAGTCAGGTCTGGAAGTACACAGGTCGAGAGCTCTATTCTCAACTTTTCCACCCGGGGCATCATCTCATTCTTGATGAAATCGATGATCTCCTCAATCGGGTGCTCCACAATCTTAAATCCGTTTTGCGCCAGTCTCTTTTTCACCTTCTGGTACACCGTGACATACGAAACGATCACTCTCTTTATTCCCAGGACATGAGCTCGATTCAGCACATCCTCAAACAAGTCCGTATCGATGTTAGAAATGCGATCTCTTTCCTGATAGATCACTTCTATCAACGGATCGTAGCGAATGGCCAATCTCTCGGGCGATCCCAAAAAATCGATTGTGTCGGGAAGCTGGCGGAAAACCTGATCTTTTGTGGGAACCTCTGGTTCTAATTCCCTCCCGCCTAATCCGGTAATTGTGAGAAGAACGCAGACCTGATTCAACTTCTCAAGGGTTTTTCTCAACTTTGGATGTGTCAGCATGTTTTGAGGATTCTTGGTCCAGACGACCAGGGTGTGAATGTTCTCGGTCCCGATCTCCGCCAATCTCTCGACCATGTAGTCCGGGTAAAAGGTAACCAAATCCACCCTGCGGCTGGCAGAGACAACCTTCTTGAATTGCGTCGTTTTTTTCATTCTCTTTCCCGGCTCCGGTTGCGAACCGTCCGCCTAATTCCCTTGGGGCATGCTTCCACTTTATCGGGAACCCTTGGGCAGAGCCAAATGTTGTGCACTGAGGCAAAGATAATGAAGGACGCGTCTCATTGTCAATTGAGCATTTTCATAGAGACAAGAGACCAGAACCTAACTTAAGTTAGGTTCTGGTCCAAAACACCAACGCCACGAGTTTCAGGCTTGAAGATACCACACCGTGAGTTTCAGTTTGCGGCCTTACAATGTCCTGCCCGGGGAAAGTCCAACAAAGATGCAAATGAAGCGCAGGCTTCTTTCGAATATTTGCTATGAGTTCTATGTAAGCTGGCAAATTCCCTTGACAAGCCCACAGTATCGGCTTATTTTCCAATTGGTTAGCACTCTTAAGGGGAAAGTGCCAGGCGCGCGCTAATTTATTGAAGACAAGGAGATTACGAGGCATACATGGCTTTCGAAAGTCTCAGCGAGAGAGAGCGGTTGGTCCTTAAGTCCCTGATCAACCATTACGTGGCTACTGCCGAACCAGTAGGTTCCAGAGCAGTGGCACAAAAATATAGGTTGGGGATAAGCCCGGCCACGGTGAGAAACACCATGCAGGATTTAGAGGAGATGGGGCTGATCACTCACCCCCATACCTCTGCCGGAAGGGTTCCCACGGACAAGGGATACCGGCTCTATGTTGACAGCATGATGGGACCGGAAGCTCTTACTGCGTCTGAAGAGGATCAAATCAGAAGAGAGATATGCGCCGATTATGCGGCGGTGGAGGACATCTTAGAGCAGACCGCCCTGGTATTGGCCACAGTCTCGAAGCAGTTGGGCTTAACTATCGCCCCCAGATTCGACAGTGGTATTCTGACCAGCATAAATCTGATCCCGGTGGCGGAAAAGAAGATCCTGGTGGTCTTGGCGGTCAAACACGGGCTCGTCAGGACTGTGCTGTTGGAAGCCGAATCCTCTGTTGACGTGAAGTCACTGGAAAAGACCGCAGACGTCCTGAACGAGAAGCTTTCCGGGCTGACTTTGGGAGAGATCAAGGAGTCGATCGATCTCCGGCTCAAAGAGACCTCCCCCGCCGATGCTCGACTGATAAAGCTCTTCCTCGATTCGACCGACAGCCTGTTGGACTTAACCGAGCCGGATCAGATGCACTTAGGAGGAACCACCAATATCGTGGATCAACCTGAATTCAAGGACAGAGAGAAACTGAGAAGCCTAATCGAGGTGCTCGAGGAGAAGAAGCTCTTAGCGGAACTCATTTCCGCCAAGGGGATCAAGGAAGGAATCAGCATCACCATCGGGAAAGAGTTGGAGCGAGGGGAGATGGAGTCCTGCAGCCTGGTGACCTCGCCATATGAAGCCGGAAAGGTGAGGGGAACCATCGGAATAATAGGCCCCACCCGGATGAGATACTCCAAGTTGGTTTCAATGGTACAATACACAGCGAAGCTTCTAAGCGACGTCCTTTCCAGGTAGAGAAACGAAATCATTATTATCCACGCCAAAGGAGGAGCAACACAAGTTGAGCAAAGAGAAACATCTCAAGGAAGATAAGAAAAAGGATAAAGATAAGAAGTCGCAGACTGAGGTTGTAGAGAGGGGAGAAAAAAAGGAACCCAAACCGGCAACCGAAACGGACCTGCTAAAAGAGCGGCTAGCCAAAAGTGAGGAGCAGGCAAAAGAACTGGAGGATCGTCTCCTAAGGCTGGCGGCGGAGTACGACAATTACCGCAAACGGACCGCCAGGGAGTTTGAGGCTATATGCCAGAGCGCCAACGAGAACCTAATCTCAAAGCTTCTGGACACCATGGACAACTTTGAACGCGCCCTGGATTCTGCAAAGACCTCCAACGACTATGACAGCTTCCGCAAGGGAGTGGAACTGATATACACTCATCTAAAGGAGCTTCTGGAGAAAGAGGGATTGAAAGAAATAGACGCGGTATGCAAGCCTTTTGATCCCAATTTTCACGAGGCGGTAACCCAGTGTGAAAGCGAGGAACACGAAGAGGGTATCGTGGCTGACGAGATGTGTAAAGGATACATGCTGAATGAGAAACTGCTGAGACCTTCGAAGGTGGTAGTCTCCAAAGGAAAACCCGAGCACGAAAAGGAAGAAAACAAAGATACGGATGAATGACCCAAGTTGGTAACGGACGCCCTGTCCGTTCAGGATGAATCCGTTACCTTCACATCGTCACGGACAAGGTATCCGTGACGAACCGCGGAAAACGAAATCGGAGGATCAGTAAATGCCAAAAGTAATCGGAATAGATTTAGGAACCACTAATTCATGCGTGGCGGTGATGGAGGCGGGCGAGCCGAAAGTCATACCCAACCCGGAGGGGATGAGAACCACGCCATCAGTGGTGGCGTTCACCAAGGCGGGTGAAAGGTTGGTCGGGCAGGTGGCCAAAAGGCAGGCCATAACCAACCCCGAGAACACCGTTTTCTCCATCAAGCGATTCATGGGAAGAAAACACCACGAAGTTAAGGAAGAGGAAAAGATCGTCCCCTATCAGATCGTGGAAGCTCCCAACGGAGACGTGCAGGTCAAGATAATGGACAAGGAATACTCTCCTCCCGATATCGGCGCCATGATCCTGCAGTCCATGAAAAAGACAGCAGAGGAATATCTTGGCGAAAAGGTCACCCAGGCGGTCATCACAATCCCGGCATATTTCAACGACTCCCAGAGGCAGGCCACCAAGGACGCGGGAAGGATCGCCGGGCTGGAGGTTTTGAGGATAATCAACGAGCCCACCGCCGCGTCTTTAGCTTATGGTCTGGAAAAGAAGAAGGATGAGAAGATCGCCGTGTTCGATCTGGGTGGCGGCACCTTCGACATTTCCATTCTGGAATTGGGTGAAGGGGTTTTCGAAGTGAGATCAACCAATGGCGACACCCACCTGGGAGGAGACGATTTCGACCAGAGGATCATAGATTGGATCGCAGATGAATTCAAAAAGCAGTACGGCATAGACTTGACCAAGGATCGCATGGCTCTCCAGAGACTGAAAGAGGCCGCAGAGAAGGCCAAGTGCGAGCTTTCCACCACCATGCAGACCAACATCAACCTTCCTTTCATCACCGCCGATTCCAGCGGCCCCCGACACCTGGATCTGACCCTGAGTCGAGCCAAGCTGGAGCAACTGGTGGACAACCTTGTCCAGAGGACGGTGGAACCGTGCAAGAAAGCTTTGGCAGATGCCAAGCTTCAACCCTCCGACATCGATGAGGTGATCCTGGTAGGCGGACAGACCCGAATGCCCAAAGTCCAGGAGGTGGTCAAGAGTCTCTTCGGCAAGGAACCGCACAAAGGAGTCAACCCGGACGAGGTAGTGGCGGTGGGAGCAGCCATACAGGCGGCAGTTCTTTCCGGCGAGGTGAAAGACGTCCTTCTGCTGGACGTTACCCCACTCTCTCTCGGAATCGAGACCCTGGGCAGCGTGATGACCAGGTTGATCGAAAGGAATACCACCATACCCACCAAAAAGAGCCAGATATTCTCCACTGCCGCAGACAACCAGACCGCGGTAAGCATACACGTCCTGCAGGGCGAGCGGGAGATGGCAATATACAATCGAACGCTGGGCCGTTTCGACCTGGTGGGAATACCACCGGCTCCCCGAGGAATCCCGCAGATCGAGGTGACCTTCGACATAGACGCCAACGGCATCGTCCACGTCTCGGCCAAGGACATGGGAACGGGCAAGGAGCAGAGCATCAAGATTCAGGCATCCAGCGGCCTGTCCGAGGAGGAGATTCAGAAGAAGGTCAAAGACGCCGAGGCTCATGCCGAGGAGGACAAGAAGAAAAAGGCCCTGGTGGAGGCAAGAAACAAGGCAGACCAGATGATCTACACCACCGAGAAGACCCTGAAAGAATATGGTGACAAGATTTCGGCAGACGAGAAGAAGAACATCGAAGAGAAGATCGAGAAGGTCAAGCAGGTCATGAAAGGAGAGAACGCCGACGAGATCAACAAGTCAGTAGACGAGTTGATGCAGGCCTCTCACAAGCTCGCAGAACAGATGTACAAGCAGACCGGCGGAGCACAGCAGCAGGCCCCACCAGAGGAACCACCCAAGGAGGAACCGAAGGAAGAGAAGAAAGACGACAAAGGCAAAGAGGGGGCGGTGGACGCCGATTTCGAGGTGGTGGATGACAAGTAGGTCAGAGGCCTGAACCGTGCGGTTCAGGCCGGCGGATCAAACGGTCAGCGGTATGAACCATATGGGTCATACCAGCGGATTAAACGGATAGAAGGCGTTGAGGGACACAGACGATTTTGTCTTGACGGAGACCGCTACTTCAGTATATTACTCATCGGCGATGCATTGGAGATCACAACGCAACTATAGTGGACAGCAGATGCACGCTCGAATTTTGTCTTAAAGAGAGTTGGCGAGAAGGCCGACACCTGTGATGAAAGAGGATTCCCTGACCAGGGGTCCTGGTGAAAAGCGAAAGACCAACGGCGGCTTAGCCAAGTGGTAAGGCGGAGGTCTGCAAAACCTCTATTCTCCGGTTCGAATCCGGAAGCCGCCTGTTTTTATAGTTCATAGTTCATGGTGAGAGGCACTCCGCGATGATAGAGAAGATTGAAAGGGATATGCGGCGATTTCTGAAGGTCAATGCTGATAAAGCTGTCGTCACAAAGTACGCCAAGTACTTCAAGGAGGGATACGATCCTTACGGAGTGGACGGAGAGAAGCTTGGCCCAAAAATTGACGAATGGTTTAGGACATGTCAGGAGAAGTTGGACCGCAAGCAGCTTCTCACCTTGTGCCGGCATCTCTTGAGTACGGGTAAGTTCGAGGAGACCACCATCGCTCTCGGGTTTATGGAGAGGCTGAGAGACAAGTACAACAAGAGTCTGTTCAACACCGTGGGCAAGTGGTTCGAGAGATACATCATCAACTGGGCGCACTGCGACGGCGCCTGCAGCACCATCGTGTACCCGTTTCTGGCAGACAAGGTGGTCGACTTCAAGGATCTTCTTGCCTGGACCGAATCACCCCACAGATGGAAGAGGCGCGGGGCGGCGGTGACTTGGGTGCAGGACTTCTACAAGGGTGGCACGGCGAATGTGCCGCGGGCGCTCCGGGTCGCTCGGAAGCTGATCCTCGATCCGGAAAGAGTGGTTCAGCAGGGAACCGGCTGGCTCTTAAGGGAGGCCTGGAAGAAATCACCCAAAAAGGTGGAGGATTTCCTCCTCAAGTGGAAAGACCAAGCGCCCAGGTTGATCATCCAGTACGCCACCGAGAAGATCGACAAGGATAAGAGAAAGAGATTCCGTAGGGGATGAAACTGCCTCTTATGGAGTCAACACCCCCTGATCTTTTATATCTTGCTTTTCTCATTATTTCCTCTAAATTTGCCTTGTGTGCGGCGGGGATGGGGAATGCGAACTGCAAACTGCGAACTGTCAACTGTGAACCCTCGACCGATTCACGGGGTTGTAGATGGGACGGTGAACCGTGAACTGTGAACCGCTTTGCGGTGTGGCTGCGGGGACGGTGAACCGTGAACTGTGAACTACTAATTGGCGCGAAGCGCCCGCCGGAGTGGCGGAATAGGTAGACGCAAGGGACTTAAAATCCCTCGGTGATTATTCACCGTGCCGGTTCGATTCCGGCCTCCGGCACCATTGACACCGAAGCAAGGAAAGCCGCCCTTAGCTTCGTATTCGTGTCTGCACTGAGCTTGCCGAAAGGGAATGACCAAGCTCCAGACCGGCGTTACTCTAACCGAACCATAAGGAACCGCAGCTTCAGCCGCCTCAGCCATGCTACTTCACTTGCCGCATTTAGGAGAGATATTAGCTCTATCCTGCGCCATCACCTGGGCCATTGCAGTTATACTGTTCAGAAAGAGCGGCGAGACGGTTACGCCGGTGGGCTTGAACCTTTTCAAGAACTGCTTGGCGCTGGCCCTTTTTATCCCCACCTCTTTGGTGCTGGGAACTTCTCTATTTCCTGAAGCCTCTCTGAATGATTATCTTCTCCTTCTGGCGAGCGGGATCATCGGTATCGCCATATCAGACACCCTCTTCTTCAAAAGTCTAAACCTGCTCGGCGCGGAACTATCGGCAATAGTCGACTGCCTTTACAGTCCCTTCATAATCGGGCTGTCTGTGATCTTCTTGTATGAAACCATGACCGGCCTTCAGATATTCGGAGTCATCTTGATCGTCTCGGCGGTCCTGGGCGTCTCAGGAATAGGAGACAGAAAGCACATCTCCCGCCACGACCTGATCCTGGGCGTCGTCTTCGGCGTGCTGGCGATGGCCTCAATGGCGGTGGGCATAGTGATGATCAAGCCGCTGCTCAATCGCTCTCCCCTGTTGTGGGTGGTAGAGGTTCGCCTCTTCGCCGGATGCGTGGGATTGGGCATTTATCTTTTGTTTCATCCCGGTCGAAAGAAGATCATCTCGTCGGTCTTGGCGGTGCGAAACTGGCAATACATGCTTCCCGGTTCGCTCTTGGGAGCATACCTCTCCATGGTAATCTGGATGGGGGGAATGAAATACACCCAGGCCTCCATCGCTGCGGCTTTGAACCAAACCAGCAACGTTTTCGTGTTTATCTTGGCAGCATACCTCTTGAGAGAACCGGTCAATCTCACCCGCATTCTGGCCATAGTCTTCGCTTTTGCGGGTGCTGCTGTCGTATCCCTGGGTTGAGATCAGGAAGGTAAATCGGAGGGATCGGGGGGATAGCTCTGAATTCCCCTTGCCTTACGATTGGTAAACGATCCTGCCCCCCAGGATGGTACACTCGACTTCCGTAACGCGAATCTCTTCAGGCTCGATTTTGAAAACATCCTGGGACACGACGATCGTGTCCGCCAGTTTTCCTACTTCGATTGAGCCTTTAAGATTCTCCTCATATGACGCATAACCTGCCCATCGAGTATAAGCTGAGACCGTGTCGGTGACGGTCACTCTCTGCTCAGGATACCAGCTTTCCTTTTCCCCAATCCTGTGGCGGGTAATGGCCGCATGAATCCCCATCCAGGGATTTAGAGTTTCTATCGGGGCATCCGATCCGAAAACAACATGGGCGCCACTCTCAAGGAGGGTCTTGAAGGCATAGGCAAGCTTGCAGCGTTTGCCCCAGTATCTTTCGGCGATGTCTATATCAGCCGGGGTGTGTACCGGCTGGACCGAGGCGATAATGCCGAGCTTGTGAAATCGTTCCACATCCGCAGGATGGAGAAGCTGCACATGCTCAATTCGATGTCGTAACTGTGTTCCTTCTCTCCTCTGCTGGGCTGACTTCTCAATCGCATTCAATGATTGGTGTACGGCTTTGTCGCCGATGGCATGGACGGCAACGCCTATTCCAGCCTGGCTGGCTCTCGAGACCAACTCGATCAGTTCCTCCTCGGAGGTAGCCTCGATGCCATAATTATCCTTTGAACCTTCAAAAGGCTCGAACATCAAGGCTGTCTGCGATCCAAGGCTGCCGTCACAATAGAATTTCACACCGCCAAATTTCAATTTCTCGTCGCCGGAGCCAGACGTCATCCCCGAATCTATAACAGAGTCAAGCTCCCCCCTGGGAAGCCAGGAGGACACTCGCAAGGTGAGATCGCCTTCTGCATCAAGCTGATCAAAAAGCTCATGCGCCCCCGGATCGTCATGGTTATGAATTCCCGTCAGCCCGTAGCTGTTCGCGATTTTCAAGGCCTCTTTCAGCAATTCTTTGGAGGTAGCAGTCGAGGGCTCTGGAACTCTCTCCCAGACCAGGTTGCAGGCGTTCTCCTTCAGGATTCCGGTGGGCTCACCGGTACTGCGATCCCTTTCGATCCTTCCGCCACGGGGGTCGTTCGTCATCTTATCGACCCCCACCGCCTTTAGAGTTGTCGAGTTGACCCACAGCATATGGTGATCTTTGCTCTGCAGAGCGGCAGGATGCTCCGGACACACCTTATCCAAAATCTCCTTTGTGAAGAGGAACTCATCCCCCACGATATTCTTATCCCATCCTCCGCCCACCAGCCACTCATCGTCTTTCAGCTTTGCCGCAGAGGCTTCGATAGTTGACAGGATTTCATCAAGAGAGCTGACTCCGTGCAGGTTCACCCTTTTCAGTGAGTGGGCAAAGGAGAGAAAATGTGTGTGACAGTCGGTCAGACCGGGTAACACGGTTTTTCCTTCCAGATCTATTACTCTGAAGTTCTTCCTTCCGAGATTCTCTGCTTCCGAGTTCTTGCCCACGGTAATTATCTTTGAACCCTTGATCGCTACCGCCTCAGCCTTAGGCAAACGGGGGTCCATGGTGTAAACATTTCCGTTCAGCAGCATCAAGTCTTTCATCGTTTTGTCTGAACCTTGTTTTTAACCTCTCCCCCTTGTGTCCCCCTCTCCATCTTGAGGGTATGTCATAATGTCATTCTGAGGCGTCAGCCGAAGAATCTCGGTTTTGTAGCTTATTGGAATTACTAGATTCTTCGCTTCGCTCAGAATGACAACTGTACGTTTTAAAGGGTGGCGACACCCTCCCTATGGAGAGGGGGGAATAGGGGGTGAGGTCCTATTTTCGGTTTGCTATCGTGCGGGAAGAGTTCTCTTGTCCCCTTCTCTCTGGGTCACTCCCAGTTGATCCAGCTTTTCCAGAATTGGCACCATGTATTTTCTGGTGGTGTTGAGATGTGCCCTCAGTTGGCTCACCGTGGCCGCTCCCTGCTGGCCAATGAAACCCGTCACCTTGGCCTTTATCTTCTCAAAATCATCGCTTCTAAAGAGCACCCCATCCTTCAGCTCCACCAACTGTCCCTGTTCAATCAGGAACAGAAGAACGTCCTCATAGTCAGGTCCGACATTCAGCAATTCCTCTTTGGTGGGTGGGGTAAGAGGTTTCGAGGCAAACTCTTGTAGGACTTTTACCGACAGCTCCTTCTGCCTGGGGGACAGAGCGGGTTGGTGATCGGGCAGACGAAGGTATACTCCCTGCTGGACGATCTGTTTCTCCGCAACCAGGTGCTTTACGGTCTGGTCAAACAGATTTCCTTCGATCTTCAGCCTACCGGAAAACTCCGCCAGCTTGGCTCCGATTTTGCAGGGAAACATCTTGTGCGTGTTCTCTATCTCGGAGATAATTCGTTTTGAGGTCTCTTCCCACGTTATCAGGTCTGCTATAAAATCCCCTATTGAAAATATCTTTCCTTCCTTCTCCAGCTCCTTCAGGCTCGATTGAATCTGTTCCTGACTGAGGTTGCTCGCTTTTAAGATTCCCCTTTTCGTGAACAGCCCCCATTTCTTCAATTCGGAGAGAATTAAATTGGACGGATCCAAACTCAATCTCCTTTGAAGATCCGAAATTAACTCACCATCTTTTCTCTTGTGGACCCTTGGAGAAACGTCGAGCACTGTTCCCCCGCCCACCGTGATCTGCGGCGAGGGCAATCTCAGGATGAAATGATCGCCGATTCGGGCCAGCAACCTTCCCTTGCACAAAAATTGCACAAAGCTTGACTCTCCCGGCAGAATTTGATCCTTATCCAGGATTCTGGCCCTGGCCACCAGTTCAGTCGTTCCCAATATCAGAAGCAGATTGGCATTATGTTTCACCGGTGACTTCAAAGTGGAGACTACCTCTACATAAGCGACGAAGGTCTCGATGGTCTGATCTAAGCCCACCCTGGTAACCACGTCACCCCTTTGTAGCTTCTCCTTTTCCACTCCGGCTAAATTCATTGCCACCCTGGTTCCTGGCGCAACTTCCTTGTGAACCTTCTTGTGCGTTTGCAGTTCCCGGATTCGGGCACCGATGTTCTGAGGTAGAATCTCCACCTCCTCGCCCAATTGGAAACACCCGTCCCTCAAGGTTCCGGTGACCACGGTTCCTCTCCCCGACATGGTGAAAACCCTGTCTATATACATCCGCGGCTTGCCGACGTCTTTCTGGCGCCCAAGCCGGGAGATCATCCTGGTGATTTCCTGGTACATCTTGTCCGTTCCGATCTTCTGGGTGGAGGAGACCTTGACTATCGGGACGTCCTGAAGGATGGTCCCTCTCACTTTCTCCTTAACGTCTTCTTCGACCAATCCCACCCACTCCGGGTCGACCAGATCGATCTTGGTGATCACCACTATGCCGGTCTGTATCTTCAACATGTCCAGAATCTGGAGATGTTCCTGGCTCTGGGGCATCCACCCGTCGTCTGCGGCCACGATGAACAGCGCCGCATCGATTCCCCCCACGCCGGCCACCATATTCTTCACAAATCTCTCGTGTCCCGGAACGTCTACGATCCCCACCTCGCTGCCGTCCGGAAGGGCCAACCACGCAAACCCCAAATCGATGGTCATCCCCCGCTCCTTCTCCTCCGGCAGCCTGTCCGGATCGATGCCGGTGAGGGCTTCCACCAGTTTAGACTTCCCGTGATCGATATGTCCGGCAGTTCCGAGAACGAACATGAGCTTTTCCAAACGGAACGCCAAGGCATGAAGCCTCGGCTACGCGAACTGGAACCAACAGTGCGACTGTCGAAGTATAATGCGGGGATAGGAGAGAATCAACTCATTTTGAGAAAATGTTCCTTACGGCGGAGATGACGACCTCATCCTGGTGAGGAAAGACGGTCCTTAAATCCAACACGAATCTGTCATTCTCTATGCGCCCGATTATGGGCGGAGATTGCTCCCTGAAAAGCTTGGCTTGCTGGTCAACGGATGGAGCGCCCAGACGGGCACCCGTCCGGGCAGATTCAACGGATATTGTTATGGTGGGTAGGGTTTCGCCGGGGAGGGAGCCTCCTCCCACAGTGCTTTCGCTTTCTTGAATGGCGACCGCAATGCCCGATTCTTCAAGCTCGGCTTTGATTTTCTCCGCCCTAACTTGCAGATTCTTCAGTGGAGTGCTGATCATTCGCCAGACAGGAATCTTCTCCGTGGCTTGCCCTTTGAGATAGTAAAGCAAAATCTTTTCCAGGCCAGCGAGGAACATCTTGTCTAATCTCAAGGCTCGATGAAGCGGATGCTTTTTCAAGATATCTATGTACTTCTTCTTGCCTAGGATTATTCCTGCTTGAGGAGCACCCAAAAGCTTGTCCCCGGAGAAACAGACTAAGTCTGCGCCGGAAGAAAGTGCCTCAAAAGCCGTCGGCTCATGTGCCAGCTTGAAGTCTTCGGTTCTGAGCAAGACCCCGCTTCCCAAATCTTCTACCACACACAGTTTATGCCTTTTTCCCAAAGCGACTAATTCATTTATAAGAGGTCTTTTCACGAATCCTATCATCTTGAAGTTGCTCTGGTGAACTTTCAGCAGGATGGCAGTCTCAGAAGTGATGGCATTCTCGTAATCGGCGATAGCGGTCTGGTTGGTGGTTCCCACCTCTTTAAGCTTTGCGCCGCTTAGTGCCAGAATCTCTGGAATGCGAAAGCCCCCGCCGATCTGCACCAGTTCGCCTCGAGAGACTATCACCTCTTTGCCGGAAGCCAGGGCGCTTAGGATCAAGAGCACGGCTCCCGCGTTGTTGTTCACCGCCATGGCGGCCTCTGCCGAGGTCAACAGGCAGAGAAGCTTTTCTACGAATATTCCCCTCTTGCTTCTTTTCCCCTCTTTTAGATCGAATTCTAAGTTGCTGTAAGTTACGCTCACATTCTGAATGAAGGAGAGAGTCTCTCCGTCCATCGGAGCCCGCCCCAGGTTGGTATGAAGAATAACCCCGGCGGCGTTGATCACCGGCTTTAGCGCAGCGGAGGTCTGCTCGGCAATGATATTCTTCACCATCCGGACTATCTCCCCGCCGGAGATGGGTTCCTTGCCTTCTTTTACCTCGCCTCTTATCACCTCAACCGCACGCTTGACCGCCGCCGCCACCAGGGGATGGGAGAATTCCGCTATGTCGGACTGAAGTTCAGGCGACTCCAGTATCTTTTCCACACTGGGTATCTGTCTCAATCTTTCTTTGATTATCTCTTCACCTGGATTCGGCATCTTTCATCCTCGATTATTTCGCCTACAACTGTCGCATCCGGAACGCCCCTGGAGACCAAGCTCTCCAGAAGTTTCGCCTCCTTTTCCTTGGGCACCGAGATGAGCAGTCCTCCGGAGGTCTGGGCGTCGCACAGGATCAGCTTCTGTTCATCTGTTATTCCATCGGCCCAGTCCGTCTTCTCTTCAGCATACTTCAGATTCGCTAAGGTCCCGCCCGGAACCGCACGCTCCTTTGCCAGCCTCAGGGCTGGCTCGATCACCGGGACCTTCTCAGCGTAGATCGCTGCCCCAACCTTTGAGGTCTCCACCAGCTCGCACAGATGTCCCAGAAGCCCGAAACCTGTGATATCAGTGCAGGCATTGACTCCCGTCTCCAGCATCACCTCCGAAGCATACCTGTTCAACGACGCCATAATTCCCACCACTCTCTTTATCACATCATCACCCACCATGCCCTTTTTTATGGCGGTGGCTATTATTCCCGTGCCCAGGGGTTTGGTCAAGACCAGCGAGTCTCCCGGCTTGGCGCCGGCATTGCTTATTATCTTCTGCGGATGAATGGTGCCCACCACTGCCAGCCCATATATGGGCTCTTTGGTCTTTATGGTGTGACCTCCAATTATGGCCACACCTGCTTCATGAGCTTTTTCTGCTCCTCCTCTCAGGATTTCGTCCAAAACCGAAAGAGGCACCGTCTTTGGAGGATAGCCAACGATGTTAAGAGCTGAGTTCGGCTTTGCTCCCATGGCGTAAACGTCGCTTAAGGAATTGGCCGCGGCGATGGCACCGAAATCATAAGGGTCGTCCACGATGGGTGGAAAGAAATCCACGGTGTGCACTATGGCCAAATCCTCCCGGATTTTGTAAACGCCGGCATCATCCACAGAGTTGAAACCAACAAGGATGTTAGGATCGTCCTGTTTGGGCAAATGACCCAGCACCTGGGTCAGGTCTCCTGGACCACATTTTGCCGCTCACCCGGAACTGGATGCCAGGGCGGTCAGTCTGATTTTTTCTTTGGGATCCATGTTATAGATGGGTAATGGATTCTTCTATCATACAGCTGACTTTTACGATCTTAAGGTATATGCACACAAGGATCAGTCAAGCACCCACTTAAAGTATCTTTTCGTTCCAGCAAATTTGCCATTAATCTCCTTCCGCAATTTAGAAAATGAAATTGCAAATTGCCTTTTACCTTCAGCAAAATACTTCTGAGCTTCTGACACGGGTAAGAGGAACCCTTCTAAGATCTTTTGGTTTTCACGCTTAGAAACGATCAGGTGACAAATCCAGGGATCAATTTGCCACTTCTTAGCATGGGACTTTATCTTAGGGAAGTCTTTGCGTACTATGGTGCAGGCGGGTGTTGTATTACTTCGGTCTCGTATCTTAACGGAAATCCCACAAGTAGCTTTTTTAGGAAAAACAACCCCTCTGGAATCTGTGGCAAAAAGATCAAAACAGACTGTATCTGCTCGTAATACGTTGATGCCTAACTTGGTCAGATAGTAAGCTGTAACAAACTCCCCAAAATCACCTACGATTTTTGGCTCCTCAACAATGCGCATATCATGACCCTCCTTAGATGTTTCGCCTTCTAGCTTCAGAATTTTGATGTTTCCCAAAACCAGAAATCGAATAATGCTTGCCTTTGCTTTGTGACCCTGGATGTTATTCCGACATACGTTTTCCTTTTGAACTTTTTGCATGTAAGATGGTTACACCCACTAATTTTTTTCCCGCATAATGATAGATGAGATTTTCTTTCATGATGCTGTCATCGGCACACTGGGGTTTTCTGAAACTAATGTATAAGGTGTCTGTTGCCTCATCGTAATCTACCCAATAGTGCTTCTGATTGAATTTGAGAAGATGTGGAATCACAGAAATATCGAATTCTTTCACTTTTGTCATATCACACCTCTTTTTCTGATGGTTTCTGGCTTGGATGTGAAGAAAGCCGTGATGATGAAGCCGTCTCTGTTTTCCTTATAAACGACAACGCAATACTTTTCTTTGATGTTCGTTTTGTAATAATGTTTTAAAGCAATCTTTTCACCTTTAAAGCCTTTTACAATACAATCGGGCAAGTTAACTGTTTCCATCACCTTAGACATATTGCCCGCCATGTAGTCGTGTGATTCGACTATATGTATCCATTGTTTTAAAGTAAGTCTGATGACCTTCCCTGATAAGGATTTGGTGGTTTCTGTTATTTCCTCTTTCTGCATTTTTAACCTTGTATGATCACCAGCCCACGGGTTACTGTGCCTGCCAGGTC
>JBARPX010000069.1:0-2560 GCA_049643405.1 Candidatus Zixiibacteriota bacterium
CATAAGGACATTGATCTGATCGAATGATGGTCAAGCCCTTATCATATTTACGCAGTCGCTTGTCCCAGTCCCCTTTGAACTTGGGCAAAGGTGCGCTCTTCTTGAATTTCTTGACCAGCAACTCAAAGTCGGGGGGCGCCGTGTCAACAACTTCAAAACCGTTTTTGAGAAACAGCTCCTTACCCGCCATCCAAGTGCCTTTGCGAGTAACGACCGCCACGCCATGCATTTTCTGCTTCCTGGCATCTTTCAGACACTCGTCCACCATAAGTGACCCATAGCCTTTGCTCTTGAGTTTCCTGGGCATTATGAATATACAATGAATCAGCATGTATCCTTCTGCATCTACCGCTCGCCAGGTATGTTCCCCCGGAACGTATTCGATCATTCCCACAGATCCATCCTGAGGTGAATGCAGGACTTTGACCTTCATCCCCTCTTTGAAGCGTCGCTTTAGCCAATCGGTTTTCCGCTTGTAGCCCTCCTGCTTGATGTTCTTGTAGCCACACAGTGGGTAGTCGCAGATATTGTCTGCGTTTGTGTCGACTATTTGGATGCCTCTTATCATGAGTAGCCTGAGGGAACTTCGGACAAGAGAGAAAGAAGAGGCCGGGATTCGTCGTCAGACGCTGAGCGAGTCCCAAGACGAGTCGAAGGGAACCCGGGGTATCCCGCCAATGGCGGGATCTCAGATCCTTCAACGTTAGGGAATGTGGAGGCCGAACATCATAACATCAGGACTTCGTTTCCCCGATACATCCCGAGAGTTATAAGCCCTACAACTGCTTATCTCCCGCCGTTGGCGGGACGGGACTTCAGCCAAGTGGGCGTTAGTTACACTCTCCCTATCCCAATCCTCAAGCAACCTCTTGAATGCATTGCCTCCTTTGTATCTTTTGATCTGCTTCTCGCGTCGCACCGCCTGTGACCGGGTTAAGCACTCTTCTACATACACGATCTTAAACTCACCCCGATTCCTCATGGACTTGGTCTCGCCACTTCCGTGCTTGCCAAGACGCTTTGCCAGATTCTGTGTCTGCCCTATGTAGTAACGCCCACCCTTCTTTATCTGG
This sequence comes from Candidatus Zixiibacteriota bacterium, assembly GCA_049643405.1. GTDB lineage: Bacteria > Zixibacteria > MSB-5A5 > MSB-5A5 > SM1-73 > SM23-73-3. The sequence continues at coordinate 1,074 of JBARPX010000069.1, forward strand.
AGGATATAGACATAAAACATGATAGACAATAAAAAGCGGAGCCACGAACGGCATGGTTCATGGCGGAGAGGCCGGGATTCGAACCCGGGGTAGAGTTATAAGCCCTACAACTGCTTAGCAGGCAGCTGCCTTCAGCCAACTCGGCCACCTCTCCGGAAAATCCGGTCAGTAGTCAATAGTGAATGGTCAATAGATCGAAAGCTCTGGTTCACATACGAGGAGATCGTGATCTGCGTGTGCGTTCTTTTTTCGCCTCGACCTTAATGCTCGTTATCCTCCCCTTGATTTTATCGCTCATCCCCTCCTCTAAGAATACCTTTTCATCCAATATTCTGATTCGGCTGAAGCCGACCTTTTTAATGGCGCTCAGGTATTCTTTTCTCACCAACGCTCCGCCGATGCACTCGGCCCAAGCTGAGAATGATTTTCTTATATCGTCGGGCAACTCCTGATCGGTGACGATGTCGGAGATCACCATCCTCCCTCCCCGCCTCAGGACCCGGTAACCTTCCGCGAAAACTTTCTCCTTGTCCGGCGAGAGATTTATCACGCAGTTGCTTATGATCACATCCACTGATTCATCTTCAACCGGCAGGTTTTCGATCTCGCCCAGCCGGAACTCAACGTTCTTGTACCCGCCTTTTCGGGCGTTCGATCTTGCCCTTCTTATCATCTCCGGCGTCATGTCCACTCCAATGACCCATCCGGTTTCTCCCACCTTATTGGCTGCGAGAAAGACGTCGACTCCTCCACCTGAGCCCAGGTCCAGAACAGTCTCTCCCTTCTTCAGAGAAGCCAAACCGGCGGGATTACCGCATCCCAGACCCATTACGGCAGACTCCGGTATCTTCTTCAGTTCCTCCGGAGAATAGCCTATAGCCGTAGCCTGTTCGATCGCGGTAACTCCGTTGCAGCTGCAACAAGCCTCCCGCTTCTTGGCGATGTTGCCATACCTGTTCTTAACGAAGTTTTTGATTCTCTTCTCTTTGGCCTTTTGAATCGTCATCTCTATCACCCGTTCAGTCTTGTCATTGCTGCCAGCCTGGTATCTCGATCTCCATTTTTAGTATACTAAAACTTTCCCTTAAAGCAAGGCTTTTTTGCTGCCCACCAGCGCTTCCGCCACAAAAGGCACGTCCAGATTCAGTGAAGTACTAAACCCAAAAGAGGGAACTTTTCCTTCTATACGCACGTAAAGAACACTTGTGAAAGTTGACCTTAGGAATTCCGGCGCGGAGAGTGAAAAAAGCTCTGTTGGAGTTCTTGCAAATGTCCCAGTTATCAGTCGATCTTTTTTCAAAAATCTCAGGCTAAACCTTCGGCAGGAGGAACAAAATGAGAAGGATTATCTTATCGGTAGCCGGTGTCGGGTTATTGGCGCTTTTTCTTCTTACTCCCTTTTTGCTTGCTCAACCCGGAAGGATCTGCGGGACCGTCTACACCAGGGATGGAGAGACGTTTGAGGGTCCCATCCGTTGGGACAAAAA